>CAIMSU010000320.1 GCA_903844155.1 uncultured Pseudomonadota bacterium | reverse complement strand
CGCGCCCGACGCGGAGCCGCCGGCCGGAGCACTGCGACGGCGAACGCCGACAAGGCGTTCAGGCGGCGTAGCCCGCCCACGGAGGACGCCCGCAAAGGGCGGCCGCGAGAGGGGTGTGCCGAGCGCCGGGATCGGCGGGCCAATCCGTGCGCTCCCCATCAGTGCGGGTAGAGGCTCGGAAGCACGGTTACCTGGCCGACAAACTCGCCGGGGGTCGCGCTAAGGTTGCCTGCGGGGTTGCCGTCCGCGTCGCACGCGACGATCTGGTTGGTCACGCCCCAGGAGGTCAGCGCGCTGCCGTCGTCGAACCGGTGCACGTCGCCGAGGACGGGGGTCCACAGCGGCTCCTGTGGTTGGTAATCCCAGGTGCGCGTCGCGGTCATCGCCGTGGTGTCGAGGGTGTATTCGGCGGCCATCGAGCCTGTAGAGGTGGCGTTGTCGAAGAGTCGGACGCCGCCGGAGAAGAACTCCGGGGCGTGCTGGGGCCCGAACGTGAGGTCGTCCGTGAAGGTGAAGTTGCTGTCCGTCCCGCCGAGGACCCAGTCATTCGTGCCGGTCGGCCCATCGATCTTCACGACCTCGTCGGACGCGAAGAGCGACAGCAGATAAGTGCCCTCCGTCGGGTCGAAGGCAACGCCGTTGGCGTGGATCCAGTCGACGGCGCCATTGACCGTCTCCATGTTCCATCCGTCGTTCCGCGCCACCGTCAGGGTATCGAACGCGTCCCAGATGAGCCGCTTGCCCCCGTCGTCGCCGACGGCCACCAGCCGATCCCCGGCGACGTCGGTCCCGTCCACCACCTTGAAGTCGTGCTGGATGACCGCCCAGGTCGTGTCGTTGATGGGCTGCAGGTCGTGGTGAGCCCAGGGAAGCGGGATCGACGTGTCGATCCCTGTGAACTGCACTGCCTCCACGGTGTTCGTGGATGCGTCCACGTTCGGGTGCTCGGCGACGTACCCGACGCCTCCGCCGCTGGGAGTCGGCCGCACGCTCAACACACGCGCCGCAACTTCCTGATACCAGACGATGTTCCCCGAGGTGTCGAGCACGAGGATGGACGCGGTCTCCGCCCCGACGTCCGTGAGCGAGGTGAGCAGGAAGGGGCCGACGTTCGGGTTGGTGATCGGCGAATCGAGCGTCATCGTCATCAGCCCGGACGGCAGGGCGTTCGTCTGTGCGGTCTGGTCGTCGCTCTCAGGTGTTCCATCGGTCCCGACGACGCCAAAATGGACCGCGGTGTCGGCGGGCAGCCCGAGCAACGTGGCCTCGTGGCTGGTCGTGGCCGCGCTCTCCGCTGGAGTCAGCATGCCGTACCCGTCCGTCACCCCGAACGCGATCTGCTGCGTTGAGGCCCCGGCTGTCGACCACGTGACGTGGATGACCGTGGCGATGTTGGGATCGACGCTGTACGCGATGTCTTTTGCCTCGGAGGAGCCCGCGCAGCCGGCAGCGACGCACAGAGCGAGGATCGCGGCGTAGAGGGGGGGAGAGCGCACGACACCGCCGAAGCCGCCGGAGCTAACCGGGTCGCCGGGGCCCGGCGGGACCGCGAAACGAACGTGACCGTTCGGTACGGCGGGGCTGGCGGGGCCGCTCCGATGGCTCGGGCGGACGTGATAGTGGCGGTTCATGGCACGTACAATTGACTCCGATTCCGCGTCGGACCGCCGGAACCTGTCCCCGGGCCTTCCGAGGCGGGGTCGGGCCGTCGCGGCACCAGGGGTCCTTCGAACCGCGCTTTTTGGCCTCGTCGCGCTCGCGGCCTGCCACCGGACCGCCGGCTTGACGGCCACCGTGCAGAAGGACGCTTCCGGAAACCTCGTGTGCTCGGCCACAACGGGCGAGGTTGCGGCCACGGGATTCAGCGTCGCCTGGACGGCGGACGGCGTGAGCGCCCCCCACGTCTCCACGACGAATGTCGCAGGGGACACCATAGCTTCTGACGAGTCGGCGCGGGCGGCGGACTGGGAGTGCACGGTGTCGGCCGGGGGTGCCGAGGCGAGCGCCGCGTGGCACCTGGATGCCCCGGTCGCGGGGGCCTACGCGTTGGAGACGATCGGGACGTCCAGCTATCCCTCGGACATCCTCGTCACCCCCGACCAGCGGCTGCTCATCTCCAGCCTGCTCGGTGACATCTCGCTGTTCGATCCGGCGACCGGGGCAACGGTCGGCACCACCTCGATCATCGACGCGGGACACGGCATCTCCACCATCGCGCTGGACCCGCGCTTTGGGGATGGTCAGCACGATTGGCTCTACATGTTCTCCAGCTCCGGGTGTGCTTTTCTCCGGTACGACCTGAGCCTTGAGCCGCTCGCGGTCTCCAACCCGCTGGACCTGTGGGCTGCCCTGGGTCAGCCTGACTGCCCGACCGGCGGCGCGGATGGCGGCGACATCGTGTTCTACTCGCCCAACGGCGGCACGCCGTCGCTGTACATGAGCATCGGTCCGGTCAGTGGGTTCAACGGGCAGGACGACACGGACCTTGGCGGTGGCATCATCGCGTTTGACTTCGCGGACGATGGAACGCCGACGCCTGCCGTGCCTTCGGTGTTCGCGACGCCGGGTGTTGCGGCGATCGGCATGCGTCAACCGTGGCGGATGGCGAACTGTGGCGCGGTGCTCTGCGTCGGCGACGTTGGCCTCAACGCCTACGAGGAGCTCGACCTCTACACCGGACCCGGCAACAACTTCGGCTTCTGGAATGTGGAGGGCCCCGACTCCTCCGGCCTCTACGATTCGCCGACCCGGTACTGGGATCAGCACGACCCGCAGTTCGTGGACGAGGACCTCGACAGCACCGGCAGGCTCGGGTTCGTGCATGTCATCACGCTTGGCGTGCGCGCCTCCGGGAAGGCCTACGCGGGGCTGCTCGATGGCTACCTGCTCTACGGCGAGTTCTACGACGGCTGGATCCGCGGCATGAAGGTGAACGACGACGGTACGACGGGGTCGGACGACATCATGCTGGCCCACATGCCCTACAGCACGGGCATGGCGGAGGCTGCGGACGGCACGATCTACGCGGCGGACCTCTCCGGTCGCATTCGAAAACTCGGGTTGCGGGCGGACCGCAGGACCGTCGGTCCCGTCGGCCTGGCCCTCTCCGCGACAACGTACGCGAACGCGGGGAGCGACACGTCGCTTGGGTATACGGTCCAGTATCCGTTGTGGGCAAATGGGGCCGACAAGGACCGGGAGATCGACCTTCCCGCGGGTGGGACCGTGGACGTCTCCAACCCCGATGCCTGGGCGTTCCCGGTCGGCACCCGGTTCTGGAAGACCTTCTCGATGGACGGGGAGAAGGTGGAGACGCGCGAGTTGGAGAAGCAAAGCGACGGGTGGGTGGCCGGAACCTACAAATGGGAGGGGCCTGACGCCTTCCTGACCGATGGGCGGCGCCAGAACCTGGAGCTGACGAACACGTCGTACCTGATCCCGTCCGAGTTCTCCTGCAGCGTTTGCCACGAGGCGACGGTGGGCCGGGAGTGGCCGATCGGGTTTGAGCACTTCCAGCTCGGGGATACGCAGCTCCACGAACTCGCGAGCCTGTTCTCGGGCGACCCGGGGTCCGCAGGCACGGTCGTCGGCACGGACTCGGTGTACCGCGACATCCGTGGGTATCTTCACGGCAATTGCGCGTTCTGCCACCAGCCGGGTGCCCTGCCTTCCCAAATGTCTGAGGTCTCACTCGACTTCCGCTACAGCAATGAGAACTTTGACGCGGTCACCCAACCGATCAAGTACTACGACGACACGGATCCCTTCTCACCGGTGAGCAAGTCGATCATCTCCCTCGGCCACCCCGAGGACAGCTACATCCTGGACATGCTCGTGAACACCGACATGCCGCTGCTCTCCGTGTGGCGGCCGGACATGGTGTTCTATGCCGAGCTGGACGACTGGATCGCCCGGCAGCCCGCGGCTACCCAGTGACCGTCACTGTGGGGGGGGGATGACGTCTGTGCTGAAGAGCGAGGCGGAGACCGAGGACATCGGCAAGGTGCCGTCGAGGGGGAGCGTCACAAAACTCTGTTGGGAGTGGTCCCGCGAGTAGGCGCCATCCAACCCGCTGGCCGTCAGGGGCGGCGCGGAGACGATGTAGTCCGCTGTCAACGTGCCGCAGTCAAACCCGATGCAGCCTGAGTCGGTCCACAGCATCTGGTTGCCAGGGAGCAGGCTGACATCCCGCGGGAATCCCATGGTGACCGTCGTGATCAGATCGGTCATGTAGACCGGGGTGGCGTCGTCCACCTGAACGGCAGAGACCGACCCGCCCGACCCGGCGCCGAACCCGTCGTCCGAGGCGCCCAGCGATTGGGCGAAGATGACGTAACGATGCCCATCCCCGGGGTCGTACCACGATGCGCCGTGGGGGGCGTTCACGTACGCTCCCGCTGCTGCTGGGTATTCCCAGGCGCGCTGCCACGTCGCCCCCGGCGGTGTCGCCGCCCGTCGCCATTCCACCAGCTTGCCCCGGCTCGATCCGTCGTTGGACTCGCTGCTCGCGGCGTCCTTGTTGGACACAAGCATGCTCTCCGTCGTCCCATCGGTGGAATACTGAACGCTGTTGACCGAGCGGTAGGGCGACCAGGCCGGCAGCGTGGCGGCGTTCATGATCTCGTCCACCACGGCGCAGTCGGAGGTCTTGTCGAGGGTGGCGTGGACCATGCGGTCGTTGCGCGTGTCGGCAACCCAGAGGCCGACAGAGGTGGCGTCCTCGTCCGTCACCACAAAGTCATGAACCATGTGCAACGAGCAGAGCCAATACTCGGCGGCCGGCAGGGACAAGGAGGGGTGACAGGGATCCCCGGGGTCGAAGTTGCAGATGTCTGTTGGATAGTGCTCTGAGAAGTCGAGGTAGCGGATGTGCCAGCGGGTCGCGTGCGATTGCCGGTCGACCGCGTAGACGCGCGAGATGAGGTCCTGCTGGCTGTCGACGTCCGTGCCATCCGGACCGTCCACCATGTTGATGGGGCTGTACGCGAAGGCGATCTCGTCGGTGCCGTCGAAGGCCGTGCGCTGGTGGGCCGCAAACATCATGCAGAAGGTGCCGGTGCTGCGGTCCTGGCAGAGGTCGGGTTCGATCGTGCCCGGGTCCATCTGGTTGGCGACGGTGACGCCGGTAGTCGCCGTTTCAAACCACGAACCCCCCAGATCGGCCGCAAGCAGCCCAAAGCTCGCAGGGGTGGAGTCGCTCTGCGAATCGGATGGGGTCGCGGAATCAGCGCCGCTCTCGGTCGCGCTCCCGCGATTGCAGCCGCCGAGGGCGGCGAGGACGGCGCACACGGTCACCACGGGGCCGGCGCGGGCGGCGGAGATCGAGCGTCGGGTCAACTCGCCCCCGGGTCGTCGGTCTCCCAGTCCCCACTCAGCGTCCGATCGATCAGCTCCAGGACCGCGGCCGAGCGGTACACCTCGGCGTTCAGGTGCAGCTCGGTCTCCTCCGGCTCCATCACGATCGCCGGATCGCCGGGGTAGGTGTGGGAGTTTGGTGGGTTGTCGGTCCACGCCGGACCAGAGCCCAGCGCTGTGGTCATGTACGACGGCGCAGGATTCACGCGGACCCAGGGCTCTCCGAGGTCCTGCCACGCCCCGGCCACGCCGGAGACGTGCGGGTGATCCGGGATCGCCATGCCGTGGTCTGTCTCCGTGCCGATGGAGATCATCGGCAGGTCCGGAAAGTTCGCAGCGGCGGTCTTGGCCAGCAATGACCCGTCGCGCTCGGCCCAGAACGCCGTGTTGTCGTCGACGCTGATCGCATCCGGCCCGACCAGCCCCTGCTCCTCCATCAGCGCGCGAAGCTGCAGCGAAAACGCGCGATGGCCATCGACCGTCGGCGCGCCGAGGACGGGGTAGTCGGCGTCCCCCAGGGCGCCGTCATTGTCGAGGTCGAAGTACACGGCGCCCACGAGCGACGCGGCGCCGGCGTAGGTCGGGTCCCAGCCAAGGCGGGGCGCGTAGGTGTAGGGACAGGTGAGGCTGCCATCCGTGGGCCATTGGCACTGCCCCACCATGTAGAACGGGTTCGGAAAGTCCTTCCCGCCCATCTCAACGGTCACCATCTCGGGCTCGATCGGCACCTCCCACATCACCGCGCCCGAGAGGGGGGGCAGGTCCAGGCTGTTGTCGGCCAGCGTGGCAATCAGCGTGTTGCCGCCGTTGGACTGGCCCTGGATGATGGAGGGGAGCTTCGACACGGTGACGGAGACGCGGTCGGAGAGGTAGCAGCCGTCGGCGTCGGCCTCCAGGCCGGCGGCGTAGCGAGCCACGGTGGCGATGGCGGCGCGTGAATCAGCCCCCCGGCGATCGTCGGGGTAGGACACCACCACCTGGATGTAGCCGAAGGTGTCCACCGTGGGATCGCCTGTGAACGGCACGCCGCCCGCCGTGTCGGAGCCCTGCAGGACGACCACGGTGGGGAACCCGTCGGGCGCGAGCGGGGTGTCCGTCGGGTGGTAGAAGACCGCGGTGTCGAGTCCGTTGGTGAGCCGGATCGGGTTGCGCCCCGTGATGTCGGCGAGATCGCAGGTGCGGGACGTGTCGTGGCTCTCGGTGCTGTCGCCGGACTCCCCCTGGCCTCCCGTCTCGGTTGGGACCACCGAGTCGGTCCATTCCGTGCTGTCCCCGGTCGTGTCGTCCGAGGTGATCGGCACGCTCCCCCGGACACACCCGACGAGAGCGCCCGTGATCAGCCCCAGCCCGGTCGCGTGCCGAAGCATCCCCGACACGCTCGTCGGGGGGATTCGGGCCGCGAAAGGCGTGGCTCGTCGGTGGATCATCTGGGGAGGCTATCCGGCGCCAGCGCCGTTGTCTGCTGGTTTTCCGTAGGCGTGGCGGCGGCGGAAGGCTCGCTCACTCACTGGTCCAGTCGCCACTGGCGTGCCTACTGGAGAGTTCGAACACTGCCGCTGTCAACGGCTGGTCCAGGGGGCTCTCCGCCTGTTCCGTCAGCATCTGGCCGTCATCCCCAAGCAAAGACAGCGGAAGATCCGGGGCGTTCTCGGTATGGTTCGCCGGCAGCCACGTCGACCCGGGGTTCAGGCGCGTCCAGGCGGCGCCGCTGGCCTGTAGCGCCTGCCCGATGCCGTGGATGTGGGGATGATCGGTCCAGGTCGAGAGGATGTGATCAACGTCGCTCCCGATCAGCAGAACTGGGAGGTCCGGCCACCGCTGGGTCAGGAGCTGTACGCGGCGACTGGCGTCCCGGTACGCCCACCAGGTGTCATCGTCCGCTGCAGAGGCGTACCCGGTCACTAGCAGGCCGCGCTCGTCCATCGCCAGGCGAAGGTCTGGAGAGAGCATCAACTCGCCGGTCTCGGGCCTCGGCGGCCCATGAACGATCGCGTCCACGCCGTCCTCGCAGCGCCCGTCTGCGTTGATGTCGAAGCAGAGCTCCGAGGTGGGATCAGCCGGCAGCGCCAGCAGCTCGTCGGCCGGGAACTGGCATTGGATCCCGTTGGCCGCCGTCCACTGGCATGCGCCGGGGGTGTAGACGGTGGGGTCGGCCCCCAGCTCCACGCTCGCGAACGTCGCGGCCACCGGGGTCTCCCAGGTCACGAGCCCGGCGAGAGGCGGGAGGTCGAGGGTCTCGTCGGTGAGCGTGGCGTAGGCCAGGTTGCCGCCGTTGGACGCGCCGACGACGTAGATGTCGTCGGCGTTCGCTGGGGGAATGCGGTCCTGGAGATGGCAGCCGGCAGCATCGACCGTGTCTCCGTGCGCCCATTGCAGCACTGCCGCGACGGCTGCAGCGGCGAGCGGCCCGCGCTCGTCGTCCGTCCCTCCAGACTGTCCGCCCCCGGGCAGGTCCAGGTGGATGTCCACGAGCGGCTGGGTGGTGTCCAGGTGGGGCATGTCCACGGTGACGGGCGTGCCGATGTGGTCCCATCCGCCGTGGAGGAGCACCCCGATCGGGGCCGTCCCGGCCGGCCCCATCCGCTCGGCCCATCGCACGGCGACGTGGATCTGGAACACGCCGGTCGCGTCCGCCAGCATGGTGTCCACGGTGCGGGTGTTCGTGCCGATGGTGTCGGGTTGAAAATCGGCGCTGCAGACGTTGTCGGCCGACATGGGCGAGCCGCGGCAGGCCAGGCAGGCGACGAGCGGGAGCGCCATTGTACATCGTCGCGTCACGGTGGGGCCGAAGAGCGTGCAAGCGTACCCCACGCCGGGCGGGGGCCGCCACCGGTCGTTTCTGGGCGCTCGTACGGGTCGGCCGTTCGTCCGATCGGTAGCCGATTCCGGCAGTCCAGCCGGGCCGCGGCGTGAATCCCCGGCTATCTTACTGTCCTTGGAGGAATCCCGTGCCATCCAGTCTTCCCTACCGCAGCGCCATCACCCCGGTTGGCGCGCTGTTCTTGCTTGGCTCCGCCGTGGCCTGCCATCGCCAGTCGCCGGGTCTCCCGGCCGCGTCGGTCGTGCTGTCCCCTGCGTCGCCGACGGCCGCGGACGCGATCACCGCGGTGGTCGGCGCGTCGGGGAATTCCGGTGACACGCTCACCACGGGCTACGCCTGGACCGTGAACGGCGCCGCCTACGCCACGGCCAGCGATGCCGCGACGGTCGGGCCGTTCCCGAAGGCCTCGGTCGTGCAGGTGGACGTGACGGTCACGGACAAGACCTCCACCGGCACAGCGACAGCGTCCGTCACCATCGCGGACAGCGCGCCGACCGCGCCGGTAGCGAGCATCGTGGCGACGGCCGACCCACAGAATCCAGGCAGTGACACGTTGCGGTGCGAGGCCGCCACCCCGTCGACCGACGTGGATGGCGACGCGCTCACCTACACGGTCTCCTGGACGATGGACGGGGAGCCGTACACCGGGGCTACCGACCTGCTCGCGGGGGACACCATCTTCGCCGCGGACACCGCGCGGGGCGCGACGTGGGTCTGCTCGCTCACGGCGTCGGATGGGGAGCTGACGAGCGCGCCGGGGACGGCGTCCGTTCAGTACGATGACCCCGCCCCGAACGAGTACGGGTTTGAGAAGATCGTCGACCTGCCGGCGCCGGCCGACATCGCGGTGCTGCCCGACGACACCATCCTCGTGACCTCGCTCATCGGCGATCTCTACCACGTGGACGTGAAGAGCAAGGTCATCCTCTCCTCGACAAACCTCGGGAATCCGGACGACCTCATCGGCCTCGCGCTCGATCCGCGGTACGGGGATGGGACCCACGACAACCTGTTTGTCTGGACCAACCAGACCTGCGCCATTCAGCGCTGGCACGTCGACAGCCTCGACCCCTTGACCGTCTCCGGGGAAGTGGACGTCCTCACCGTGCCCTGCCCGGTCGGCACGCCCGGGCATTGCGGGGGCGATATCAAATTCCATGGCGACGTCGCCGGGAATCCCATCCTCTACCTCGTGACCGGACCCGTCGGGGACATCGACGACAGCGATCCCAACACCCCCGCGGGCAAGCTCTGGGCGATGACGGTCTCGGACGCCGGGGTGGCGTCGCCGGCCTTCTCCTCGCCGTGGGGCAACGGGTATTTCGTGGCGATGGGACTCCGAAACCCCTGGCGAATCCTCAACTGCGGCGACGGTCTGTGCATCCCGGACCCGGGGGTGGACACCACCGAGGAGCTCAACTACTTCGATCCGGCGGTCGGGAACACCGGCGCAAACTACGGCTTCCCGGCCTGCGAAGGTCCCTGTGTGCCGGAGAACCCGGACTACATCCAGCCGATCTTCTCGTTCAACGATGACGGCGATCAGAGCTATCTGGACGCCGATCTGGACGGGGGCGATCACTCAGGGTTTGTGTGTACGCCGTCAGCAGGGTTGCGGATGGATGGGCTGCCCTTCGCCGGACGGCTCGACGGGTACGTGCTCGTGTCCGATTTCTACGCGGGTTGGATCCAGGGCGTGCCGCTCAACGACGCGGGAGTACCGCAGGGCGCGCCCGTACCGCTCGCACACCTGCCCTGGTTGATGTCGATGGAGGAGCTCTCCGACGGCACCGTGGTGGCCGCGGAGCTTGGCGGGAGCTTGCAGAAGATGATCGTCCGGGCGGACAGGGCCCAGGTCGGCGCTGCAGGTGAGAAACTTTCAGCGACGTCGTGGGTGGACGGCGGGGTGGGCTACACGCCGCTGTACCCGCTCTGGTCCAATGGCGCGGGCAAGAACCGCTTCATCCAGCTCCCGGCGGGCCAGAGCATCGACACCACTGACCCGGAGAATTGGGTGTTCCCGGTTGGGACGAAGCTCTGGAAGGACTTTGACATGAATGGCACGCCGGCCGAGACCCGGGTGTTGGAAAAGACAGCCGACGGTTGGGTCCCCGGGGTCTATGTGTGGGACGGCGACGACGCCACGCTCTCCAACGGATTCCGCTCTGAGGTGACCCTCAGCGACGGCACCCACTACATCGTCCCCTCCACCGAGACGTGCAAGGATTGCCATCAGGGCACGCGCGGGGGCGACTGGGCGCTCGGGGTGAACCCACTGCAGCTTGGGGACACCGGGCTCGCCGACTTTGCGAGCGTTCTCAGTCAACCGGTCGGCTCGGCGCCCACCATCACGGGCGACGCAACGACCGTGTTCGCACGCGGCTATCTCAACGCCAACTGTGCCCTCTGCCACAACCCGGCGGGCATCACTGCCAGCACGACGACTCTGCATCTGGACTTCCGGTACGACACGCCGCTGGACCAGATGGGCCTGAACGACATCGCCCACTACTACAATGCCAACCCGAACCTGAGCAACGGCCTGCCCTACGTGGACACCACGGACCCGAGCGCCAGCATCCTCACCCAGGTCATGGCGCAGGGCGACATGCCGCCGGTGCTGCTGCAGACGCCGGACACCACGTCGATCCATCGGCTGGATGACTGGATCTCGGGGTTGTCCGGGTATTGAAGGCCCGTGGTGGCCGCTGGTGAACCTACCGGATGAAGAAGGGTGACGCCCAGGCCCGCTGGGCGACCCCGCCGACCGTCGCGTCGATGCGGACGTAGAGCGCCTGGCCGGCCGTTGGTGTGAGCACGGTCTCCGCCCCAGCCGTCGGCACGGCAGCGCCCGTCGCGTCGACGATCTCGGCCGACCAGTCCGACACGTTCGGGTCCGCGAGATCGACCGCCACGGAGAGGGCACCCGCGGGCACCTCATCGCCCGGCAGGTAGTCCAGGCCCGCGGACGTCGCGGTGACGGAGAGGCCGGTGGGGAGCCAGGAGGCAACGTAGGTGTGGCGGGCCTCCAGCGCGTCGAAGATCCCCGCGCGTGTGAGCGGCGAGGGGGTGATGACCCCCGTGAGCGTGCCGCTCGTGAACTGGTACTGCGGGCCGTCGTCGACGCCGTCGCCGTCGCTGTCCACGAGATGGCCCGTCGGCCCGCCGCCGATGTCGAGCCGCCCGGGGTCGGAGTCGTGCCGGTCGGTGCCTCCGACGAATCCAAGCTCGTGGTCGAGCTGCAGGGCGACCTGGACGGCGCCCGCGGGCTGGTAGAAGTCGGTCTGGACGCGCCAGTCGCACCCCGGCGCCGTCGGGTCAGCGCACTCGGAGCTGCCGTGCTCCGAGGCCATCTCCACGACCGTGTCCGTCGCCAGGCTGTAGCTCGACTGGGACCAGTCGACGGCCGCCGGCGGGTAGTAGGCGACGTGGTGCAGGAAGCTGAGCCACCGTGTCGGCACGCAGCCAGACCCGCTGCCCGCCGCATCCACCTCCGCGGCGAACGTCGCGGCGTCGGTGACCGCCGGGAGCGGGTTTGCGAGGAACGTCACCTGCCCGCCGGCCCGCGAGCCGCCGTCTGTGGGCGCGGGGCCGGGGATCCGGTAGGCCTCACAGCTCGCGGGATCCTCCAGGAGCACGGTCCGATGCCCGCTTGTGTGCCCAGCGGTCCATTCAAAGCCCAGGATCGGCACCACAGGCCCGCCATCAGCAGCAGCCACGAGCGCTTTGGCCGTGTCCCAGATGCTCAGGTCGGTGCCCTCCGTCGGCACCTGGATCCGCGAGTACTCGGCGTGGTCCGTCAGCGCTGCGAAGGCGAGCCCGTTGGTGGCCGCGTTCTCAAAAAAGTGCGCGCCGGGGGTGAGGTCGGCTGGCATGCACAGCGCGGTGGGGTCCTCGCAGCCATCGAACGACAGCCCTGAGTGCCCGTGCAGGTCGCCCCAGGAGACGATGAGGGGACCGTCGATGACGCCGGTGTCCCGGTTGCTCTCCGCTGCGCTCTCCCTGGCGCTCTCGGCGGTGCTCTCGGTGGTGCTGTCGGCCGGCAGGACCGAGTCGGGGTGGCTGTCCGGATGCGGGCCAGATCCGGTCTCGGTTCGCTGCGAATCAGGGGAACCTCGTACGCAGCCGCCCATGATGCCCACGAGCAACGTGCTCGCCCGGGCGAGCGTGCGAGCGTGCCGGGTCGAAGTTGGGTACATCAAGCCCACCATAGCCCCATCATGGGGGGCCCGTCAGCGGCCCGTTGACAGCGGGGGGTTCGGCGCTACAGTAAGCTCCGAGCCATCATGCGCCATTTCGCCCAACTCCTCCGCACCCGCCTCCACAGGCCGTTCGGGGCCGTGGCGCTCGGGCTGGCGCTGTCCGGCCGAGCCCTTGCCAGTGACGCCTTCGACGGCCATCGGTTCTACTACGGCGATCCCCATGCCCACACGGGGCTTTCGCACGACGGCCACTCCTCGGACGTGCGTGACGGATGCTACTCGGGCGAGCCGTGTGGGGCCTTCAGCGACGTCTTCAGCACGGCCGTGAGCAACAAGCTCGACTGGGTCGTCGTCTCGGACCACGTGAACGGCGGCGCGGACTACCAGACCACCGAGGATGAGTACTTCCAACTCATCAGCGCCGACCTGAACCATCCCGATCCCGGCGGCCCGCTGCTGGTCATCCCCGGCGCGGAGGTCTGGTTCGCGCTGCCCGACGGCACACGGCTTGGGCACAAGAACCTGCTCATGTTCGGGGACCCGGCGGCGATTGCGTCGGTGGCGCTTGCGGACGTCTCGCCCCCGGGAACCCTGGCCGACTGCGCCGGCATCACGACGTGGATGGACGGCTTTGTCGCCCAGTATGGCGACGCGGTGCTCGTCCCTCATCACACGATGATGGACACGCCGATGCCGACGGACTGGGCCTGCCACACGGCCTACGAGCCGGCGACTGAGGTCTACAGCCAGTGGGGGTCGAGCCTCGGCGGCGCCATCGACTACGACCTGCCGTACTTCCCGTACCCGGAGGGCAGCGTGGCAGTGGCGCTGGATCCGTCCGGTTACGCGCTGCAGATGGGGTTTTTCGCGGGGACGGACGGCCACCAGACGCTCCCCGGGTCCCTCTGCAAGGATGTGCTTGGCGGCTACCAGGTCTCGACGGGGGGATTGACCATCGCCGTGCTCGACGACGGGGAGAGCCTGGACCGGGCGTCCTTGTATCGGGCGGTCATTGGGCATCGGACCATCGCCACGTCGGGGCCGAGGGTGCCGATGGTCCTCACGCTGTCCGATGCGCTGGGGGACACGTGGGGGCTTGGCGACGCGGTCGCGTTGCCGGCGGGCCAGGACCTCCAGGTGGCGGTGGCGGTGGCGCCGGACGGGGCGTCGGGCGTGACGGCTGTCTGGTTTGTCACGCCCGAGGGCGATGTGCCGATGGAGGCGGTCGACGGGACGACGTACGCGGCGCTGGTCCCGTCGGGCGCCGTGCCCGCGTGGGGGTACGTGGCCGTCCAGTTTGATGCGCCCTCCCTCGGCCTCTGCTCCGACGGCGGCGGGCGGGACGTCGAGTGGATGTGGATGAGCCCGTCGTACATCCGACGAGCGGGCGGCGGCTCGTTTCCGGGGCTTATCGGCGATGCATCCGGCTTCCCGCAGCTCCCCGGGGCGGAGGATTCGGCGGCCAGCGTCGACGATTCCGCCACAGATGGGCCCCATGCGCGTCGGTGCGGGTGCGCGTCGGTCGGGTTCGACGGCGCGCCCGGGATCGCGGTCGCCGGGCTGCTCGGCCTCGTCGCTCGAAGGCGCTCGACGGCATCGCGCCGGCCCGGGCGGAAGTGAGGTCCCCTCGGGCCGCCCTGCTGTCCGGGCTGGCTTCGCTCCTGGTGGGGTGCCATCGCACGCACGCGGCTTCCACCGAGCGTGCGCCCGGTGAGCCTTCCGAGCGGCCCCGCGCCGCGGCCCAGCACCGGCCCGAAGGCGGGATTCCGGCTGGCGCCACGGGGGTCACCTACGCCGCCCCGCCCGGTGGCCCGGTGCTTGGCGTCAACACGGTATGGGTCGGGCCGCGCACCGCGGACCACAGCGGGGAGCGCGCCATGACCGCGGTCCAGACCCGGGCCGAGCTCGCGGCGCTCGGCGCGACGCGCTTCCGGCAGCTCACATCGGGCGACGCGACGTGGCGGAACATCGAGCCTTCGGCCGGGGCGTTCACGTGGACCGGGGCGGATGCGGTCATCCCGGTCTTCGCCGGCATGGTCATCCCCACGCTCTTTGACATCCAGTACGCAAACCCCACACCGCCCTGGCGCCGTGCTCCGGGGCTTCCGTTCGAGACGTCCTGCAATTCGGATGTCGAGGCCTACGTTGGGGCCGTCGTCGACCGCTATCGGGCGAGCACGACCTACTGGGAGATCGGCAACGAGATGGACCACTGGAAGGCGGCGGACCCGGGGGGCACGATCCCGCCGGAGTTGGCGAACCAGCCGGGCCACCACGAGCTACCGGGGAACACACCTTCCTCCGGCTACTCGAGCGCGGAGCAAGGACAATTCCTTGCGTGCGTCGCCCGGATCATCCATGAGCATGAGCCCGGGGCGAAGGTGGTGATGCCCGGCCTCTCCGGCCTGGCCCCGCAGGCGTTGGACGGGTGGCTCACGGACGTCATCACGGCCGCCGGAAAGGACACGTTTGATGTCATCAACTACCACTATTATGGGCCCTGGCAGCGCTACGCGCAATCCCGGGCACTGCTCACACAGAAGCTGGCGGAGCTCGGCGTCCCGGACAAGCCGGTCTGGCTGACGGAGACAGGCGTCACATCGGACCCCACGCTGATGAGCCACACCAATTATCCGAACTCTGAAACCGAGCAGGCGGCGGACGTCTTCCGGCGGTTCTCCCTCGCGTTCGGGTACGGCGACAGCTCGGTCTACTGGCACACCTTCGTGGATTCCGGCGACGACCCCAACAACCGGTGGCGGGGCTTCGGGCTCATCACCATGCAGGATCGTCGGCGCACACCGGCCTGGTACGCCTACCAGCTGTTCGCCACCCAGGTGGCCCCGTTCGCTTCCAGCACGGTGGAGGAGGCCGGCCCGGACCGGTTTGTCGTGCGGTTCGCGCGAGGCGACGGTGGGTCGCGCTGGGTGGCGTGGGGCTCCGGGAGTCTGGAGCTCCCATCGGGGGCGACGCGGTCGACGAGCGTTGTCTACACTGGCTCTGCCCCCTGGGCCGGTGTGTCCGCGGCGGTCCCGCTCACCGATGTGCCCACGCTGATCGCGACGAGCCGTTGATCGGCGGGAATCCTACGCCGGTCCGGGGCACGGACCGCGCGAGGCGTCCCACCCGCTGCCCGGCTGGTCGGCGACACACGGAAATACTGTTGCGGGCCGGCGGAGCCTCGCCTATCGTAAGCTACCCAGTGCCACCGTTGATACCCTTCCTGATTCTCGCGTGTACCCGCACGTCCATGCAGACCCCGCCGGCTGAGAGCGCCGCCCCGGAGCCACCGGCGCCGCTCACGCTCGGCGCGCTCGATGTGCAGGGCATCGTGATCATCCACGCGGACACGCTGCGCGCGGACCACCTGCCCGCCTACGGCTACGGCCGTGACACGACGCCGACGCTCGACGGGTACGGGTGGAGCGTCGTCGTCGGGGACCGCGCGACAGGCTCCTGGACGCTCCCGTCGACCGCCTCCTTCCTCACCAGCCTCGAGCCCGAACACCACGGCATGGTCTGGATGGGCACCGAGCTGGTACCCCTGTCGGCAACGACCTGGCCGGAGCGGCTCCAGGCCGCCGGGTGGGCCACCGCCCTGTACTCCGGTAATCGCATCGCCGGGCCGATTACCGGTCTTGATCGCGGAGAAGACGTGGTCCATGCGCCCCCGGAGACGCCGGACAACGAGCACCTGGACGCGCTGCTTGGCCCGGCGCTCGGCTGGCTCGACAGCCTCGACCCTGGCACCCACTTTGCCCTCATGCTTCAGCCGATGGACATGCACTCCCCATACCTGCCGTCCGCCACGGATCTCGCGGCGTTCCGCCAGGATCCAATACCGTTTTCGGAGGGCGCGGATGGGTATGACGAGCACGCGTTCGCCCAGTCCTGGCTTGACAGCGACACGGCGGGCCGCGCGTCGATCGACGCGGCGGTGACCGATCTGTACGACGCCGATCTGCTCGGGCTCGACCGGGGCGTCGGCGCCCTCCTGCACGAGTTGGACAACCGCGGGTTGCTGGAGCACACGCTGGTGGTGTTTTCGGCCGATCACGGCGAGAGCCTGGACGACAACGGCACCGGCGGGTTCGGGCATATGCACGGCTGGCGGGAGGAAGAGGTGAACATTCCGCTCATGCTGCTGAACCCCGGGCTCGCCGCGGGGGAGCAGGACTGCCTCGCGTCGAACATGGACGTCTGGCCAACCATCGCCGCGGCCATCGGGCTGCCGCCCGCCGAGGGCGTGGACGGCGTCGATCTGGGCCTTGGTTGCCGGGAGTTGGTGCGTGGCAGCCACTGGCAGGGCCACAAGAAGCTGAGCGTCCTCGCGGTGGCGACCACCGAAGCCAAGCTGACGTTGGGGTGCACGCCGCCAACCTACGGCGGGACCGTGGCGGGTCCGGATCGCGACCCCACGGAGCAGACCCCGCTCGACCAGCTTCCAAACCCGGAGGAGCTGAAATCAGGGTTGGATGCCTATACGGGGGAGGTCGTGTCCGAACTTCCGGAGACCCGCTGCGGGAACAACGTCCTGTCCGTCCGCTGATACCGCCCGCCTGTCAGAACGGCGAACTATCCGCTGCGGAATACCAGATGTCTCCGTCCGTCCCCAGGTCGTCGTCCCAACCCCCGCCGTAGGGGTAGTAGGCACCTTCGCCGTCCGGGTTGAAGTAGCCCTCGTCCCAGTCGCCGGCCGGGTCGTTCGTGTACCAGCCGCCGTCGTCGTACCCGATGACGACGACCACGTGGCCGGAAGCGGTGAAATAACCGTGCACAATCACGGGCCGGCCGGCGTCCAACTGGGCGCGCAGGTCCGCGCGCGTGGCCGTGAGGCTGTAGGTGGCGTGCAGGCCTTCGCCCTGGTACAGCGCCGCGAGGGAAGACGGCGCTTGACCGTAGCTTTTCCCGTAGTCCACGTAGAGTGAGTCGGGCGTGACGCTGGCCGGGTGCCAATAATCGAGGAGCATCGCCGCGGATGTGATGCCGCAGGTGGTCGTCGGCTCGTAGGCGTTGTCCATCTGGTAGTAGTACGGGACGGAGAGGTGGACGCCGGGGGCCGCGACGGTGATGGTGATGGTGTCGTTGGCGACGGCGTTTCCGGCGCCATCAAGGCCGGTGAGCGTGATGACGCGGGCGTAGCCGGTGCCGTCAAAGGTGTAGGAGAGCGAACCGGCGTCGGGAGCGGCGGTGCCGAGCGGCCAGCCGTCGGCGTCGAGGGAGACGCTGGCGACGTTCGCGGCGGAGAAGTCGAACGTGACGGGGTTGGCGACGGTCGCACCGTCGGTCGGCGTGAGGAGGTGGACGGACGCTGCCGCGGCCGTGTCGGACGGGCCGGGCGCCGAGTCGGCCGACGCGTCCAGCGACGAGTCTGCGGTGACAGTGCCGGAGTCGTCGCCGCTGATGTTGTTGCTGTTGGCGGCGGGCTTTGACCCGGGGGCGCAGGCGAGGAGGAGGAGGGCGACGAGCATGCGGGCGGTCTACCCCGGCGCGGGGCTGCTGGGTCGCGGCTGGGCGGCGTCTGGCCCGCCGTCGCTCACCGCAGCAGCACGCCGACAGCGGCGAAGGCGAACGTCAGGGCGAAGGCGTCGTTGGGCACGGCGCCGGCGTGTTTCGGGCGCGTCCGTCCTGGGGTACACTCGACCCATGCTCCTCCTCCTCTCCGTCGCCCTCGCCGCCCCCGTGAGCACCGGGCCCCTCCTCCGGGACGACGCGGAGAGCGCCCCCGGGCCGGTCGACCCTGCCTGGCGTGCCCGGTACCTGCAGGTTCAGGCGGACCCGCCGGGCGTCCGCCAGAGCAGCGTCGAGGCGGCGGCGGCCGCGGAGTCCGCCCCGGTCGACACGCACGGTGGCGAATACCCTGATGCCGACTATCGGATGGCCGCCGACAACCTGCACGCCGTCGTGGACATCGTCGGGACCCTCGCAAACCGCATCTGCGGACCAAACGACCCGCACCGATAGCTGGCGGCCCTTACTCCCCGGCCGGCCCGCTCGGCAGATCATGCCCCGGCACGCGCGCAATTGCCTGTCGCCAGCACGCACACTCGGCCTTGTCGTCCACGGTCACCGTCTCGCCGCTCACCTTCACGCCCAACTTGGACCACAGCGCGTCGAGGTCCACGGGCGCGGGCGCGGCCTTCATCTTCTCGTACAGCGGACCGATGACAGGGGTGCCGATGGCCTTGTCGCCGATCGCGAGGACGTCCTCGATCGGCATCTCGGCGTGCTGGATGCCGCCGGTGTCGTCACGGATGGCCAACAACGCGGCTTTCAGCCCCACTCTCCCGCTCGTGGCATCGAGCACCGCAACGTCCGCGACCAGGCAGAACAGCGCGCCGCCCCAGTACGTGCGCCCCCACGTGTGCGTGTGGTCCAGGCCCTCGTCGCCCGCCGCCGGCTGGCCCTGCGGCACGCCCACGATGAAGTCGTGCCACGCCGTCCCAACGTCCAGGATCCCGGCCTCCACGCGCTCCCAGGGCTCCACGTAGGTGGCGATGCCCTCCTCGATCCAGTGATGCTCCGGCGCGACATTTGGGAACGCGAGGTGCGTCATCTCATGCACGAGGACCCAGTCGGTGTCGAGGTCCGCTTGGGTTGTGTGACGGCCGATGCTGATGTGGATGTTCGGGTCGCTGCCGCCGTAGGTCACGCCGTTGCTGATGCCGGTGAACGGCGTGTTGCCGAACTCGATCCAGACCGTCGGCACCGGAAAACGCCCGTACCACCTCGCGACGCAGTCGCCCGCGCGCTGCACCCAGGCCAGGACGGCCGCGGACGAGGGGGCGATAGTGCCGGGCAGGACGACCTTGAGGGCGCTGTCGCCGACGGTCAGGACGGTCAGCGACCGGCCCCCGGCCAGCGCGACGGAGGGGCGGAGGAGCGGGAGGGCGGCTGAGGACGCCGCGACGGTGGCGAGGAATTGCCGGCGGGTGAGGGGCATGGGGGAGGGTATCGCGCTCACTTCCGCCCCTCCCGCATCTCCCGACGCCGTCGCAAAACCCCCCACGCCAGCAACTGCAGCGCGGCCATCGTCGCGCTCGCGGGCAGGCAGGCGAGGCTCTCCCAGGTGCCTTCGAGGAGCTGGGCGGGCACCGCCGCTGGGTCCTGCGCCTGCACGGCGAGCACGCCCGCCAACGTGGAGACGAGGTCGAGCCCGATGCCCGCCAGGCCAAAGAGCAGTGTGATTCCCGCAAACGCCAGGATCAACGTGTCGAGCAGGAATCGCCCCTGCGTCCGCCACTCCACCGCCGCCATCGCCGCCGAGATGCCCCCCATCGTGACGTAGCCGAACGCGACAGCCCCCTGTTGATGGAGATCGGGGATGGTGGCCCACACGCCGCCGGAGAACACGAGCAGCAAGAGGCCCGTCGCCACGTTCGCAGCGAGCGCAAAGCCCTCCACGCGGCCATCGGGCTTGGCGAGGACGGCTGACGACAGGAAGTGTTCGAGGGCGTCGGCCATCTCGAGCGCGTCGCCGTAGCGGTCGGCGGGCTCCCGGGCCATCGCGCGGGCGCAGATCGCGCGCAGGCCCTCGGGAACGTCGGTGGGGAGCGGCTTGTAGCGGGCGTCGACGGCGGCGGCGAGGGCGACGGCGGCGGTGTCACCGGCGTAGGGACAGTCCCCGGAGAGCAGGTGGTAGAGGATGGCGCCAAGGGCGAAAACGTCCGTGCGGGAGTCCATTTCGGCGACGTCGCCGCGCGCCTGCTCAGGCGCCATGTACGCTGGCGTGCCCATGACGCTGCCCTGCAACGTGTAGTGGGCGTCGGCAGCGGGCGATTCACCGCTTCCCGGCGAGGTTCCGATGCCTCGGGAGGTGCGCGCGATGCCCCAGTCGAGCAGGAACGCCCGGCCGTGCGAGCCGACGACGATGTTCTGCGGCTTGATGTCGCGGTGGATGACGCCGCGCTCGTGCGCAAAGCCGAGGGCCTGCGCCACCTGGACGAGGACCGGGAGGTAGCGGAGGCGCTCGGCGAGGGTGTGCGCAGCGTCCAACGCCTCGGCGAGCGTGCGCCCGTGCGCGAGGTGCATCGCGTAGAACGGGGTTCCATCGTCCAATTCGCCGCGGGCGTGGACGCTCGGGATCGCGGGGTGCTCCAATTGGCCCGTCACCCGCGCCTCCGCATCGAACCGCGCGCGCGCCTGGGCCGAGCGGCCGAGCAGCAGCTTCACGGCGACGGTCCGGTCGAATTGCCGATCGACGGCCTCGACCACCCGGCCCATCCCACCGCGCCCCAGCTCCCGGCCGAACGTGTACCGGTCGCGGGTCGCCGCGGATTCCGGAGGAACGAGCGAGGGGTTGACGGGCGGGTAGCCGCCCGGCGACGAACCCGGCTCGTCGTCGTCGGAGTAGGTGCGCTCGCTCATGGGGAGAGGGTAACGCCTGTCAGTAGTGCGGCGGCTTGTCCGCCCCCGGCCCGCCTTCCCCGAACGTCAACGAGCCCTCCTCGCGCACCTCCCGCATCGTCCCCAGCTCCCGCCGAAGCTCGGCGTTCGCGGCGAACAGCTCCTGCACGAGCGCGTCCAACTGCGCCAACTGGTGCTCCAGGTACGCGACCTTGACCTCCAGGTCCTCGATCCGCCCCTCACTCATCCGCCCCGCCGATGTATGAAAACCGACGTCGTCGGTTTTGATATGTATGAACAGTGACGTCGTCGGTTTTGATAGGTTTTGGGAGAGGCATGGTCAGCCCGCGAACCGGATGATCGCCTTGGGGTGCTGGCGGATGACGGCCTCAAACGCGTCCTTCTCCCAGTCGCGGATGTCCACCATGGTGCCGATACCGCCGTTCAGGATCGTGTTGAACACGGCGTCCTGGATCCCGTTGGAGCGATCTTCGAGGAGGCGCTTGGTGATCTCCCAGGTCGCGAAGATCTGCCGCCCGACGATGCCGTGAAGCTGCAGCCCGTCCATCACGACACGATGCAGGTCCTCGATGATTCCGTCGCCGTTCTTGACGCCAAACAGCACGACATGCCCGCCGCGGCGCGTGATCTTGATCGCGTTGTTGAGCGACGAGTTGAAGCCCGCCATCTCCATCGCGACGTCCACGCCGACGCCGCCCGTGAGGTCGCGAATCTGCTGGCGCAACGCCGGATCGCTCGCGTACGGGCGGTCGGGCGAGGCGGTCCCGGGGGTGAGGACGGCGTCGCAGCCGAGCTTGCGCGCGAGGTCGGCGTGGTGGGGGTCGACCTCGATGCCGATGACCTGCCGGGCGCCCATCCCGCGGGCGATGAGGATCGCGAACAGGCCGATGGTGCCGCAGCCGACGATAGCGACGCTCTTTCCGCGCAAGTCCGTGGCCTGGCAGGCGTGGACGGCGTTTCCGAAGGGCTCCTGCACGGCAGCGACCTCGGGCCGGATCTTCGACAGATCCGTCTTCCATAGGCTCTTCGCCGGTAGTTTCAGGTATTCGGCGAAGCAGCCGTCGAGGGAGATGCCGATGATCTTGTCCTTCGCGCACACGTGCACGTCGCCCGCGAGGCACTGGTAGCAGGTGCCGCAGATGATGTGGGACTCGGTCGAGACGACGTCGCCGGGGCGATACTGGGTGCCGTCCTGGCCCACCGCGCGGCTTCCCACCTCCACCACCTCGCCCAAGAGCTCATGGCCGACGATCCGCCGCGTCTTCTGCTCCTCCGCGAGGCTGCCGAGGATCATGTCGCCGAACGCCTTGCGCCACCAGATCCCGCGGTCCGACCCGCAGAAGCCGGCGTACTTCACGCGGATCAACACCTCGTCCGGCGCGGAGAGGGTCGGGGCCGCGACCTGCTCCTTCACGAGGCCGGTCGATCGTTCCCAGCCGTCGCGCTCGCGATCAAACGTCAGCGCGGTCATCGTCGTCGCCATGAGGCCACCTTGGGGGAGGCGCACACTATCAAGAAACGCTGGCGGCGCGCGTTCTGGAAGGGGCGGCGCGCCGTGGTGCCACGGTGACCCCGCGTACGCTCCACGCGCCTCGGGCGCAATTCGCGCTGGACCTCGCCCGGACCGCCTTCTTCGGCGTGTTTCGGCAGGCGCTTCCGGCGGACGAGCCCGAGGTGCTGCGGCTGCTGGCGGCGATCGGCTGGCACTTTGAAGCAACGCTCTCTCCTGGCCGTACCGCGTGGATGGTCGAGGAATTGGTCGCGAGCTTCGCCCTCAATCCCCGGGCCGCGGACGCAGCGGCGCGCGAGGCGTGGGACCTGTGGATGCAAACGCGGCTCGAAGACGTCGTCCTGTCGCGCGTGGTGCGCGGCGGAGCGCCAGGGACGTGGGTTCGCGTGGAGGGCGAGGTGCCCGAGCGGGGCCTGCTGTTGCATCTCTCGGCGGGCAACCGGCGGATGGCGGCGTGGGCGCTGGCCGAGGCGGGTGTGGCGCGAGGCCGGGAGCCGGGGTGGCTGGGGGTCTACGGGCTGCGAGGGCTACCGCCCGTGGGGAGGGGTTCTGCGCGTCGAAGCTGGCTGAATGAGCGCGAGAGCCGGGCGCGGCTCGCGGATGAGGACACCCTGCCGATGCGCTGGCTCGGCGACGAGGAGGCGCTTCGGCGCCACGTCGAGGGCGGCGGGCTCGCGATCGTGGCGGCCGATGATCGTGGGTTCCGGGAGATGCGCCATGGGGTGCTCCTCGGTCGCCCGACACCGCTGGCGTCGCTCCCCTGGGCGCTGGCGACCACGCACCCCGTCGCGCTGCTCTCGGTCGAGCGCCTGCGCGACAAGACGCACCTGGCGCGGATCAGCGCGGTGGCGCGGCGTCGGGCGACGGGTGGGGGCCCCGGTGCCGTCGACAGGGAGGCCACGCTGGGGCTGCTGGAGGATGACCTGCGTCGGCGGCCTGGGCACTATGCGATGACATTGGTGGAGCGCCGGTTGCGCCAGTAGCGGCGCGATTCGTCGCGCCGTTCAGCCGGGCCGACCGGGGGAGCGAGGCCCCTCAGCGCCGTAGCTTCTGGATCAAGTCCGGGTCAAGATCGTCCGCGTCCACGTCAAACTCGGCGAGGAGACTGGCGAGCTCAGCGGTGCATCCGTTCGCATGCGGAAGGGGCTCGGCAGCCCGGACCGGCTCGGCCGGCACGTCCGCTGCGCCGCAACCGAGCCACCCGAACACCCGGGCGAGGTCCCGCGTTTCCCGCCGCGAAAGGGCGCTCGGCTGGGGGCGGGTGGCGAGCGGCAGCCGGTGCGCAGCGCGCAGCCAACTGTGGATGCCGCGGGGCTCGTGCGCCGGCACGGTCTCCTCGATCAGCTCCCCCTCGTCCGAAGCCATGGTGGCGCGCACGATCGCGTCTGCCGGGAGCTGGCAGGGCCCTCGCAGCTCCGCGACCCAGGACTCAAAATCGGTCGGTCCAACCACGGCAGGTCCGAGGGGGCCGCGTCCGCTGACCAGCCCCACCGTCAACCCACGCGGCCGCGCGCCGGGGCGAGCGTCGACGCGGACGCGCCAGCGGTCACCGCATCGGCCGAGGAAGGAGAGGGTTAGGGGCATCACGACTCGCTGTTTATACTCACTCTCTCGCCGTCGTCTATGGAGCCCCCCATGTCGCGCGCAACCCTGCTTGCAGCCTCGCTCCTCGCCGGCGCCCTCGTTGGGTGTGCGACTCCCCCTCCTCCGGCAGCGCCCGCTCCCGTCGCCGCGCCCCCACCGGACGCCCCGATCCCGACGCCGACGGTGCCCGCGACGGTGACCCCGGGCGAGAACCTGCCGCCGAAGGTGACGCGGGTCGCCGTCAGCCCCAAGTCCCCGACCGTCGGCCAGGCCATCCACGTCGAGGCCGAGGCGTCCGACCCGGAGGGCATCGGGCTCACCTACCACTACACCTGGGCCGTGAACGGACAGGAGGACCTTGGCGAGCACTCCGACACCTTCACCCCCTCGCACGTGCACAAAGGCGATGTCATCACCGCCACCGTCATGGTCCGTGATGACGCCCAGGATTCGGAACCCCAGCACGTGGAGGTCACCATCATCGGCGTTCCGCCGGTGATCGACACCCAGCCCGACCAGATCCACAACTTCGACAACATCCACCTTCAAGCCCACGATCCCGACGGTGGCGACCTCACCTGGTCGATCTCAGGTGCGCCGCAGGGCATGAGCGTCGACAGCAGCGGCACGCTTCACTACCCCGGAAGCGAAGAGGAGCCGGGCGGCAGCTATCACATCGTGATCACGGCGACGGATCCGGACGGCGACTTTGCCAAGATGGAGCTGGACATCACCATCTCGCCGGGGAGCAAGGCCAAAGCCGCTGCGGACGCGAAGGCCAAGGCAGACGCCGCTGCGAAGTCGGGCGCGACGTCGACCACGCCTCCGGCTGAGGGCGACGAGGAGAAGCCGAAGCGCGTTCGCTGACGGGCCTATGGCCGGGACGAGCCGCGGCCGGGGTTCACGCCCGGTCCACCCGCCCGCCCCCCAGCCCCCGTCGCCCGCTCCGGCATCGGCGGCTCGTCGCCGACCACCGGCTTGCCCGTGGTCATCTCCATGAGCGCCTTCGCATAGTGCTCCAGCACCAGCGGCTGCGGCCTGGCGTTGGGCAGCGGCGTGAAGTCCGCCTCGGTCGTGACCTTCTTGTTCGGCTCGTCGTCGTTGATGCGGACCCAGGGCACGCCGCCGGCCTCGGCTGCGGCCACCATGTCGACCGCATGCTGGTGGGTTGGCTGCACGTGATCGCGGTCAAATTGCACGCGTTGATACGGCACCTTGATCCTCCCGATGAAGTTCACCGCCTCGCGCTGGCTCCAGTAGGCCTCGTCGCCGCATTCGCCCCAGCCGGGGGCGCGTGGACGGTCGGGGCTGACAGTGCCGCAGGCGGCGGTGTAGACGCGGCTCGCGGGTCCCTCCCAGTCGAGCAGGAACCGGATGGGGGTCTGGTGGTTCGCCAGCACCCCAGAAGCCATGGTGATTCCGTACGAAAGGCTCATCAGGCCCATCCGATCCGGGTCAACACGGCTGTCGTGCGCGGCCCAGTCGATCACCGCTGCGAGCCCGTTCTGCGAGGCAGCACCCCCCCGGTCCTCGGTGCCCGTGCTCGCGCCCCGACCGTCCGGGTCGAAAAGGACGAGCGCAAAGCCAGTCTGCAGGTACGCACCTTGCCGATTGCTGGGCAGGCTCCGGAGCGCAGGCTCTACGCCCCCGGGGGCCACCACGAGCGCCGGCCAGGGCGCGGTGCCCGTCGGCGGTGTGTAGACGTAGACGGCGAGCTGATCCCCGTTGGCCGGGTTGGTCACGGTGGCGGTCGGCGTGACGGTCGGGACCTTCACGTCGGGCGGGCTTGCCGAGGGGTGTGCCGCGCCTGACGGAGCCAGAGGAGCGATCGCGGGTGGCGCGGAGGTTCCGGGCTCCGCACCGTGGTCGCCGCAGCCGAGCAGGACAATCAGCGGAAGGACGAGCATGCAGACGGCTCCGGACGGCGCGGTGCCGACGGGCAGACCCGTAACGCCGACCGCTTAGATTCTCCGGATGTGCCGAAACATCCGCGTCCTCGCCCACTTTGAACCGCCGACCACCGACGACGAGATCCGGGCGGTAGCCCTGCAATATGTTCGGAAGGTGTCTGGAGCGACGAAGCCCTCGCGGGCGAACGCCGCCGCCTTTGACGCCGCGGTGGCCGAGATCGCGGCGGCGACGGAACGCCTCGTGCGCCAGTCGTTGGTGCCTGCTGGCCCCCCGCGCACCCGGGAGCGCGAGGCCATGAAAGCGCGGGCGCGGGGCCAGAAGCGGGAGGCGCGGTCGTCCCCTTCAGGGCGCCCCTACGAACCTGTGCCGGCGCCTGTCGAGCGCGTCCGCTTCGTCGCGTTTGGCCAGGCCGCACCGCTGGCCGAGGCCGCTTTCGGGCGTTGGCAGGGGCTCATCGCCGGGCTCGTCCCCGGTGCCATCATCGAGCACGTCGGTGCGACGTCGATTCCCGGCTCCCTCACCAAGGGGGACCTCGACATCTGCGTCCGCGTCCGGTCCGACGCCTTCGCTCACGCCGACGCCGCACTCGCAGCCACCTTCGCGCGCAACGTGGGGTCCACGCACACCCCGACCTACGCGAGCTTCACGGACGATTCGGCCGAACCACCCCTGGGGATTCAGCTCGTAGTGGCGGATGGTCCGGAGGATTTTTTCGTCCGGCTGCGGGAACTCCTGCGCGGATCGCCCGAGCTGGTCGGGGAGCTGAACGCGATCCGCCGTCGGCACGAGGGTGGGGAGATGGGGGCGTATCGGAAGGAGAAAGCAGCGTTCTACGAGCCGTTGCTGGCGCCGCCCGCGCTCGGTGGGGACTAGTGGATTTTGCGGGGTACGACGTGGAGCTTCGGTACGGCGCGGTGACGCGGCAAGTGCAGCTCAAGTCGTCCCTCGCCGGCGGAAGGGTAGCGTTCCGCAACATCAGCAAGAAGCTGGAGGACGCACCCTCTGGCTGCATCGTATGGTCCGTGGTCGGGGTGCCGGTTGTCGGCGATCCACCGGCCTTGCCGGTGTCGTATCGCGTGCTCGGCGCCGGACCCGGGGCCCCCTTTCGCCTCGCCGTCGGCCTGGCGACGGCCAAACAGGCACGGGGCAACGTGAAGGGCGAGAAGGCTGATCGGCCTGGCTTTCGTCGCGTACCGAAGGCCCGATTTTCGACGTTGGAGGGTGTCTCCGTCCTGTCCGACTGGCTCTTTGGTCCCCCCTGACCATGCCGTCCGCTACCGCCGCTGCTTCGGCGCCGCCAACCCGCGATACTCCAGCAGCGGCTGGACCTCCGGATCCTTCCCGTAGAACGCCTTGAAGAGCACGCTCGGCTCCTCGGTGCGCCCACGGGAGAGCACGCCCGCGCGGAAGGCGTCGCCGTTCGCGCGCGTCAGCCCGCCGTGCTGGTGGAACCACGCGCCCGTGTCGCGCGCGAGCACCTCGCTCCAGATGTAGGCGTAGTACCCGGCTTCGTAGCCACCGCCCGCGAAGATGTGGTTGAAGTACGGGCTGTGGTAGCGCGGGGGCACGGGCGCGAACGCCATGCCGGCCGCCTTGAGCGCGGCTGCTTCAAAGTCCAGCACCCCACCCGCGGCCGGGGCCTTGCCGACGCCAAGCTCGTGCCAGACCATGTCGACCTTCGCGGCCTCGATGTACTCGAGCGCCGCGTAGCCGCCACCGAAGTTCTGCGCGGCGATGACCTTGTCGAACAGCACCTTCGGCATCGGCTCGCCGGTCTGGTAGTTCTTGGCGTAGTTGGCGAGGACTCCGGGGTCGCTGGCCCACATCTCGTTGAACTGCGAGGGGTACTCGACAAAGTCGGGCGGGGTCGCGGTCCCGGAGAGCAGCGGGTAGTTGGTGTTGGCGAACAGGCCGTGGAGGGCGTGGCCGAACTCGTGGAAGGCCGTGGTGACCTCGTCGAACGTGAGGAGGACGGGCTGGCCGGCGGCGACGGGCGGGATGTTGAGGTTGTTGACGATGACGGGCTTTGTCCCCAACAAGTGGCTTTCGTCGACGTAGTTTTCCATCCAGGCGCCGCCCTGCTTGTTGTCGCGCTGAAAGTAATCGAGCATCAGGATGCCGATGGTCGAGCCGTCCGCGTCGTGGACCTCGAAGGTCCGGACGGTCGGGTTGTAGACGGGCAGGTCCTTGCGCTCGACGAACGTGATGCCATAAAGCTGGTTCGCGGCGTAGAACACGCCGTCCTTCAGCACGTGCTCCAGCTCAAAGTACGGCTTCACGGCCGCCTCGTCGAACGAGAACCGCGCCTTCCGATCCTTCTCGGCGTAGAACGCCCAGTCCCAGGGCTGCAGCGGGAACGTCGGGGTCTTGGACGCCTTCGCCTCGGCGTCGATGATCTTCTGCAGGGCCGCCGCCTCGGACTTCGCCTTGGTAAGGCTCGCCGTCCCGATCTGGGCGAGCATCGCGTCGACGTTCGCCGGCTTCTGCGCCGTCTCGTCCTCCAGCGCCCAGCTCGCGAAGTTCGGGTAGCCGAGCAACGCCGCCTTCTGCGCGCGCAGGTCCACCAACTTCGAGATGAGCACCGTGGTGTCGTCCGGCCCGCCGTTGCCGCGGGTGATGGACGCCGTGTAGATCTTCTCGCGCAAAGGCCGGTTCTTCAGCTCACCAAGCACGGCCTGGATGGTGGTGTTCTCCAGCGCGATCACCCACTTCCCGGTCATCCCGCGCGCCTTCGCCGCCTCGGCGGCCGCGCTGATCTCGCCTTCCGAGAGCCCGTCCAGGTCAGCCACGTTGTCGACGACCACGCCGCCGTCCTTCATCGCCTTGCGTACGTTCTGCTCAAAGGCCGTGCTCGTCGAGGAGATGTCGGCGTTCAACTTCTGCAGGCTCGCCTTGTCGGCGTCCGAGAGCTTGGCGCCGGCTCGAACGAAGTTCGTGTGGTAGCGCTCAAGCAACTGGGCCGACTCGGCGTCCAGCTTCAGCGCCGCCTTCTGCTGGTACAGCGCGTCGATACGGGCGAACAGCGCCGGATTCATGCTGATCGCGTCCGCGTGGGCCGAGAGCTTCGGGGACTCCTCCTCCTCGATCTTCTGCAGCTCGTCGTCGGTGTTGGAGCTGTTCAGGTTGCCGAACGCGTGATTCACGCGCGTGAGCAGCTGGCCCGAGCGCTCCATTGCGACGATCGTGTTGTCGAACGTGGCGGCGTCGGGGTTGTGGGCGATGGCGTCGACCTCCTTGAGCTGCTCGGCCATGCCGGCGTCGAAGGCGGGGCGGAAGTCGCCGTCCTGGATCTTGTCGAAGGGTGGGAGCTGGAAGGGGAGGTCGCTCGCGGTCATCAGCGGGTTCGCGCGGGGCGGAGGTGCGGGCGGCGCGGGTGGGGCGACGGGCGGTGCGACGACGACGGGTGCTGGCTTGTGCGCACACGAGGCGGCCGAAACGGAGAGCAGCGCGGCGGCGAGGACGGAGGAGAGCACGGCGGAACGACGCATCAGGGAAACCTCGGGGGCGCGCGCACTAACCGAAATCCGGCAGGAGGGGACAACGACCCCCTGCCGTCGCCGGGTTACCCGCCGCCCGCCTGTCCTCGGCACCTCGCCCCGGACCTCCGGAGACCGTCATGAACCCCATCCGCAAGTCCCTCGCCGGCCTGCCCGCTCCCGTAAAGCGCTCGATCCAGGAGCGCGTCTACCCGAAGCTGCTCCCCGAAGGCGAGACGGCGCCCGAGTGGCACCTGCAGAGCTACGACGACTCCTGGCACCGCCACGGCCGCCACTGGAGCGTCCTGGTGTTCTACGTCCAGGACGGCGGCGCGGACGACGCGGCGCAACTCAAGGACTTCCAGGCCCACCTCGCCGACTTCACCCGCCTGAACGTCAAGGTCTTCGGCATCTCCAGCGAGGAGGCCGCGAGCCACAAGGCCTTCGCCGAGGAGAACGGCATCGCGTTCCCGGTCCTCACCGACCGCGGCGGCTCCGTCGCCCGTCAGTTCCGCGCGTGCATGCAGATCCCGGTCGCGGGGCCCATGCAGATCCGCACGGTCTACCTCGTCAATCCCGAGCGCAAGATCCGGTTGGGCAACCGCGGCAACCCCTCGGTCGCGGCCATCGTCCGTTCCATCGAGGCCCTGCAGCAGGCGACCAAGACCGGGATGTGAGGGGACGGCGCCGCGACTACTTGCCGCGGCGCACGAGCCAGGTGCCGATCATGCCGGCGACGCACAGCCCCGGTATTCCGAGCAGCGCGAGCATGCCGCCGCCGAACACCGAGAACACCGAGAGCTCCAGCTTGCCCTTGGCGGCGTCATTCGCGCGCACGGCGAGCTGGTCCTTCTCGCCGACCATCCACGCGACCGTGTTCAGGAACAGGTCCTGGTTCTGGTACTTGAGGACGAGCTCGTTGGTTGCGAAGCTGCCCCCGCCAAAGACCATGACCTTGCCGCCTGGCTTCACGGCGGGCGCGTCCGCGGGCAGCGCAGGGGCGGTCGTGACCACCCCCGCGACGCTCGCGGGTTCCGCCGCCGCCGCTGTGGTCGTGCGAAGCTTGGACGGATCCGTCACATCGACGGCAGCGATCAGACCGACGTTGCCAATGATGTCCTGCCCGGCGTCCGGTTGCGACGGCATCGAGGGGTCGTCGAGCTTGGTCTCGCCCCAGCCCTGCTCGCTCCCGTGGGCGATGACCTGGACGGTGATTCCAGGGACGTCGTCGCCCTTCGTGACCGACCGCACCAGCGGCAGCTCGACGAGGCCAGTCAACCGCTGGGTGACCGGGTGGACGTCCCAGCTCGACTTGTCGAGCACCAGGAGCGCCGGGTTGTCCGGCTCCATCAGCCGGTTCGGGTCGCCTTCGATCACGACGTCGCTGCCGACCTTCACGCCGTAACGGCTCATGTCCGCTGCGGTCTCGGGGGTTTGCAGCGGGTCGAACATGACGATCAGGCCGCCGCCGGCTGCGACGTACCGCGCCAGCCGGTCGCGCTCGACGGGAGCGAGCTCGCCGTGGGGTGCGGGAAGGGCCACCACTTCACAGTCCGCCGGGTCGGGCTGGGTCTGGAGCAGCACGAGCTGCGAGGTCTTGTAGTTCTGCGCCTCAAGCCTCGCCAATGCGATGCCAAACCCGTTGGGGCTCTGGTCGTCCGTGAAGTCGAGCTCGCCGTGGCCCTGCACCACGCAGACGGTGTGGGACTTGTCCTTCGTCACCTTGATGATGGCGTTGGTGATGGCCTCCTCGTCGAACGTCGACTCCAGGCGCTGCTGGTTCTCGCCGACCTTCAGGATCACGGTCCCGGAGGCCGACATGACCTTCTCCTTTTCGGCGAGCAGCGGCTCGTTGTAGGGGTCGTGGTACTCGACCTTGAGCAACGTCGACTCGGCGGTGTAGCCCTGCATCAAGTTGCGGAAGTTCTGCTCCTGCGGGCTCCCTTTGGGGAAGAACGCCTCAACGGACACCTCGCGGTCGAGCGCCTTGGCGAGGTCCTTGGACTGCTGCGAGAGCGTGAACTGCTGGCCCTTGGTGAGGTCCCAGCGCTTGTCGTACCGGTAGGCCACGACGTTGACGCCGACCGAGATGCCCGCCAGCACCAGCACGATCGTGCTCGCCATCGCCGCGCGGCCCACCGTCTGGTCCCGCCCGATCGCCGCGAGGTTCTTCCAGTCGAGCACGAGCCAGAGGCCGATCTGAACGATGCCGACGCCGCCCACCATGTTGACCATCTGCGGGGTCTTGTCGAACCCGAAGAGTCCCCATGCGAGGCCGGTCACGACGACGCACATCAGCCCAAAGAGGGCGAGCAAACCGCCAAGGATACGCATTGCCATCAGCGCCACCGCAGGGCTTCAACCCGCTGCGACGTCGCAAACAGGAAGAACCCGATGAAAGTGAGGAAGTAGATGACGTCCTGCGAGTGCAGGAGGCCCTTGCCCATCGAATCCGCGTGGTTGAGCATGGAGCAGGAGGTGACGAACGTCTTCAGCGCGCTGTCGTCCATGTACTGGGTGAACCAGCCGGAGATCCAGAGGAGCAGGCCCCCGGCGAACGTCATCATGAAGGCGACGATCTGGTTCTCGGTCATCGCCGAACAGAAGGTGCCGAGCGCGATGATCGTGCCGCACAGCAGCGTGAAGCCGACGTAGTTGGCGACGACGATGCCGCTGTCGGGGTCGCCGAAGGCGTACAGGAACCACATGTAGGGAACCGTCGACCCCGCCATCACCATCGCAAAACCCATGCCCCCGAGGAACTTGCCCAGCGCGATCTGGAACGACCCGATGGGCGAGGTGAGCAGCAGCTCGATGCTCTTCTGGCGGCGGTCCTCCGCGATCAGCCGCATCGTGACCGCGGGAAGGATGAACAGCGCGATCAAACCGAGGTTGGAGAACAGGTTCTGGATCACGAATTCGTTGACCGAGAGCTGGTCCGCCTCCTGCGGGTTTCCCACCGACTGCTGGTACACGTTGAAGTACGCGTAGATGAGGTAGCTGAAGAAGAAGCCGCCGATGAAGGTGAACGCCGTGAGCGCCACCCAGCCGACGGGCGTGTTGAAGAGCGCGGACGTCTCGCGTCGCGCGATGGAGAGTGCCCCGATCATGCCGTTCCCCGCGTGGTGAGCTGGATGTAGGTGTCTTCGAGGCTCTGCCCTTGCATGGACAAGAGGCCGAACGGAATCGCCGCCGCCGCGACCGCCTCGCGCACGTCGCGCTCGCCCGTGACGACGAGCTTGACGCCATCGTGCTCGACCGAGGTCACGCCCGCGACCCGACGCATCGCCTCCATCGCGCCCTCGGGCCGGCGGAGCTCGAGATGGACCTTCTTGTCGGCGCCGCCCGAGAGCGTTGCGAGGTCGCTCTGCGCGACGATCTTGCCCTTGTGGATGATGATGACGCGGTTGCAGATCGCCTCGATCTCAGCGAGCACGTGCGTTGAGAGCATGACCGTGCGGTCATCGCCCTCGGACAAAGACTGGATCAGGTTCTTGATCTCGATGCGCTGCGCGGGGTCGAGGCCAGAGGTCGGCTCGTCGAGGACCAGGACCTTCGGGTCGTGCACCAGCGCCTGCGCGAGGCCGACGCGTTGCCGGTAGCCCTTGGAGAGGTTGTCGATGATGCGATGCGCGACGCTTTCAAGGCCGACGCGCCCGAGCGCCATCTTCGTGGCAGCGTCGATGTCGGTCACCCCCTTGATCGTGGCTGCGAACCGGACGTAGTCGCCGACGGTCATGTTGCCGTACAGCGGCGGGGTCTCGGGCGCGTAGCCGAGGATTCGCTGGACCTTCGCCGGATTCTCGGCAACATCGACGCCGTCCACCTTCGCGGTCCCGGCGCTCGCGCCGAGCGACCCTGCGATGATGCGCATCGTGGTGCTCTTGCCGGCGCCGTTCTGGCCCAGAAAGCCGACGACCTCGCCCTTCTTGACCGTGAAGCTCACGTCCGAGAGGGCGAGCGTGTCGCCGTAGGATTTTGTCAGGCCGGAAACCTCGATCATCAACCACTCCTGCGGACTCGGAGCATCAGGGCGCTCACGAAAGGGAGGGCGACTAACGTTCGGGACGGTCGGCGTCCGCCCCTTCCACGCAGGAACGCCGACGATTCGCTGTCAAAGCTTGTCGGCGCGGTAGAACGTGGACGTCGTCTTGCAGCCGCCATCCTTGGCAGTTGCCCCGTCGGTCACCACGCGGATCCCGCCGTTGGCCAGCATGACAAAGCCCTCGGCGTCGTCCGGCAACGGAAGGTCGTGGCGCTTCGGCGTCGCGGACGGGCCGGGAAGCTCGAAGATCACCGGCGGCGCCTTTCCCGTCGACGCCCCGGCGAGGATCCACAACGCGTCCGGCCTCCCGGGCTGCACGGTGAGATCGACGATGCCGAGCCCAGCAAGATCCAGGGGATAGCTGGCGATAACGCCGAACACGGTGGAATCAGGCTTTGGCGCCAGCTCCAGCAGAAGGGCCTTTCCATCGACGAGGGGCCCGCGCACGCCGAGCCAGAGGTGCGCGCTCCAGAACGCCGAGCCTTCGATGTTGCGCAGGGGTTCGAAGCCGTCGGCCGTGCAGGGAGCGCACCCGGTCCAGTCCACCGTCCACGCGGTCTGGGTGGCGTCGTGCACCTGGAGGATCACGTTCCGGTCGGGCTTTTCTTCGCCCGACTTCGTCCGCGACTGTGACGCGACCACCCAGACGTTCGTCGCGTCCGTCGCCAGCGACTCGATGTCCTTCACCCGCGTGGTGAGCGTGATGCCCGCGAGGTCGAGGCCGGCCACGTTGTCCAACGGCACGCCGTCGAGCGTGTAGCGAAAGAGGCGGTCGCTGCGCTCGTTGTCACCGATCAGCACGGTGTCGGGCTGCTCAGGGTCCAGCACCATGGCCGAGCCTTCACACAAGGTCGCGAGGACGGCGACGGGGATCATGCGGTCAAAACCGCCCGGACCAGGTCACTATTCCACCGCCGGGCAGGGGCGTGAAGCCGGGGGTCTCGTCGACGAACAGCAGCACCGTGCCGGTGCCGAGCAAGGCCGCGGAGAGTCCGGCGGTGACGTACAGACCGGTGCGTCGCGGCGCCAGCGTGCCGTCGTAGAAGTCTTGTGCCTGCTTGGAAAGCTGGGGGTCGTGCTGGGTTTGCGCCGACTTGATCTTGGCCTCGTAGACCTTGTAGGCGTCCGCCGACTCAGAGTAGAAGTAGACGGCCCCAGCCCCGCTCGCTGCCCCACCCGCAAGCGTGCACAGGCTCGCGATCTTCGTCGGCGCCAAGCCCGTTCCCGAATGCGACGGATGGGGGTCTTCGTTGCGCCGGGCAGCGGCCTCACGGGCAGCCTCGTCGCGGGCGGCCTGGGCCCTCCTCGCTGCGTCTTGCTTTTCGAGGGCGGCGGCACGGGCGGCGCGTTCATCCTCCGCGGCCTGCTCCTCGGCTGCGGCCTTCGCGTCGGCAGCAGCCTTCGCGTCGGCAGCAGCCTGGGCGTCTGCGCGAGACCTGGCGTCTGCGGCGGCTTTTGCGTCAGCGGCGGCCTTGGCCTTGGAGTCGTTCGCGGCTTTCGCGTCCGCGGCGGCCTTCGCGTCGGCAGCAGCCTGGGCGTCTGCGCGAGACCTGGCGTCTGCGGCGGCTTTTGCGTCAGCAGCGGCCTTGGCCTTG
>CAIMSU010000319.1 GCA_903844155.1 uncultured Pseudomonadota bacterium | reverse complement strand
CCCCAGCCGCTGCCGCTCGGTGCGCCGCCGCCGCCAGAGGGCGCGCCGCCACCCCAGCCGCCGCCGCCGCTCGGTGCACCGCCACCGCCGCCGCCAGAGGGCGCGCCGCCACCCCAGCCGCCACCGCCACTGGGGCCGCCTTCCCGCGGCGGACCGCGGTAGAACGGCGCTGGCGCGCCGGGGTCGCGCGGACGACGTGGTCCGCCCATGCCCATGCCGCCACCCCCGCCGCCTTCACGTGGCCGGGCGATGTTGACCTTGAGCGGTCGCCCCTCCATCATGAACCCGTCGAGCGCCTGCACGGACGCCTCTGCCTGGGCCTCGTCTGCGAGCTCGACGAACCCAAACCCGCGGGGACGACCGGTCTCGCGATCGGTGATGAGGTTGACGGAGAGAACCTCGCGGCCCCCCTGCGAGAAGACGGACCTGACGTCGTCTTCGGTGATTCGGTAGGGGAGATTTCCTACATATACGTTACGAGACATTCGACCTGTGAAATTCCGTGGGACGGTGGTGTTCGGGAGGATCCGCGCTCTGCGCAACGCGCAGACGGTGTGAGTCTATCATGCAATCGGGGGAGGTGGAATGCCGACCTAAAACTGCACGAAGCCTTCGAGGCCGAGCTGGCTTCGGAGCAGGAACCAGGTTTGGGGCTGGATGTCCCGCGAGGCGGAGAAGCCGATCGCCTTGCCGGAGACCCGCACGCCGTAGCGGCCAAACCGGATGATCCCGTCGGCGCCGAGCATCCCGGCCGCCTCCGCGGTCACGATGTAGTTGGTGTTGTCGAACCCCTTGCGCGTGGGGTCCGTGTCCGCGACCCACACAGCCCCGCCGCCGAGGCGCACAAACACGTCGAACGCGAAGGCTTTTGGCTGCGCGTGCGGGATCCGCAGGCCGGGCATGACGTACACGCCGTGCCGCAGCGCGAAGTAGGTCTGGTAGTCGGCGTCCGCCGCGGAGACGTTGAGCGGGATCTGGGCTGGCGAGGCGAACCCGCCAATGTCCATGGAGACGATGCGCGAGAGGCGCGAGTCGAATCCGCCGCCAAAGCCGAAGCCCGACGGCGCGTCGACCATGGAGACGCCGAGGTGGATGCGGTTCTGTGGGTCCACCGACGGCTCGGCCCGCGCCGTTTCCATGCAAAAGAGCGAAGCCAACGCGATCGAGAACAACCAGACTCCGGGCGTGCGGGCACTATACCAGCACCTCGGCAGTGTCGAGCGAAAATCGCCCGACCCCCAGCGTCCCAGCCGTCTCAGCGCTTCGGGGGAAAAAGCCACCGGTGCAGGCCCAGCAATCCGGGGAGGTCGTGCACCTCGTTCGTGAGCCGATCGACTTCCACGAGCGGGATCGCCGGGCCCCCTGGCCGCGCCGCCTCCGCGGCCAGCTTCTGGACCCACTGCCGTTCCAGCAGCGCCAGCTCCCGAAGTCGACGGTGTGCGGCGCCAAGCCGGGCGAGCATCTGGGGCGCGAGGCTGGGGTCGATCTCGCGCGCCGCGCGGCCGAGGAGCGCGTCCACGTCCGGGTTCACGAGGCGCGCACGGTGCAATTGGTTCACCAGCACGGCACCGACGCGCAGCTTTCGCTGCCGCAGCTCCTGCAGGAAGAACGTGGCCACGTCGACCGAGGGCTCGTTTGGCGCGGTCACGACGATGAAGGTGGTCCGTCCGTCGCCGAAGATCCGCCCAACGGCCTCGTGCCGCTCGCGCATCCCGTCGTACAGGTCCCGGAACAGGGTGAAGAAGATCGAGAGCTCCTTGAGGAACTCCTTGCCGAAGATGTGGCCGAGCAGGCGATAGACGACCGCGGTGGTGCCCAGCATGAGGCGCTTGGACACGCCGCCGTCCTCATCGTAGGGCGTGAGGAACCACTTCATCACCTGGCGATCGAGGAAGCGGGAGAGGCGGCCGGGCGCCTCCAGAAAGTCCAAGGCGTTCTTGACCGGGGGCGTGTCGAGGACGATGAGGTCGTAGCGCCCCGAGCCGTACACGTCGTAGAGCCGCTCGGTCGCCATGTACTCCTGGCTACCCGAAAAGCTCCCGGCGATCTGCCGGAAGATCCGGTTTTGGAAGATGGCGTCGCGCGTGGCGGCGTCCTTCGCCACGCGACTGATGACGTCGTCGAGCGTGCTCCGCGGGTCGAGCATCATCGCCCACAGCTCGCCGCCTCGGATGGGTGCCGCGGTCCCGCCGGTGTCCGTCAGCAGGCGCTCCAGCGGGATCCGCACCTCGGCGTTCCCGATCTCGGAGAGCCCGAGGGAGTTTGCCAGCCGCCGTGCGGGGTCGATCGTCAGCACCAGCACGCGTCGCCCGGCGAGCGCCGCCCACAGCGCGATCGAGGCCGCCGTCGTGGTCTTTCCGACGCCTCCGGAGCCGACGCAGACGAGCAGCCGCTGTGTCGCCGCGAGCTGCCCCAACGCGTCCGGGCCGGGTGTCGCGCTCATCGCGTCCCTCCAGCACGGCCGGCGGCTTCGCCGACGAGGTCGACCTTGACCTTGCTCTGGCGCGCCAGCGCCGCGGTGAGCTGGGCCGCCACGCGCGCAGCCCCCTCGCCCCGGGCCAGAACTGGGAGCACCACCACGGGGGCCAGCGCCTGCAAGCGCTCCAACGCCTCCGCCGTCGCCGTCTCCAGCCGCTCCTCCAGCCGCCCCGCCTCGATCAACTCCCGGCCGTCCACGCCTACATCCGGCGCTTTTGCCAGGCGCTCCAGCAGCTCGCGCTCGGCCGGTGAGAGCGTGGCCGGCGTCGCTCGGTTGAGCAGGATCAACGGCTGCGACAGCGCCGGGACCTCCATGCGAATTCGCTCGCGCGTCTCCTTCGTCTCGTTCACGACCATCTCCTCCGGCAGCGCGACGAGCACGAGGCTCGTGTCCGCCCGCGCCAGGAGCGCGTCGATCTCCTCCGCGCAGCGTCGGATCGGGCCTGCGTCAAACAACCGGCGCGACGTGCTGACGACGGACAGCATCCCCGCGGCGTTGCCGGAGGCGGGCATGTCGACGAGCACAAGGTCGTACTGCGTCGCGAGCTTGGCCACGCGGTGCAGCAGCATCAGGTCCCGCGCCCCCGGCGTGGCCTCCAGAAAGATGCTGATCATGCGGTTCTTCATGATCATCCGGACGATCCGCCCGGCGCCAACGAGGTCGGCCAGCCAGTCGTCCAGCGCGGGCATCCACTCCACGTTGCAGATCGAGAGGTTCGGCGCGACCACGGTGGGCTGGTAGGTAGGAACGCAGCCGAAGATCGCCGTGAACGAGGGCCGCTGACTGTCGAGCTCGCAGAGCAAGGTGCGCCGTCCCTGCGCCGCGGCCAGCTTGGCGATGGCGCACGCAAGCGTGGTCTTGCCGGTCCCGCCCTTCCCCGTCAGGAAGAGGACGCGTGACCGGAAGAGGACGCTCGAATCGGCGCTATCGGCCATTGATGGCTACCAGCGCACCAGCGAGGCGCCCCAGGTCAACCCGGCGCCGAAGCCCGCGAGCAACACGAGGTGACCCTTTTGGATCCGGCCGTCCTGAACGGCCTCGTGCAGCGCCATCGGGATGCTGGCCGCGGTGGTGTTGCCGTACTTCTGGATGTTGTTGACGATCTTCTCCGCGGGAAAACCAAGCTGGCGCGCGACCATCTCGTTGATGCGCAGGTTGGCCTGGTGGGGGACGAGGATGTCGACGTCCGCGAGCGTGTAGCCGTTGCGCTTCAGGATGCTGTGGATGACCTCGGGGAGGCGCTCGACGGCGTGCTTGAAGACGCTGCGGCCGTCCATCTTGGGGAAGTGTCGGCCTGCTTCCATCATCTCCAGGGTCAGGCGGGGGTTGAGGCGGCTGGCGGGCACCTCGACCATGAGGATCTCGGCAAAGCGCCCGTCTGCGTGCAGCTCGGTGTCGATGACGTGGGCGGCGCCGGGATCATCGGAGGTCTGCGGGCCGACGACTGCAACGCCTGCGCCATCCCCGAAGAGCACCGCGACGTCGCGCCCGCGCGTGGTGACGTCGAGGCCGGTGGAGTGCACTTCTGCGCCAACGAGCAGCACGTTCCTGGCGAGGCCGGAGCGGATGTAGGCGTCCGCCGTCTTGAGCCCGTACAGAAAGCCGGTGCACTGGTTCCGGATGTCCATCGCGGCGACACCGGGGATGCCGAGGCGCGCCTGCAAAAGGCACGCGCTACCGGGGAAGTTCAGGTCTGGCGACAGCGTCGCGAAGAGGATGAGGTCGATGTCCTTGGGCTCCAGCCCGGCCTCGGCCAGCGCGCCACGCGTGGCATGCTCTGCGAGCTCGCTGGCACCGACGTCGCCCTCGATCCAGTGCCGCTCCTTGATGCCCGTGCGCTGGGTGATCCACTCGTCCGTCGTGTCCATGAGGATGGCGAGATCGTTGTTTGTGACAACGCGCGGGGGCACGTAGTGGCCCATTCCGAGGATGGTGCTGCCTGACATGTTTCCTTGCCTCCGGGCGCGAGCGCTCGTCCCGATCAGATGTCCAGATTCCTTACGTTCAACGCCTCGGTCTCAATAAACAGGCGGCGGGGTTCGACCTCCTCGCCCATGAGCTTGGAGAACCAACTGTCGGCCTGCTCGGCGTCGTCGACCTGCACCTGCAGGAGGGTGCGCTCCTTCGGGTCCAGCGTGGTGTCCCAGAGCTGCTCCGGGTTCATCTCGCCGAGGCCCTTGTAGCGCTGGAGCTCCCAGCCTTTTTCAGCGGCCGCGAAGATGTCCGCCCGCAGCTCTCGCCACGTCTGACGCAGCGGGCCATCCTCCACGCCCGCCGGGAGCGGGAGCGTGGCGGTGAGGCCGTTCCGCGCGTCGAGCAGGACGTGCAGCTCGGTCAGGTCCGCGGCCGAGAGGTGCGTGAGCCGCTCCAGGCTGTCCGCGAGCGTGCGGACGTCGATGCCGGCGCCATCCTCGCTGACGGTCGCGGAGAGGACATCCAGCGTGGGGACGGCCTCAGCGAGCCGCACGCGAAGGTCGGCGGCCCGGGTGGCCCAGCCCTCGCGCGTGTCCGGCGTGGCGGCGCCCTGCGCCAGGAACGCGTCCAGCACATCCGTGTGGTACTTCCGGCCGAGGCGGGCGAGGCGCGTGTTGAAGGACGAGAGGCTCTCCATGAACGTCTCGACGTCCTTGCCCGTCAACGTCTTCGCAGGGCCGTCAACAGGCGTGGCGCCAGAGAGGAGCGTCAGCTTGCCTGCCGCATGTGTCAGGAAGAACGCCTCTTTGGCGGCGTCGTCCTTCAGGTACTTCTCGGTCTTCCCCTTCTTGGCCTTGTAGAGCGGCGGCTGCGCGATGTACACGAACCCGGCGCGCACCAGCTCGTTCATCTGTCGCCAGAAGAACGTGAGGAGCAACGTGCGGATGTGCGAGCCGTCCACGTCGGCGTCGGTCATGATGATGATGCGGTGATAGCGGAGCTTGGACTTGTCGAAGTCCTCACCGATACCCGCGCCGAGCGCCTGCGAGACGATCTGGATCTGCTCGCTCTTGAGCATCTGCTCAAAAGCCGCCTTCTCGACGTTCAGGATCTTGCCGCGCAACGGGAGGATCGCCTGGAACACCCGGTCGCGGCCCTGCTTGGCGGAGCCACCGGCCGAGTCGCCCTCGACCAGGTAGATCTCGCACTTCTTCGGGTCGCGCTCCTGGCAGTCCGCGAGCTTGCCGGGCAAGCCCCCGCCGTCCATCACGGTTTTGCGACGGGCCTTGTCCCGCGCCTGCCGCGCCGCCTCGCGCGCGGTCGCCGACTGGATCGACCGGTTGACGATGGTGCCGGCGACGAGCGGATGCTCCTCGAACCAGGCGCCCAGCCGCTCGTTCACCATGGCCTCGGTGAACGTCTTGGCATCCGAGTTGTTGAGCTTCCCCTTCGTCTGTCCCTCGAACTGGGGCTCGGCGATCTTCACGGAGAGCACGCAGGTGAAGCCTTCGCGGATGTCGTCTCCGGTCACGGCCTCGAGCTTTGCCTTCTTGAAGAGCCCGTTCGCCGTGCCGTACGCGTTGACGGTACGGGTGAGCGCCCCGCGCAGGCCGGTCACGTGCGTGCCGCCCTCGATCGTCTTGATGTTGTTCGCAAAACTGATGAGCGTCTCGTTGTAGGTCGTGTTCCACTGGAACGCGACCTCCACGTCCAGCCCGGGCTTGCGCGCGTGCAGGTAGATCGCCGGCTTGTGGACGGCATCCCGGCCTTCGTCCAGGTGCGCGACGTAGCTGAGCAGGCCGCCCTCGTAGTGGAACTCGCAGGCCCGGCCGTCGCGATGGTCGGTGAGCGAGATCGCGAGCTGCGGGCTCAAGAACGCCAGCTCCTGGATGCGGTTCCGGAGCATGTCGTACTGGTATTCGCCCGCCTCCGGGAAGATCGTGATGTCCGGCAGGAAATGCACCCGCGTTCCCCGCTTCTCGCTCGGCTCGCCCTTCTTGAGCGGGGCTGCCGGTACGCCGCGGTGGTAGATCTGCGACCAGTGGTGGCCATCGCGCCAGATGTCCAGCCACAGCGTGTCCGACAGCGCGTTCACGCAGCTCACGCCGACACCGTGCAGGCCGCCGGAGACCTCGTAGCTCTCGCGGTCGAACTTGCCGCCGGCGTGCAGCTCCGTCAGCACCACCTCCGCCGCCGACCGGCCGCCCTCCGCCGCGAGGATGTCCGTGGGGATCCCGCGCCCGTCGTCCTCGACCGACACGGACCCGTCCGCGTGCACCTCCACCGTGATGCGCTTGCAGTGGCCCGCGAGCGACTCGTCGATGGAATTGTCGACCACCTCCCACACGAGGTGGTGCATGCCGCGCGGCCCGGTGTCGCCGATGTACATGGACGGGCGAACGCGGACGGCCTCCAGCCCTTTGAGGACGGAGATGCTCGTGCCATCGTAGATGGCAGAAGGCGGAGGCGGGTTCAGGACGGCTGCGGCAGACGCTCCCGGTGGGAGGGACTCCGTCGGCGCGGGCTCGGTCTCGACGCTGGGCATCTTCAGAAAACTCCGCTTTGTACAGACCGCTTCTACTAACCGCCCGGAGGGGGTTCGGGTAGTGCTGGCCGGGCTTTTCGGGCCCCGAACAGCCGGATCCGAGCTGCTCAGATCCGGCTACTGAACACATCGCCTTATCGCGATGTCCCGATGGGTCCAGTGCTCGAAATCGCGGCGGGCGTTTGTTGGCATCGCCCGCGGCAAGGGGCCGGCGCGGTAAGGATCACGATGCCTGATCGCCCGCGCTCCTCCGTTCCCCCCGGTGGCCCCGGCCGCCTCGCGCCCGCGATCCCCGGCGTTCAGGGCATCGCCTCGCTCGTCCCCTTCGGCCTCGGCGAGCAGAAGCCCCACCACATGCTCGAAATGGCGGAGGTGCTGTGGGAGAACCGGGATTCACTCCCCTACGCGTGGCGGGTGCTGAACAAGGGGGTTTGCGACGGCTGTTCCCTCGGCCCCCGGGGCCTGGCCGACGACGTCATCCCCGGTATCCACCTCTGCACCACGCGCCTCAAGCTCCTGCGCCTGAACACCATGCCGGCGTTCGCCCCGGCGGACGTCATCGACGTCGAGCGCCTGCGCCGGATGACGAACAAGGAGCTTCAAGACCTCGGCCGCATCCCCTTCCCGTTCATCTACCGGCGCGGCGACCGGGGCTTCACGCGCATTTCATGGGAGGACGCCCTGAAGATCGCGGGGAAGGCGCTTCGGGACACGCCCGGCCAACGCCAGGCCTGGTTCGCAACCTCCCGCGGCATCACCAACGAGACCTACTACGCCTTCACCAAGGCCGCCCGGCTCTCTGGCACGAACAACGTGGATCTTTGCGCGCGCTTGTGTCACCAGGCGAGCGTCGCGGGCCTCAAGGCCACCATCGGCGTTGGCGCGCCGACGTGCTCGCTCAAGGACCTCATCGGCACGGACCTGCTGCTGCTCTGGGGCACGGCGATCGCCAACAACCAGCCCGTCGCCACGAAATACCTGGCGTACGCGAAGGAGAAGGGCACGCGCATCGTCGTCATCAACCCGGTTCGCGAGAAGGGGTTGGAGCGGTACTGGGTGCCCTCGCTTCCAAAATCGGCGTTGTTCGGGACGAAGCTGCAGGACGACTTCATCCAGGTGCAGGTCGGCGGGGACATCGCGCTGTTCCATGGGGTGCTCAAGGCGCTGATTGAGCGGGACGAGCGGACGGGCGAGGGCATCGACCGCGCCTTCGTGGAGGCGCACACCACCGGATGGGAGGCGTTGGAGGCGGCGATTCGCGAACTGCCGTGGGAGCAGATCGAGCGGGAGAGCGGCGTCGCTCGGACCCAGATCGAGTGGCTGGGCGAGCTGGTCGCGCGCGCAAAGTCGATGATCACGGTGTGGTCGATGGGGCTCACGCAGCACGCCCATGGGACCCAGAACGTGGAAGCGGCGGTGAACCTGCATCTTGCGCGCGGAGCGTTCGGGCGGGCGCACTGCGGGGTGGTGCCGATCCGCGGGCACTCGGGCGTGCAGGGGGGCGGAGAGTGCGGCCTCGGGCCGACGATCCTGCCTGGTGGCGTGCCGACGACTGAGGAGAACTTCGTGGCGTTTGAGGCCCACTGGGGCCACCCGCTCCCGAGGTTCAAGGGCCACACGACGATGGCGCAGGTCGAGGCCATGGCGCGGGGCGAGGTCGATTTTCTCTACAATCTCGGCGGGAACCTGCGCGCCGTGCTCCCCGAGCCGGCGTGGCTGGCAGACGCTTTCTCCAAGGTGAAGCTGCGGATCCACCAGGACATCGTGTTCAACACGTCCACGGTGCTGGACGGCGAGACCGTCCTCGTCCTGCCCGCCCAGACCCGCTACGAGCAGCGCGGCGGCGGCACGAGCACCTCCACCGAGCGCCGGGTGCGGTTCTCTCCCGAGATCGAGGGGCATCCGATCCTCGGCGAAGCACGGCCCGAATACGAGATCCCCTGCCAGATCGCGATGGCGGCGTTCCCCGCCTTGAAGTCGGCGCTCACCTACGCGGACAGCCAGCCGATCCGCGAGGAGATGGCCAGGACCATGCCCATCTACGCGGGCATCGAGGCCCTCTCCAAGGCCGGCGACTCCATCCAGTGGGGCGGCGAGATGTTGTGTCGCGACGGGGTTTTTCCGACGCCGACCGGGCGCGCTGGGTTCACCGTCCTCGCCACAACCCCCATCCACGTCCCGGAGGGCGCGTTCTACCTCACGACCCGCCGCGGCAAGCAGTTCAACAGCATCGTCATCAAGGACCACGACCCGGTGCAAGGCGGAAAGAGCCGACGGGACGTGCTGATCTGCCGGGCGGACATCGGGAGGCTGGGGCTCGCGGACGGCGACGTGGTCACGCTGGTGAGCGAGGTCGGGCGCATGGTCGCGACGCTGTGCGAGGCGGACATCCGGCCGGGCGTGCTGCAGGCCTACTGGCCCGAGTGCAACGTGCTGATCCCGCGCCGCGTGGACCCGCGCTCCGAGGAGCCCGACTACAACTGCATCGTGCGCATCGAGGGGCGTTGAACCCGACCCGGCGGGTCCAGCTCCCGGCCGGATCGGGGGCGGGCGGCGTCGAGGTGGACACCGTCGCCGTCGAGGAGCCGCTGGAGATCCGGGTCGAGGGCGTGGCGGCCGCGATCACGATGCGTACTCCCGGGGACGATCTGGACCTTGCGATTGGCTTTCTGGCGACCGAGGGCGTCATCGGCGCCGACGACGGCATGGGCGACGCCATGGGCGACGTGCGCGCCATCCTGCAGGTCAGCGAGAACGTCGTCGACGTGCGCCTCTCCGACGGGGTGAGCCCCGCGCGCGCCCGTTCGGCCGATCGCGCGATGTACGCCACGAGCTCCTGCGGCGTTTGCGGAAAAGCAAGCCTCGATCGCATCCTTCGTGGCCGCTCCACCCGGCTTGCCGCCGTCGCCCCACCCGACACCCTCCTCGCCCGACTGCCTGCCGCGTTCGATGCCGCCCAGGTCCACACGCACGCCACCGGCTGCATGCACGCCGCGGCGCTGTTCTCGCTCAGCGCGGCCCTCGTCGCCGCGCCCGACCCCGAGCCAATCATCCTCCTCGCCCGCGAAGATGTCGGCCGTCACAACGCCGTCGACAAGGTTTTGGGCGCGCGGCTACGGTCCGAGCGCATGGCCCCCGAGCCCGTCGGCGAGCCGTTTGACGGTCTCGGCCTCGTCGTCACCAGCCGTGCCGGCTTTGAGGTCGTCCAGAAGGCCGTCACCGTCGGCATCGGCGTTGTCTGTACGGTCGGCGCGCCGACCTCGCTCGCCATCGATCTCGCGCGCGAGTCGGGCTGCGTGCTGATCGCGTGGCTGCGGGAGGGGCGGTGGCGGAGGTACGCGTGATGCCCCGCCAGTTCGACGTCATCCTCACGAACCCACCGTTCCAGGATTCCGTTCGTCGCGGAAAAACCCCGCACAAGCTCTGGATCGACTTCACGCATGCCGTCTTCGATCGGTTCTTGAAGCCGGGCGGGCTGCTCTGCCAGGTCTCGCCCTCGAGCTTCTGCAGCCCGAGCAACTCGATCCTCACCTTGATGAAGGCCCAACAAACCGTCCTCGTCCGCTACGACACCAGCCGCCACTTTCCCCAAGTCGGGTCGACGTTCGCGGACTACGTCATCCGGAAGGCCCCGAACGACGGGTCGCCCGCTCGCGTGGTGTACCGGGACCGCGAGTCGGAGATGGCGTTTGACGCGGACCTCGCCTACATCCCCAACGATCTGGTGGCGACCGCCGTCTCCATCCACCGCAAGGTCGTCTTTGACCGGAGCCGCCCGCGGTTGGGGGTGGAAAAGGACTACGTCACCTGCCACAACATCCTGTTGAAGACCGCCCAGACGCTGAGCCAGACGAAGACCGAAACCCATGTCCATCCCGTGTTTCACACCAACCGGCAGGTGTGGTGGTCCTCGATTCGCCAGGCCTGGGGGGCGGAATTGAAGGTGATGTGGACGCGCAGTGGCTACACCAGGCCCTTCTACGACCATGGGGTGATGGGCGGCACGGACATGGTGTACTACGTGCGCGTGCCGAATCGGGACGCGGGCGAGATCCTCTCGCACAACCTGAATTTGCGGCTCATGCGGTACATCTACGCGACGGCGAAGTGGTCGGGCTTCGGGAACGAGCGCGTGTTTGCGGCGTTGCCCGCCCTGCCGCTCGATCATCGCCTCGACGATGCTGCGATCACCCGTATGTTTGGCCTGACCGCCGAGGAGGAGGCCCATGTCCGAGCAACTGTGGCAGACGATCGCTGAGCGCGTGGCCGACCACGGCTACATGGACGGCGTGGAGCGCACCGTTGAGCGGGTGCACGCGACGGGGGAGGTGTTCACCCCGACCGCGCTTGTCCTGGAGATGCTCCGGGGCGTTCCCCTCGAAGCGTTGGGCCCTGGTCGCACCGTGCTCGACCCGGCCTGCGGCGACGGGCAATTCCTCGTCGCCGCCAAGTGGGTGAAGGTGCTGCTGCACGGCATGTCCGAGGCGGACGCGTTGGGCGAGATCTACGGGATCGACATCATGCGGGACAACGTGGATCTTTGCCGTCGCCGGCTTGGCGGGGGCATGGTCGTTCACGGCGATGCTCTGGACCCCATGCGAGCGCTGGAGGGGCAAACGGTGGAGGACCGGGCGCGGATGGGGGAGCTGTACGGGCTCGCTGACCCGGGGCAGGCGTGGTGAGACGTGGCGCAAATGTCGCTATTCCACTCCTGACCGGGTTCAAATGTCGCCGGGCGCGCCCCGGGGCCGGTCGCCGCGGGTCGCCGCGGGTCGAACACGCTTGCCGTCAGCGGGCGCCCACGGACGAACGCCGAGTTTGTCGGACGGTCTGCGCGCCGTTCCGGGTCGGGAGCCTCACGGACTCACGGCTTTGCGGTGGCGGCGACTTTTGACTCCTGTCTGCATCGCCGCAGCGACTTTTGGGGCAGGTCTGACCAGCGAGTCGGCGCTCCGCAGTCCCGTCAACCCCCCCACTGCCCGATCAGCTCCGCCAACCCGTCCCTATCCCCGATCACGCCGGGCATCCCCAACACAACGTCCCTGACGCCCCGCACCGTCGGCCTCTCGCCATTCGCGCGTAGCACCTTATGAATCGCCCGTGTTCGCGCGAGCGTGCGACGAAACCCCGGCGGATGACTGTGCAGCACCGGCGCCCCCGGCACCAGCGCGCACCGGTGGCGACGGCCCCAGAGCCAGTCCTCCGCGATCGGCGTGTCATCGAGTGGATCGGTCCGAAGGAGGGCGGCCCGGTGAAGGGCACACACATGGTCGAGCCGGGACGGCGGGGAACCACCGTCGGTAGGGCACCACGCCGCCAGCCGATCCCGAATCCGCGTCGATGCGGTCGGCCACGGCACCTGGCGCGCCCACACCGCCTCCGCGCTCGTCGATTCCAGCCCATCCACCAGCGTGCGCACAAAGCCCGCCCCCAGCGGTATCGCGTCGTCCACCAGAAAAAGCAGGTACGGCGTACGGACGTCAGCGACCGCCGCTTGCCGTGTAGCGCCGTGACCCCGCCACGGCACCGTCCGCACCGTCACCCCGGGCATCTCCGGCGCCGGCCCAGAGCCGTTCCAGAGCACCACCACGTCGACCGGCTCATCCTGCGCGGCCAGGGCCCGAAGCCCAGCGGGAATGCCCGTTGCCGTCGGGATCACGACGGTCACCCGCGCCTCCGTCCTCCCGTTCGGCACCGCCCCGGGCGCCAGCCAGCGTTGCCAGTCCGGGTTCGTCACCGCGTGGCACAAAGGCACGACCTGCTCCGGCCGTGCCTTTCCCAGCGTTGTCGCCCGCAGATCCACCGCCTCCCCGGCCCTCACCGCCGCCTCCAACCGTCGCGGGTCCCAGCGGTCGAGCACCATCTCCGTCCGATAACCGTCGCCGGTCGGCTCAGTCTCGAATTCTGGCTCCGTCCGGTCTCGATGCGCAACACGTCGGCGTGTCGCGATAAGCTGGGGTAAATGCCGATCACGCTCCTCTCGCCCGCCGCCGCGCCCATCCTGCTCGCCCGCGCCCCAACCGTCCTCGACGCCCGCTCGCTCCTACGCTTCCTCGCCGACGGCCACATCCCCGGATCCATCCGTTGTTCCTGGAAAACCGCCACAGCCGGGCTCCCACTCGACGGCCGCCTCGCCGACCCTGACGTCGCCGCCGCCACCTACGCCGGCATGGGAGTTCGGGACGATAAACCGGTCCTTGTCGTCGGCGACTGGGACCGTGGCTGGGGCGAGGAGGGCCGGGTCGCGTGGGATCTCGATTACCTGGGGCACGGGGATGTCAGGATCCTTTTGGGCGGCATCCACGCGTGGACCGGACCCCGCGCGCGCCTCCCGGCGCAACCCGGTCCCTCCTCCGGCGCCAACGCCGTGTTCTCTGCGAATCCGCGTGATGCTCGCCGCGTCTCCACCCCAGCGCTCCGCAAGGCCCTCGCGAGCGAACGCCCGCCGCTGGTGATCGACGCGCGCGAAACAGGCGAATTCGCCGGCGCCACCCCGCACGGTGAGTCCCGCGGCGGCCACATCCCCGGCGCCGTCAGCCTGCCCTGGCGCTGGGTCCTGGGGCTCCCGCCCGAAGCGCGCCGGGTGCGTTTTGCGGCGTTCCTGGCGGATCACGACAGCATCGTCGTCACGTGCACAGGCGGCGTGCGGAGCGGCTTTGTCGTCGCGCTGCTGGACGAGGCCGGCGTTGGGCCCGTCGCCAATCATGACGACGGGATGTGGGGGTGGGCGCGCTCGGACGCGGCGTTGGTCGTGGGGGCCAGTTCCACGTGAAACGTCAGTCGTCGAGCATCCGCTGCGGTGCGTCGTCCAGGTCGTCAAACTGTCCCCGGTTGGCGGCGACCATGAACAACACGGCAAAGATGCTGCCGATGCCGATGGCGATGGGCACGAGGAAGACGAGCGCGCTCATCGGAGCTCACGCTCGACACCCGCCGCCCCCCACGCCACCATGGCGCTGGAGAGGGGCATGAGCACCGCCGCGACGAGCGGGTTGACGAGCCCCGTCACTGCCGCCGTCACAGCCAGCAGGTTGTACGCCACGGATCGCCGCGCGTTCCGGCCAACCGCCCGGTGAGCCGCGCGTGCCGCCCGCAGCCCGGCGAGCACGGGCCCGAGCCCGTCGCGCGCGACGACCGCGTCGGCCACCGTGACGGTGCTCGCCACGCCGGAGCCCATCGCGATGCCCACGGTCGCGGCGGCTAGGGCCGGGCCGTCGTTCGCGCCGTCACCGACGACCAGGACCCGCCCGTTTTGCCGGCGGACCCAGTCGGCCTTGGCCTCGGGCGTGGCGCGGGCGACGACCTCGTCCACCCCCGCCTCAGCCCCGATCCGCGCGGCCACGTCGGCATGATCGCCCGTCAGCAGGACCACGCGGTAGCCGTCAGCCCGCACCGCGGCGACCGTTCGGGCAGCATCCGCCCGGAGCGTGTCCAGGAGGTGGATCGTGCCGACCACCTCGCCCGACCGCTCCGCGCGCAGGACCACCTCGCCCGCCTCGCCCGCCCGGAGCGTCCAGCGGACGCCGTCCACCTCGCCCACAACGCCGACGCCAGCGGTCTCTTCGACGTTGCTGGCGGGTGCGAGCGGGATCCCCCGGCGCGCGGCCTCGGCCCGGATTGCCCGGGCGACCGGGTGCGCGCTCGCTCGCTCCAACGCGGTCGCGATGCGGATGACCGCGTCCTGGTCGGCGGACCCCGCGACACCGATGACGGCTGGCGTGCCGGTCGTCAACGTGCCGGTCTTGTCGAACGCGATGACGTCGATGGCAGCAAGGTTCCGGAGCGCGTCGCCGGTGCGCACGAGCAGGCCGCGACGGGCCGCGGCCCCGAGCCCCGCGGCGGTCGAGAGCGGCCCCGCCAGCGCCAGCGCGCACGGGCACGCCACGACGAGCACCGCCATCGCCCGCCCCGGGCCGCCCAGCCACAGCGTTCCCAGCGCGACGGCCAGCGTGGCCCCGGTGAACCACGGCGCGATCCGGTCCGACAGCGACGGTGGAGCCGGGTGATCCGCAGCGTCGGCGACCGCTTTTGCCATCCTCGCCAGCAGCGTCTCGCCGCCGACGGCCTCGACCTGGATCGTCAGCGACCCGGCGTCCAACACCGCGCCGGCGACGACGCGCTCTCCCACACCCACGTCCACGGGCGCGGATTCGCCGGTCAGGATCGCCATCCGCACCCGGGCCCTGCCTGTGTGCTGGCCGCCGCCCGTGCCGACCACGACGCCGTCGGCAGGCACTTCCTCGCCAAGGCCAACGTCGACCTCGTCGCCGATGACCAGATCGCTTGTCGGCACCTCGATGCCGTTGCGTCGCGCGGTCCTCGGCGCCGAACTCCCCAGCGCCAACGCCGCTTCTGCCGCGCTCCGCCGGCCCCGTTGCTCCAGCACGCGCCCGGCGAGCAGCAGCGTCACCAGCATGCCGAGGGAGTCCAGCCACGGGTCGCCTGCCGTGACGGTGGCGTATACGCCCTGCCCGTACATCGCGACGATGCCGATGCTGACAGGCAGATCCATGTGGAGGATGCCGGCGCGGAGGCCCGTGATCGCGCCCCGGTAGAGCGGCTCCGCGCACCAGAGCGCGATGGGGGTCGCGAGCGCGAGCGCAGCCCACCGTAGGAGCGCGGCTTCGGCCGGGCCGATGCCGTCGAACCACCCGCAGTACAGCGAGGCGGAGAGCAGCATGATGTTCATGGCGCAGAACGCCGAGAGTCCGAGGCGTAAGAGCAGGCCCCGGTCGGGACGTGCTTCGGCGAGCAGCGGGCGTGGGCGGTAGCCGATGGCGGCGATGCGGTCGGCGAGGGCGCCAAGGTCGGTGATCGCCGGGTCCCACCGCAGGCGCGCGCGCCCGGTCGCATAGCTCACGCTCGCGTCGAGGACGCCGGGCGTCGCCTGGAGGACGCGCTCGGTCACCCACACGCACGCGCTGCACCTCAGTCCGTCGACCGCGATCATTGCCTCCCCGTCGCCCTCCCCGGCTCCTCCCGTCGCCCAGTCGCCCTTGACGTGTCGAGAGCCGGATCTGAGCAGCTCAGATCGGGCGCAAGGGGCCGGCTCGGTGCGGCGCTCGTAGTAGGCGTCGAGGCCGGCGCCGTGGATGATCGCGGCGGCCATCTCACAACCGGTGCAGCAGAATTCACCCGCTCCGGGCTCCATCGCCGCCGCGCAGTGCCGGCACGCGGTGGCGGTCGCGCCGGCGGTGCCTTGCGGCGGTGCGGTCATCGCTGCGTCGCGTTGGTGTACGTCGGGTCGACGGGATCGGCGCCGCCAACGGCCACCCACGCGAACGCCAGGTTCACCACGACCACCACGCCAAGCACCAGCGTGATGACCATGGGTGGGGTGAAGAAGCGCTGGATCACCCGCCACCTCCCGTCGCAGAGGCGCTCTTGAAGGTCGCTGCGATGGCAACGGAATCTGCGTGCCCGCCTTCAGCCGGGTGCGACGCGACGGTCACGGTGAGCGGCAGCGTGCGACTCGCAGTGGGGTCAGGGGCCACGCGCACGATCATCGGCACGGTCACCGTCGCCGCCGGCGCGACAGTCACGGGCGTGACGTCCACGCGGGATCCCTCGGGGAGGCCCTCGACGGTCACGGCGATTGGCGCGGGATCGGCGCTGTTGTTGGTGACCTGCAGCAGGTACGTGTTGCGGGTCCAGCCGTCGGCGTCCACGACGTAGAGGGTGCCGGGCGCGCGGGCGAGGTTGGCGCGGAGGTCGTGGTGGCCAAAACCGAGGACGAGCAGCGCGGTGAAGATAGCGGCGAGGAGGGCGCCGTAGGCGATCGTGCGCGGCCGCAGCAGGCTGGCCCGGGAGAGGGACGTGTACTGGATGAGCCCGAGCCCGGCGTTGGACTTTTGCGGCACGCCGCCCGGGGTGGGCTCGCCCGATGAGTCCTTGTCGCGCAGCTTGGCAAAAACGTCGTCGCAGGCGTCCACGCAGCGGGCGCAGTTGATGCATTCGAGCTGGAACCCCTCGCGGATGTCGACGCCCTGCGGGCACACGGCGACGCACTTCTTGCAGTCGATGCAGGCGCCGAGCGGCTGCGACTCTCCGACGCGAAGGACGGCGATGCCGGAGGACTGGGCATCCGCGGCGTTCTGCCGCGTTGCCCGCCGCGTATTGTCGCCACGGGCCTTGCCGCGCGGCTCTCCGAGGCCGGCGTTGTAGGCCACCACGAGGCTCTGGTCGTCCGTGAGCGCGCCTTGAAAGCGCGCATACGGGCAGAGATAGTTGCAGAACTGCTCCCGGAACCAGGCAAAGTCCCAGAAGAGGAGCGCTGCGAGCACGGCCACAAACCCGTAGGCCGCTGGGTCCGCGAGGCCGAGCCACAGCGTGCGCGCCGGCACGAACCAGCTCGTGAACGCCATCGCCACGCCGCCGGCGATCACCGCGAACAACGACCACTTCAGCGCCTTTCTCCCCGCTCGCCCTGCCGTCCACGGCCCGCGGTCGCGCGCCATGCGGACCCCGCGGGGCCCCTCCACCATCGCCTCGATGGGCCGGATCCACTCCTCCAGGAACACGGTCTGCGGGCACGCGTAGCCGCACCACAGCCGTCCGTAGAGCGCCGTGAACAGGAACAGCGAGAACGCCGCCCCAAGCCCCGCGAACACCAGGAAGATCGAGTCCTGCGCCGTGTAGATCCCGCCGAGCAGGTAGAGCCGCCGGGCGACGAGGTCAAACTGCACCGCCGGCCGCCCCGCGACGAGAAACCACGGTACGGAAACGAGAAAGAGCTGCAGCGCCCGTCCCGTCCACCGGTGCACGGTCTGGTAGCGACCTTGGACGTCGAGCGCGTAGATCCACCGACGACGCGAGCCGTCGTCGCGCGGAGCGGCCTTCGGCCCGCCGGTCGGGTTGGGAGCCACTACTGGCCTCCCCCGGAGCTGTGGACGAACGCCGCGACCTGCGCGATCTTCTCCGGGCCGAGGATCGGGCCCCAGGTGATCATTCCCTTCTCCGGCACGCCGAACGTGACCGTGTGGACGATCTCCGGGTACGTGCCGCCGTGGATCCAGGTGCTGTCCGTCAGGTTCGGGCCGATGCCGCCGTGCATGTCCGCGCCGTGGCACGCGACGCAGTTGGCGGCGAAGATCTCCTTGCCGGCCGCGATCATGTCGGGGGTGATGGCGCCCACGGCCACGCTCGCCTCGGGGGCCTTCGGCGCCGCCGCCATCTCCGCGTCGTACTCCTTCACCTGCGAGCGATGCGAGATGAAGTGGTAGTCGACCGCGTACACGATGCCAAAGATCACGGTGCCGACGAACAGGCCGACCCACCACAGCGGGAGCTGGTTGTCGTACTCTTCGATGCCGTCGGCCTCATGGGCGTGACCGAGGGGCTGGTCGCGGGTGGGGTCAGACATGGGGAACCTCGCCAGGGGCGTTGAAATCGTCGTCGAGCGGGAGGCGGCTGGCCTCCTCCATGTTCTTGCGATTGCGGGGGAGCCAGGCCCAGACCGTCCAGCCGACGAAGCAGGCGAGAAAGACGGCGGTCATGATGCCAAGGAGGGTGCCCATCCAGGGCTCCGTGGTGGGGACATCGGGCATGCTGTTCATGGGGCCTCCGCTGGGGTGCCGACGGGCGCTGCGTCGGCGGTGGTCCCGTCGCCCCACTTCTTCCTGCCGTCCACGCCAAGGTGCTGGAGGTAGGCGATGAGCGCGATGACCTCGCGGTCGGGCTCGACGGTCACCTTCGCCGTCGCCAGGTTGTCCACGATCACCTGCGCGTCGGCGTGCATCGACGCCGCTACGTCCAGGTCCGCGGGGTAGGGCGCGCCAAGGCGGCGCAGGGCGTTGATGGAGGCGGTGATGTCGGCAGGGTCGACCTTGTCGTCGATCAGCCAGTGGTAGCTTGGCATGATCGAGCCGGGCGAGGTGCTGCGCGGGTCCCGCAGGTGCTCAAAATGCCAGGCGTTCGGGTATTTTCCGCCGACGCGCATCAGATCCGGGCCGATCCTTCGGGAGCCGAGCTGGAACGGCCGGTCCCAGGCGTATTCTTCCGCGCGGGACCACGTCCCGTAGCGCAGCGTCTCCGAGCGGAGCGGCCGGATCATCTGGGAGTGGCAGTTGTAGCAGCCCTCTCGCACGTAGATGTCGCGGCCGGCGACCTGGAGCGGCGTGTAGTTGCTGATGCCCGTCGTGTCGATCGGCATCGAGAACATCGGGGCGATCTCGACCATCCCGCCGATGGAGATCGCGGCGGTCGTGAGGGCGGCGAACAGCGCGCTGCGGTGTTCGAGCGTGCGGCGGTGCCAGGAGTCGGCCATCTCAGGCCTCCAGGTGGGGGGTGGCTGCGGGGTGGCCGGCCGGGCTGCTGAGGGACGGGCCGGTGGCGGTGCGGAAGACGTTCCAGGCGCAGAGGATGGTGCCCACGAGGTACATGGAGCCGCCAACCAGCCGAATCCAGTAGAACGGGTTCAGCGTGGTGACCGTGTCGATGAAGTTGGGGTACTGGAGGAGGCCGTTCGCGTCGAGCGCCCGCCACATCAGCCCCTGCGTGACCCCCGCGGACCACATGGCCACGATGTAGAGCACGATGCCGGTGCTCGCGAGCCAGAAGTGCGTCGTGGCCATCGAAACGCTGTGCAGCGGCCGGTTCCAGACGCGCGGGACCGTGTAGTAGAGCATCCCGAAGATGCTCATCCCCACCCAGCCAAGCGCGCCGGCGTGGACGTGGGCGATGGTCCAGTCGGTGAAGTGCGAGAGCGCGTTGACGCCGCGGATCGACATCATCGGCCCCTCGAACGTGCTCATGCCGTAAAAGGTGATGCCGGAGACGAAGAACTTGAGGACGGGGTCGGTCCGCAGCTTGTCCCAGGCGCCGCGCAGCGTCAGCAGCCCGTTGAGCATGCCGCCCCAGGACGGCGCGATGAGCGCGACGGAGAACACCATGCCGAGCGTCTGCGCCCAGTCGGGCAGCGCCGAGTAGAGCAGGTGGTGGGGCCCGGCCCAGATGTACATGAACACCAGCGCCCAGAAGTGGATGATCGAGAGCCGGTAGCTGTAGACCGGCTTGTTCGCAGCTTTCGGCAGGAAGTAGTACATCAAGCCGAGGATCGGTGTGGTGAGCAGGAAGCCGACCGCGTTGTGGCCGTACCACCACTGCACCAGCGCGTCCGTCATGCCCGCGTAGATGGGGTAGCTGCGCGTAAAGGTGGCGGGCATCGCCAGGTTGTTGACGACGTGCAGCACGGTGATGGTGATGACCATCGACATGTAGAACCAGATGGCGACGTAGAGGTGCTGAACCTTCCGGATCGCGATGGTCCCGAAGAAGTTGGCTGCAAACGCCAGCCAGACGACGGCGATGGCGAGGTCGATCGGCCAGATCAGCTCGGCGTACTCCTTGCCCTCCGTCATGCCCATCGGCAGCGTCACCGCAGCCGAGACGATGATGGCCTGCCAGCCCCAGAAGTGGAACGCGGAGAGCTTGTCCGACCACATCCGCGTCTTCAGCAGGCGCTGCATCGAGTAGTAGATGCCGGCGAACAGGGCGTTTCCAGTGAACGCGAAGATGACGGCGTTGGTGTGCAGCGGGCGAAGGCGGCCGAAGCTCAAGTACGGCGTACCGAGGTTGGCCGGCCACCACGCGAGCTCCAGCGCCAGCCACACGCCGACGAGCATGCCGACGATGCCCCACACCAGTGTGGCGATGATGAACTTCTTGACGGACTCGTCGTCGTAGTTCACGGGCGACGTGGGGGTGATGGCGGGCCCGGCGACGGGCGAGGGCGAGCTTGGGGAGGTGGCTGGGTCCATGAGAGGCCCATGAGCAAGGACCGTGCCAGCGCCGAGCGCCCGATCCGCCTCACTCGATTCCGGCTCTTGACGCGTCGAGGGCCGGATCTGAGCAGCTCAGATCCGGCACACCCCTTGCGGATTAGGCCGAAGTCATGCACCCCTTCGATGAGATGAAGTCCTGGATCGGTTTCACCGAGGCCGACGAGGTCCGCCTGCGCGCGCTGTGGCCCCTCGTCGCCCCCGAGCTTACCCGGTTGTCCGACCTCTTCTACTCGAAGATCCTCGAGCACCCCGGGGCCGCGGAGGTGCTCCGCGACGCGGCCCAGGTGGAGCGGCTGAAGGGGACGCTCGCGGTGTGGGCCGCGGAGCTCATCCATGGGCCCTGGGACCTGGATTACTACGAGCGAAGGGAGCGGATCGGCCGGGTGCACGTACAGGTTGGGCTGATGTCCCGGTACATGTTCACGGCGATGAACGTCTACCGGGTGGCACTGGGGCAGATCGCCGCGGCGACGCTGTCGCCGGGGGAGGCCGTCCTGACGCTCGAAAGCCTGCAAAAGGTCGTGGACATGGATCTGGCGATCATGACCGGCACCTACGTGGAGAGTCGCGAGGCGCGGGGGGTGGCGACGCTGCAGGAGCTGCTCGTCTACCACATGCCGGTGACCGTACTGCTCCTCGACGCCGAGGGCAAGGTCACCGCCGCAACCCGGCCTGCCGCGCGGCTTTTCGGGGATGTGCCGGTGGTTGGGCTCGACTGGCGCGAGGCGATCCCGGCGCCGCTCGTCGAGGCCGCGGATCTCGTCGCCACCATGGCGCGGGCGCTGGAGTCCGGTCGCGAGATCACGGTCACCCGCGTAGACGTGCGGTTGGACGGCGAAGATCGGAACTTCCACGTGTCGATTGTTCCGCTTGAGCACCCCCGCGCACGCGTGCTGCTGCACATGGAGGAGCTCACCGACGCGATCCGGACAGAAGGGCGCCTCGCCCGCTCTGAATCCCTCGCCCAGCTCGGCGCCTTGTCCGCCGCGGTCGCGCACGAGCTCCGCAACCCCCTCGCCGGCATCTCCGGCGCCATCCAGGTCATCGCCGGCAGCCTCCCTGACAATGACCGTCGAAAGCCGATCATGGAGAAGGTGGAGGGCCAGGTGCGACGGCTCAACGACCTCGTCACCGACCTGCTCGACTTCGCCCGACCGACGGCGGCGCGCAGCATGCCCGTGACGCTGGACGAGTCGGCGCGCTCGGTGGCCGATCTCGTCCGTCGCGACCACCCCGAAGTGGCGATCACCGTGATGGGGAGCGGATTAGCGAAGGGAGATGCGAACCTTGTGCACCAGATCCTGCTCAATCTCGTCCTCAACGCGGTGCAGGCCATCGGCGCGTCGGGCGAAGTGCGGATGACGGTCTCCGACGGGGTCGTGCGCGTGTCGGACTCGGGGCCCGGGATTCCAGCGGAGAACGCCGAGAAGATCTTTGCTCCCTTCTTCACGACGCGCACGCGGGGGACCGGTCTCGGACTCGCGATCTGTCGGAAGGCGGTCGCGGCGATGGGCGGGCGGCTGGAGCTCGGTGCCGGGCCGCTCTCCGGCGCGACGTTTGTGCTGGAGCTACCGGCCCTCTGATCTCGGGTTCGCCATCTTTTCCAGCCGATAGCGGAGGGAGTAGCGGGAGATGCCGAGGAGGCGGGCGGCGGCGGACTGGTTGCCGGACGTCCGCTCCATCGCCTGGCGGACGAGGTCGCGCTCCAGCTCGTCCAGGTCCACCCCGTCCGTCGGCAGCGTGAACACGCGACCTGCGTGCCCGACGCTCGGGCCGTGGCGCAACTCGATGGGAAGGTCCTGTGGTTCGACGACGTCGCCCGGCAGCAGGATGATGGTGCGCTCGACCACGTTGCGAAGCTCGCGCACGTTCCCCGGCCACCGGTAGTTCACCAGCAGCTCCATCGCCCGTGCGCTCGTGCCCTTGACCGAGCGACCGAAGGTCTTGTTCAGGCGTTCGATGAAGGTATGGACCAACGCCGGGATATCCTCGCGTCGCTCGCGGAGGGCGGGCACCTCGATCGGCAGGACGTGGAGACGGAAGAAGAGGTCCTCGCGAAAGCGCCCGGCGGTGGCCTCATCGCGCAGGTTCCGGTTGGTCGCGGCGATGATCGCGGCGTTCAACGGGATGTCCGCGACCCCGCCGACGCGCCGGAACTTGCGGTTTTCAAGCGCGCGCAGGAGCTTGGCCTGCATGCCGATGGGCAGCTCGCCGATCTCGTCCAGGAAGATCATGCCGTTCGCGGCGACCTCGAACAGGCCCCGCTTCGTCGTGCGCGCGTCCGTGAACGCGCCCCGTTCGTGGCCAAAAAGCTCGCTCTCCATCAGCGGCTCGGGGAGGGAGGTGCAGTCGATCTCCATGAATGGCGCGTTCCGGCGCGGTCCGCGGGCGTGGATCGCCCGTGCGACGAGGTCTTTTCCCGTGCCGCTCTCGCCCTGGATCAAAACGGTCGGCGCGTCAATCCGTTCGATGCGCCGGAGCGTCTCGAACAGGCGCTGCATGGACGGCGACGCGCCGACGATCTCGGCGTACCCACCCGAAGCCTGCCCGCGCAGGTAGTGGACCTCGTGCTTGAGCTTGTCCTCGTCCAACGCCCGACGTACGGCGAGCGCCGCCTCCCGGAGATCGAAGGGCTTGGCGAGGTAGCCGCTCGCCCCGAGCCGCGTCGCTTCAATCGCGCTCTCGACGCCACCGTGCGCCGTGATCACGATCACCGGCAGATCCTGGTCGGACTCGCGCAGCGCCCGCAGCGTGGCGAGGCCGTCCATCACCGGCATCTTGAGATCGAGCAACAAGATCGACGGGGCGTGCTCCCGGACCAGCTCCAACGCTTGCTTGCCGTTCTCCGCCTCGATGGTCCGGTAGCCCTGCTGCTGGAGGTGCTCGCACAGCGACCAGCGGATCAGCTCCTCGTCGTCACAAACCAGCACCGTCTCGGCCATCGGGGATTCTCACACACGGGATGTGGCATATCCCACATGCGACGGATGGCCAGCGGCCGGAGGGGGCGGTCCGGGCCCGCGAAGGCCACTACGGGCCGGCCCCGCGCGGGGCACGGTGCGGCACGGTCCTTGCTTGACTGGGGCCTGATGCCGTCCGTCCCTCCTCCCCTCGCCCGCCACGTCCAGGACCTCGCGTCCGGTGTCCTCACGCAAGCCCGAAGCCGGCAAGGGCGAATCGCCGCGTTGACAGTCGTGGCGACCGCCGCGTTCATCACCGAGTTCGGACCAGCGCTTAGGACCGCGCTGGCCGAGCGGCTCGCCACGTCCGGGCACCCGGCTGTCGAGGTCATCCTTCGAACGGGGGAAGGCGTGCCGCGGCTCCTTTCCCTGGAGTATGCGCGATGATCCCGCTCGTTGGGGCGTCCCTGCTCGCCGGGTTGGTCGGCAGTCCGCACTGCGTCGGCATGTGTGGGCCGCTGGCGGCCGCGGGCAGCGCGCGTTCCGTCGCCGGGATGGTCGCCTGGCAGTCGGGGCGTCTGGGAGCGTACGCCGCGCTTGGGGCGCTGGCGGGGAGCTTCGGGCTCCCGAGGTTGGGATGGCCGGGTGCCGTCCTCGCGGCGTTGTTGCTCGTCGCCTTCGCGGCGAAGCTCGCGGGTGTAGGCCCGCGCCTTTCGCTGCCGTGGGCGTCGGGGCGGGTGGGAGGTGCCCTCGCCGGTGCCGCGCGCCGGTTGACGTCGCCGGCCGCCACGGGGCCAGCCGCGCTCGCATCCCGCGCCGCGCTCGGCGCGCTCACCGCGTTTCTCCCCTGCGGCCTCCTGTGGAGCGCCGTGGCCATCGCGGTGGCGGCGGGCTCGGCCGGGCTTGGGGCTACGGCCATGACCGCGTTCTGGCTCGGGAGCGCACCGCTCCTCGTCGTCGCCAGCGCCGGCGTCCGGAGCCTCGCGGCAAGGGGCCCGTGGCTCAAGAAGGGCCTGGCGATGGGCGTGCTCGTCGCCGGCCTCTGGTCGATCTACTCCCGTGCCGCTCTCCCGCGCGAGGGCGACGGCACGCTCTCCGATGGTCAACGTCCCCACTGCGCCTGCGCGCCCGAGGTCCCCTGATGTCTGAACCCACCCCCGTCGCCCCCGTCGTCGCCCACCCCAGCGCCCGGCTGTTCGCCGAGATCCTCGTCCCCACGGACTTCTCGGACCACGCCACGCAGGCCCTGCGCCTGGCGATTGCGCTCGCCCGCACGCATGGTGCGCGGATCACGCTCGTCCACGTTGGCGTCGCCGCGCTCGCGATGTACGAGATCGAGCCCTACTCGGTGCCGATGAGCGCCACGCTCGTTGCCATGCACGAGGAGATGGCAAAAGAGCAGAAGCACGTGCTCGACCGCATCGCACGCGACGAGATCCCGGACGACGTGCCGTGGCGCACGATCGCGCTTGAGGGCTTTCCGCCCGAGGAGATCGTGCGCTGCGCTGAAGGCCAGAAGTGCGACCTCATCGTGATGTCCACGCACGGCCGCAGCGGGCTCTCTCGCGCCTTCCTCGGGTCGGTGACGGAGCGGGTGATGCGGGCGTCGACGGTGCCGGTGCTGGTGACGCGGTAAACTGCCGCGCATGATCCCCCCGAAGCCCGCGCTCCCGTCTGCCCACACCCCCTCTTTCGCCGCCTTTGAGGCGCGGTATGCGGCGTCCATCGCGGATCCCGCCGCGTTCTGGGCGGCGGAGGCAAAGGCCCTCGACTGGTTCCGACCCGCGGACGCGGTGATGCGCTTCGATCCACTGACGGCGGACATCGTGTGGTTTGCCGGGGCGAAGCTCAACGCATGCTACAACTGTGTCGACCGGCACGCAGCGAGCACGCCGGACCGTACCGCCCTGATCTGGGCGGCCAACGCGCCGGGGGAGTACGAGCACATCACGTTCGCCGAGCTGCTGGCGCACGTCAGCCGGTTCGCGAACCTGCTGCGCGAGCTTGGGGTCAAGAAGGGCGACCGCGTGTGCCTGTACCTGCCCATGATCCCGGACCTCGCCTACGCCATGCTCGCCTGCGCGCGCGTTGGTGCGGTCCACTCGGTCGTTTTTGCGGGGTTCTCGGCCGAGGCCCTGCGAGACCGCATCCTCGACGCGGGCGCAGCCGTCATCGTGACCGCGAACGAGGGGCTGCGCGGCGACAAGACGATCGCGCTCAAGGCCATCGTCGACAAGGCCGTCGCCGGGCTGGACGTGGTCGAGCACGTGCTCGTCGCCCGACGGACCGAGGCGGACGTGCCGATGCACCCGGGGCGGGACGAGTGGCTCGGGCCCGCGCTCGCCCGACAGCGCCCCTACTGCCCGGTCGAGTGGATGGACGCCGAGGATCCGCTGTTCATCCTCTACACGTCCGGCTCCACCGGCAAGCCGAAGGGCGTGCTGCACACCACCGGCGGCTACCTCCTCTACGTCGCCAGCACCTTCCGCTACGTCTTCGACGCGCAGCCCAGTGACGTCCACTTCTGCACCGCCGACATCGGCTGGGTGACCGGCCACAGCTACATCCTCTACGGCCCGCTCGCCAACGCCGTCCCCAGCGTGATCTTCGAGTCCACGCCCGTCTACCCGGACCCCTCCCGGCTCTGGCGCGTCGTCGACGACGTCGGCGCCACCATCCTCTACACCGCCCCCACCGCGCTCCGCGCCCTCATGCGGTTCGGCGACGGCCCCGTCTCCCGCACCTCCCGCGCCTCGCTCCGCATCCTCGGCTCCGTCGGCGAGCCCATCAACCCCGAAGTATGGCGCTGGTTCCATGATATCTGCGGCAACGGGCGCTGCTCGGTCGTCGACACGTGGTGGCAGACGGAGACCGGCGGCATCCTCATCTCCGCGCTCCCCGGCGTCACCCCCCTCGAACCCGGCGCTGCAACCCGCCCGCTCTACGGCATCCGCCCGCTGCTGATGGACGCGGATGGCAACGAGGTCCACGGCAACGGCGTCTCCGGCAACCTCTGCCTCGCCGGGACGTGGCCGGGCCAGGCGCGGACGATCTTCGGCGATCATGCCCGGTTCGCCCTCACCTACTTTTCGGCCTACACCGGATATTATTTTACGGGCGACGGGGCGCGGCGGGACGAGAACGGGAACTACTGGATCACCGGCCGGGTGGACGACGTCCTCAACGTCTCCGGGCACCGCATCGGGACGGCCGAGATCGAGAGCGCGCTGATCGAGCACCCGGCGGTGGTCGAGGCGGCGGTCGTCGGGTACCCGCACGACCTGAAAGGCACGGGGATCCGGGCGTATGTGGTGACGCGCCCGGACATGACCTGCCAGACGGTCGAGCTGCAGGCGCAGGTGCGGGCCGCGATCGGGCCCTTTGCGATGCCCGACCAGGTGGTCATCGTGCCGGGCCTGCCAAAAACGCGATCGGGGAAGATCATGCGGCGGATCCTGCGGAAGATCGCGGAGGGCGAGAAGCACGCCTTCGGGGATCTGGCGACGCTCGCGGACCCGGGCGTCGTGGCGGAGATCCTGGAGCTTTGCGAGGGGCTCTGAGCCCGGGGCCGACACGGCCGCTCGCCAAATGACCGACGGTAGGCGCGAGGTCGTCACGCTACCCGCTCTCCATGCGCGTCTTCATCGTGTCCGCAAACCGCGAGCAACGCCCAGATCCCGTGGTTCCCCTCGGGGCGAGCTACGTCGCCGGGGCCGCGCGGGCCGCGGGGCATGACGTCGCGTTTCACGACTGTTGCTTTGACGCCGATGGGGACCTGCAGGCGCTCGCTGCGTCTGTGGAGCGCGCTCGCCCCGAGGTGATCGGCCTCGCGATGCGCAACGTCGACGACGTCGCGTGGCCGAACGCGCACGGGTGGCTCGCCGAGTATCGGGCGATCATGGGGATCCTTCGTCGCGCCGGCGTGCCCGTGGTGCTCGGCGGGGCCGGGTTCAGCCTGTTTCCCGGGCCGTGGCTCGACGCGTTGGGCGCGGACTACGGCATCGTGGGCGAAGGCGAGCGGGCGTTCGTCGACGTCCTCGCGGCGCTGGCGCGTGACGAGGCGGTGCCGCGCATCACGCGGTCGTTGTCCCGTCCGCCTGATCCAACGATAGAGCCGGCGTTCGACCTCGTCGATCTGGAGCGGTACTTTCGTCTCGGCGGCGGGGCGAACGTCCAGACCCGGCGCGGCTGGCCAAGTCGAAGGCGCGACTTCGTGCCCTGCACGAAGCGTGCCTTCGACGCGGTCAGCAGCGGTCGCGCTCAGCGACTCCCGCGTAGGGCTCGACACGTCAACCGATGTCACGAACACGCCTGAACGTGGGAAAACAAGGCGCGACAGGCAAGAAACAGCCATCACCGGACCGGAGGGGCCGGTGATGGCTGCCCGTTCTCCTGCGCCTACTGCACCTACCCGTTGCTGGAGGGGCACGCCGCACGCTGTCGCGACCCGGAGGACGTCGTCGACGGCATGGCCGCGCTCTACGAGCATCACGGCATCGACCACTTCTTCGTCGTCGACAACGTGTACAACTTCCCACGGCACCACGCGCTGGCGGTCTGCGATGCCTTGATCCGCCGCGATCTGCCAGCTCCGCTGGACCGCTTTTGCCTCCCCGAAGGGCCTTGCCCCCGACCTCCTCCGCAAGATGCGCCGCGCAGGCTGCGAGGGCGTCGAGCTTGGCGTCGACGCCGGCACCCCGGAGACCCTCGCGGCGCTGGGCAAGCCGTTCGGAGTCGATGCCATCCAGCGCGCGGCCGGCGACCTCGTCGCCGCGGGAATTCCGTACAGCATGAGCTTGATCCTGGGCGGTCCGGGCGAGACCCCGGAGACGCTGGAGGCGACGCTTCGGGTCGTCAACGCGGCCCGGCCGACCGCGGTGGTGGCGATGCTCGGGGTTCGGCTCTACCCGGGGACGCCGCTCGCGCGCAGAGTGAAGGCGGCGGGGGTGTCGCAGGAGATCGGCCTCGCCCCGGTGTTCTACGTGAGCCCGGCGGTGGAGGGGACGCTCGAGGCGTGGGCGCGTGGCGTGATGCGCACCCACCCGCACTGGTATTTCCCGGGGCTCGCCGGGGAGCGCGTGGAGCGGTTTCTGCGAGCGGTGCGCCGCCAGGGGGTCAAGGGCCCGCTGTGGACGCTGCTCGCGCCGCAGGCCGGTTTGTAGTCCGATGCGCAGGTCCAGGGGGTGGCGGGGGCCAGTCCGGGCGCTGGGCAAACGTTCGCCTCGTATCCCTCTGAAATTGCTTCCGTGGCGAGACGGACTGGCCCCCGACCCGCTGTTCCGCGCACGAACCGTGACAGACGGCGTCTTCGCCGGCTGGCGGGGTTCGTGGCCTTGGAACTGCGAGAATTGACCGCCGAAGCCGGCGCGGTCGGGCGTCCGCGCCCGACGCGGAGCCGCCGGCCGGAGCACTGCGACGGCGAACGCCGGCAAGGCGTTCAGGCGGCGTAGCCCGCCCGCGGAGGACGCCCGCAAAGGGCGGCCGTGAGCGGGGTGTGCCGAGCGCCGGGATCGGCGGCGTACGGTGGTTGCCGGCTCGGCTCGACACGTTAGCGCAGGGATGTTCTTTCCACTGTTCACGTGACGTCCAGGTGCCGCGCAGCGCGCGGTGAAACGGGAAGCTGGTGAGAATCCAGCACGGCCCCCGCCACTGTCATCGGGTACGCGTCGCTCATTGTGTTGGGTTCCCCTTGGGAGATTCACCACGCGCCACCGGGCATGACCGGGAAGGCGGAGCGGCTGCGGACGATCCGAGAGTCAGGAGACCGGCCTCGATGTCCTTTGCCGCCGTCCTTCGGGGTGCGTGATGGGGCGAGCCGTGCGTGGTCCCCAGCCCCGCCGGCCCGTCCCTCACCACAGGGATGGCCGGATGGTCCGTGTCTTTTCTCCTGCTCCTCGCCTCAATCTGCTCCCCGCTGGCGCGAGCTGCGTCTGGCGACGAGGACGGGGGTGCGACGGTCGATGTCGTGGCGACGCCGACGCCGACTGCGTCGGTGACGGACGTGGCGCTGGGGCCGTCCGCGGCGGGGACCACGGACCTCGCCGGCGTGTTGCAAACGGTGCCGGGGACGACGGTGCGACGGCTGGGCGGGCTCGGCGACTTCGCGGCTGTCCGCCTTCGCGGCTCGACATTTCAGCAGGTCGAGGTCTTCCTCGACGGCGTGCCGCTCAACCCCAACGGTGACGACGTCGTCGATCTGTCCACCCTCCCCGTCGCGAGTTTTGCCGACATGCTCGTGTACCGGGGGTTCGCGCCCGCGCGGTACGGGTCGGCGGCGATGGGCGGCGTGCTCGACCTGCGAACGACCCCAGCCGGGGCCAGCCGGCCGCTCTCGGCCCTCGGCGCGTCTGCTGGGTCCTGGGGGACGCTCCACTCGTGGGGCTCGACCCAGCCGGTGCTCGGCCGGACCGACGCGCTCCTGACCTTGGACCAGCTCCACACCGACGGCGACTGGCCCTATTTTGACGATCAAGGCACGGAATACAATCGCTTCGACGACCGCACCCTCACCCGCGAGCACAACCGCGTCGATCGCGCCAACGCCATCGCGCGTGTCCGCACGACGTTCGGGACGGGCTCGCTCACGCTTCTGGACACGCCGGCCTGGACGGACGAGGAGCTGACCGGCACCATCTCGACGCCCTCGACGCAGGCGACGTTCCTGAGCGGCCGCAACCTGCTCGTGCTGGACGGCGACCTCGCCGGCACTGGCTCGGACGTGAGACCAGGGGACGGTGCGTGGCGGCTCCACCCGCGCGCGTGGTGGCTGCACCGCGACGAGACCGTCCACGATCCGCTCGGGGAGCTGGCCGTTGGCGATTCCTGGACCCGCGGCGTCTGGAACACCGGCGGCGCGCAGGTCGAGGCCGTCGTCGTGCCGAAGCGCTGGCTGACGACGAGCCTGCTGGTGCGCGGCCTGGACGACGTCTACGCGCCCTACGATCTGCTCGGCAGCACCGTCACCGACCCGGTGACCGGGGAGCCACAGGGGGTGGCGGACGGGTCGCGCAGCCGACGGTCGCTGACGGCTGCGCTGTCGGCCGATCTGGAGCTTCGACCGTCCTTCGGGACGATCACGGTCTCGCCGGTCGCGCAAGTGGACGTCCTCGACAACCACCTGCTCGGCCAGGTGCCGTTCTCAGGCCTCGCCGTCTCGCCGGGCACCGACGCCACCGAGGTGTACGGCGTGCCCCGGGGTGCCGTGAGCTGGTGCCCGTACGGCCCGCTGACGCTGCGGGGGAGCGCGGGCGTCTACGCGCGTCCTCCGGATTTGACCGAGCTTTTCGGCGACCAGGGCACGATCGTCGGGAACACCGATCTGGTCGCTGAGCGCGGCTACGGGGTGGAGGCGGGCGCGCACCTCGACCCGGTCGTCGTCGGGCCGCTGACGGTGGGGGCAGACGGCGCCTACGCGCGTCAACGCGTGCACGACCTCATCACCTACGAGCCCAACTCGCAGCAGACCGAGCACGCCGTGAACCTCGGCGAAGCGTACTTTCGCACGGTGGAAGGCGCGGCGCAGGTCGGGCTCAAGGCACACGTCGCGGGTGCACTCCTCGCGCTGTCATCCAACACATCGGTGACGCAGATCCTCGCCCGCAACCTCGACACCAACCCGACGTACAGCAACAACGCGCTGCCGAACGTGCCGCCGTGGGACGTGTCGCAGACGACGTCGCTGCGGTTCTCCGCCGTCGGCCTCGACAATCTCGTCCTCTCCCACACCTGGTCCTACACCTCGGCGACGTTCGAGGATCGAGCGAACGAGATCCCGACCGCCCCGCGCGACCTTCACAGCGTCGCCCTCTCGGTCCGCATCCGGCCCTCCTTCCCGACGATCGAGGCCTCCGTCCTCAACATTCTTGACGTGCGCGGCATGGCCGTCGCCCGGAACCCGTTGGATCCGTCCGACACCGCGCGCGTCGTCAAGCCCCTCACCGACTTCGTCGGCTACCCGCTCCCCGGTCGCACGGTGATGATCACCGCGCGCTGGGAAGCTCCCTCGTCACCTGGCTCATCACCCCACCCGGAGTAAACTCATGGGTCTCATCCTCGTTTCTTTGCCCACCCTCACCCTCCTCGCCCTCACCGGCTGCGACCCGAAGGTCGGCGACGACACCGCCACGGGCGACAGCAACGTCACCGGCGACACGTCCACCGACAGCGGCGACACCGGCGGCGACACGGCCGCGCCCCTGCACTTCACCCTCGTCGGCACCACCACCGACTTCACCACCGGCGCCCTCGCGACCATCACGGACGGCGTGCTCACCGACAGCGTCATCCCCGTCTCGTCCGACGCGGACGTTCGCGCGATCAACGGCTCCGTCTACGTGATGAACCGCTCGACCGAGAACACGGTCCAGCGCTTCGACAACCTCGACTTCTCGGCGCCCGCCGTGGAGTTCTCGACCGGGGACGGCAGCGATCCCGTCGACGTGGTCGAGTGCGGCGGCTCCGTCGTCGTCGCCAACCTGTTGACAGGCTCCCTGCTCGTGGTCGACCGGGCGACCGGCCTGCAGACCGGCTCCGTCGACCTCTCCTCCTTCGCCGACAGCGACGGCAGCCCGGAGGCCGACGCGCTGTTCGTCGCGCCGAACGGCTATCTCTACGTGGCCATGCAGCAGCTCGAGAACTACGTCTCCGCCGACGGCAGCGGAACGCTCGCGAAGATCGACTGTTCCACGTGGAACGTCGCGGCGAGCTGGGACATCGGGCCCAACCCCCGCATGCAGCCCGACCCGCAGAACCCCGCCGGCATGCTGATCGACGGCGGAAACTCGTTCAACGCCGACTATTCCGGGCCCGAGCTCGACGGTGCGATCTCCACGTTTGACACCACCGACGACACCCTCGCCGGCCCCTTCCTCACCGAAGCGGCGCTCGGCGGCAACCTCGGGGCCATCACCGGGATGGCGGACGGCCACCTCGTCACGACCCTCGATGACACCGGAAAGTGGGCGATCCTCTGCATCAACGCCGCGGACTGGACGACGACGACCCTGAGCCTCAAGAACGCCTATATCGGCGCCCTCGTGACCGACCCGACCGGCACGGTCTGGGCCGCGGTGGGCGACGGGTATGGCGCGGGTGCCTACCCGACGGTCGGGTTCACGCCGATCGACCCGGTCAACTGCACTGCTGGAACGCCGGTGACACCCGCGCTCGGGCCGAGCGGCATGGCGGTGGTCGTCCAGCCGTGAGTCCTGTCCGCGCACACTTCGGGGTCCTCGGTTTCGCGTTCGCCCTCACCGGCTGCGCGACGGCCGCGGACCCGTGCGCGACGCTCTGCGACCACGCCGAGACCAGCTTCTCGGCGTGTCTCGCGGACAATGGCGAGACATGGGGCACATCGGTTGGGTACACGTCGGAAGGCGACTTCGCGAACTGGTGCTCGACCTGGGTCTGGGAGCAGGAGCAGCTCAGCGACACCGGCGCGGCGTGCCCAGCCCGCGAGGCGATCGTCGACGACGGCACCTGCGCGGACTGGTACACCGCGTGGGGTGATACGCCTTGAGACTGTATCGATACATATCCGTGTTGGTCGCCGTGCTCGGCGGCTGCCGGTCGGCGCCCGATTCGACTGCGTCGACCCTCCATTTTTTACGCGGTGCCGTGCAGACGGGGAGCGGGCCGCTGCGACAGGTAGCCTGGAAGCCGGGCGACGTCGTCGACGGGGCGACAGCGCCGTTGGTGGCGGAGTGCCGGGCGCAGGTGCAGGTCGCGCTGGAGGATCGTCGGTCAGACGCCGAACAGGGCGTGCCGCCGGCGGGCGTGGCCCTGCAGTTTGCGCCCGATGGGCGGCGGCTGGCCATCGGGACGGTGGGCGGGCGGGTGGAGGTGGTGTCCGTGCCGGGCGGCGACGTGGTCGCGACGCGGGAGCTGGCGGAGGGGGCCGTCGCGCAGGTGGCGTTCAGCCCGGACGGTGGGACCTTGTACGTGGGGGAGCAGTCCCCCGATGCGTTCGTGTACGCGCTCGACGCGGGGACGCTGGCCGACCGCTGGCGACGGCGACTCGCGGACGACCTGGAGACCAGTGCGCCCCCCGCAGACGACACGATGTACGGGCGGTTTTCGCTCCCGGGTGCCTATGCCATCCGCGTTCTTGGGGACGGTAGCCTCATCGTCGCCGGCGCGCACGGATGGAATGTGGACGGGGTGCGCCGGAACCGGTCGCGGATCTGGCGGCTCGGGCCCGAAGGGGATGTTCGGGCGACCTTTCCTGCCGCGGGTGCCGCCGACGCGATCTTCCTCTTTCCATCCGTGGATGAAGGTGGCGATGTGCTCGTTGGCGTCTCGCGCTCGGCGGAGGGGCCGGCGCCCGCGGATCTGCCGGTGGGGGGGCTCATCGACCTTGCGTTGGCCGACCTCAAGCCCCGCTGGACGCGCCAGTTTGAGCCCCTGAAGCCGTATTTCAAGGAGGTGTTCTTCTGGGAGGCGGTGGCGCGCGGGCCGGATTTTGCCTTTGCGGGGCTGGGTGACGGGCGGGCGTTCGTGCTCGACGGCGCAGGCGGGACCCGGGCGGAGCTGGAGCCCGGCGTGCCCATCGTGACCGCTGGGGTGCCGATCGGCGTCGGCGTCGGCTTCGCCACGGCGAGCGCTGCGGGCGTCTGGTATCTGACAACAGCGACCAACATTCCCTGGGGCAGCGCCGACCCGGCAGCCCGGCCTCCCGAGGTTCATCCGGCTGAAAACACGGTCCACGCGATTCGGCCGGATGGGACCCCGCGCTGGGACCGGTCGGTGCGCGAGGCGGTGGGGGGCGTGGTGCTCTCGCCGGACGGCACGACGCTGCTGGTCGGCGCGGGCGCCCGCGAGGCCGACTACCGGACCGATCTCTACGGGGCGGTGCTGCTCGACGCCGCCACCGGCGCGCGGATCGCGACGTGCTCGACCGCGTCGCCGACCTACTTCCGACCGGTGTTCTCGCCGGATGGGCGCTGGGTCGCCGTCAGCGGGGCGCCCTACAAGACCGCCGATGGTGGCGTGGCCGGCGCGTATGGCGTGACGGTGTTCCGGTGACGTCGTTCGGCGGACCACGCGTTGCCGTGGCGACAGCGCTGGGAATGGCGCTGTCCGGGTGTGCGACCCCGCCGCCGCTTGTGGTCACGGGCGTGTGCGCCGGGGACGGGGTGGAGGTGCACGCCTCGAGCCCGGTCGGCGTGGTCGTCATCGACCGGTCGGTGGATGGCAAGCCCCAGCCCGTGGTCCGGCGCGAGCTTCCGTCGCCGACGCGCGACGTCTTCCTCGCCCTTGACCTTTCCCCTGGACCGCTCGTCGTCACTGCGACCGGGGAGGTGCACGGCGCGGCCCAGGTCGCCTCGGCCGCCCTGACGGTTCCCGCGAACAAGGCCTGTACGATTGACGTCCAGCCGGCGCCCGGCGCACCCTGGAGCTCCGCCAATGGCGTCGTCCACGTGCCCGTCTGGGGCCGCGAAGCCACAGTATTCCTCCGATTCACGGCAGGTCCCTCGCCGGTCACCGTCCCCACCTCCGTCGGCGATGTCGTCCTCCCCGCGTCGGGGTCCCGGGCCCTCCGCTCCATCACGCTCGCCCAGGACACCTCCCTCCAGCTCGGCGACGCGACGCTTTCCCTCGTCCTCGACCGCAAGGACCCCGGGGCCGCCCGAACCGCAATAACCATCGCCAACCCAGTTTTTCCCGCGGAGGAGAATGGCTTTCGCGATCTCGGCCGACCCGTCGACGCCATCATCCTGCCCTCCCCCGCGTGGGAGCGCGCCCTGGCCTGGAGCGGTGCCGGCCTGAGGGTGCACGCTGCGGAGGAGCCCTGGGCGTTCGTCGCAGTGCCGGTCTCGGATGCTGGATCCGAGCCTGTGGACGTGGTTGTCACGGCAACAGTGACCGCCGCAGACGGGTCCCCGGCGCCCGCCTTCCGGCCCCGCCTCCGGTCTGCGGACGGAGGTACCGATCGCGCGTCTGTGCTCTTGCGGGTTCCGACCGGTGCGACGGCGAGCGCGGTGTTGCCTGTGTTCCTGGACGCGCTGAACGTCCCGGCGGGCGAGTACACGGCGCACCTCGACGTGACGCCGCTTGGCTCCTCCGACGTGCTGACCACCGCAGCGCTTCCCCTGGTGGTTCGACGCGGCAACCCGGTGGCTTCTGTGGGGTTCCTCGTCACGGTCCTGACCAGCATCGCCGGACTCGCGTGGATCGGGCGTGCAGGGCCCCGCTGGCTTCGTCAGGCGTCGACCACCGACCTGATGGTGAACGCCCTCTTCGGAACGGCGCTATTTGTGGTCAGCTCTGCGACCGACGTGCTCTCGATGTCCGTCGGCGCCGTCCTCGGGCCCTTTGCCTCCCTCTTCACCGGGATCGTCTATGACGCCGGCCGCACCGTGCTCCTCGCCACCTTGCTGCAGCTCCAGCCCCGCCCCGGCACGCTCGGCATCAGCGTGTTGTGCTGCTGGCTCGGGCGCGGGGTGTTGACCGGCGCCATCAGCCCGCCGGACCTGATCTACACGGGGGCTGCGATCGCGCTGGGCGAAGGTGCCGCGTGGCTCTCCGGACTCACGCGGGGCCGACCCCCCACGATCGGGCGGCTCTCGCTGGCATTTGCGGCTTCCAACGCGATCCTGACCCTGTTCGGGCTGTGGCTCCACACCATCCTGTACCGGCTCAACTTCGCGGGTTGGTACATCGCGATGCAGGTGGTCTTCCCTGGGTTTCTGTACGTCGTGCTCGCGAGCACCCTCGCCCTTCCGTTCGTGCGGTCCCTGCGCGAGGTGGACGCGTGAGCCATCTGATACATATCGCGGCGGCCGCCTACCGGTATCCGTCAGGGCGATGCGTCGGTCCGTTCGATCTGGATGTCGGAGCTGGGGAGTTTGTTGTCCTCGCCGGGCGGACGGGGTCCGGAAAGTCCACCTTGGCGCGGATGGTTGTTGGGCTCGCGCAGCGCCACGGGCATGGGGAGGTGACCGGGGTGGTCGCCGTGGCCGGCCGGGACCCGGAGGCGCTCTCCGGGCCGGAGCGGGTCCGGACGCTCGGGTTTGTGCCGCAGGAGGTCGACGACTGCGTGCTCGCGGGCACGTGTGCGGGGGAGGTGGCGTTCGCGCTGGAGAGCGCAGGCCTGGCGGCGAGCGGGGTTGGGACGGCGCTTGATCGGGTGGGGCTGGGCGGTTTTGAGCAGCGGGACCCGCTCGATCTCTCGGGCGGCGAGCGCCAGCGGCTGGCGATCGCGGCGGCGCTGGCGGCGGATCCGCGGGTCCTCGTGCTCGATGAGCCGTTGAGCCAGCTCGATCCGGAGGGCGCGCATGCGATCGTCTCGACGCTTCGGCAGCTCGCGAACGCCGGCGTGGCCGTGGTCCTGGTCGAGCATCGCCTCGGGCTCCTCGGGTGCGCGGACCGGATCGTCTACCTGGGGCCGGCACCTGAACCCGTGCCGATGTTCCACGTGGAACACGGGGCGTCGGGCGAGGTCCTCCTGGCGCTCCGCGGGGTGGGCTTTTCACATGATGGCTCCAAGGGGGTCGACGGGCTGGACCTGGCGGTGCGCCGGGGCGAGCGGGTGGCGGTTGTCGGCGGGAACGGGGCGGGAAAGTCCACGTTGATCGGGCTGCTCTCCGGGCGGCTGCGGCCCGGGTCGGGGGACGTGCTCGGCGTCACGCGCCGGATGGAGGTGCCGCAGAACGCGGACCTGGTGCTGTTCTCCGCGACCGCGGCTCGGGAGGTTGCTTACGCAGCGGACGAGCGGGGGAGGGATCCGAACCCCGCGCTGCTGGACGCGTTCGGGCTCGCAGGGCTTGAGGCCCGGGCGCCGCAGTCCCTGTCGCGTGGCCAGCGCCTGCGGCTGGCGGTGGCCGCGATGGTAGCCGCCGAGCCCGGGGTCCTGCTGCTGGACGAGGCGGGGAGCGGGCAGGACGCGGAGAGCCTCGCCCGACTTTTCCAGGCCGTCTGGGCCGGGTCGGAGACGGCCGTCTTTGCCAGCCACGATCCGGAGCTGGTGGCGGCGTGGGCGAGCCGGGTGGTGTGGATGGACGGGGGGAGGATCCGCGAGGATGCTCCTGTGGCGTCGAGTGGATGGCTGACCGCGCGTGCGTCCGTCGCTCCTGCGGAGGTGTCTCCTCGGTCGGCGGGCGAGGGGCGCGCGGGGTTGGATGCCCGTCTACGGCTCGCGCTCGTCGCCCTGCTCGGGCTCTTGGTCGTCCTCGTCGACGGGACCGCCGTCCTCGGACTCCTTGCGGTCGCGCTCGTTGGCGCCGCCGTTGTTCACCCGAAGGCCAGGCCGTTTCGGCGCGGCCTCGTGCTGGGGACCGTGCTGGTCGCCTGGTCGACGGCCTTCTCGCAGTCGGTCTTCTGGTCGGACTGGCCGCGAACGCCGCTGCTGAGCCTCGGTCCGGTGACCTTCTGGCGGGAGGGCGCGATGCACGGGCTCGCCCAGTCGACCCGCTTCATCGCCGTTACGGCCGCGGGCCTGCTGCTCGCGCTGTCGACGCCGACGGATGAGCTGGTGACAGCGCTCCGGACCCGGGTCGCCGGTCGGGGGCTGCCGTGGGCGCTGGTGGTGATGGTCGCTGCGATGGTCCGGTTCGTCCCGCTGGTCGCGATGGAGTGGGGGACAGTGCGACGGGCGCGACGGGCGAGAGGTCGGCCGATGTGGCGGCGGACGCCGTGGGCGTGGCTCGGGTTGGAGGTGGCGCTCCTGCGCCCGGTCGTCGCGCGATGTGTGCGCCGGGCGCGGATGCTGGCTGAGTCGCTGGAGTCCCGGGGGTTCGATCCGGCGTCGCCCCGTGGCGTGGCACGCCCGCTGACGTGGCGCCGGTTGGACACCCTGGTGGCGGCGGTCGCGGGGATCACCGCGTTGGCCATGGTCACTGCTCGAACACTGTACGGGCTCTACGCGGCGGACATCTGGTACGACGCCGACTTGCGGCCGCTCTACGCCTACGTGCGGGCGTTGCTGTAGGGGGGCTCGCCCAGTGTGCGGTCAGCCGCCGTGCGGTCAGCTGCCGGACAGGAGGGCATCCACCGTCTGCTGGTCGGCGCCCGGGAACTGGTACTGCCCAAACTCGTCGGGGCGCACCCAGCGGAACTCGGCGACGCGCGCGGGGCGCGGTGTACCGACCAACGCACAGCGATACACCACCATGTCGAGCGCGTAGGCATCGTAGGAATGTGTCACGTGCAGCACGCGATGGCCGACCTGAGCGCCGACATCCAGGCGGTCACGAATGGCGCGACGCAGTGCGTCCGAATCACTCTCGCCGTCCTGCACCCGGCCGCCCGGGAACTCCCACAGCATCGGAAGCGCCGCCTCGGCCCGTCGCTGGGTGATGAGGTAGCGACCGTCCCGCTCGATCTCGGCGGCGACGATTCGGATGTGCGGCAGGTTGGACACGGTGACTCCCTCGGCGGCGCATGGGCTGCCCGGGGCGTGTATCCCGTCTCCCGCCTCGGCCGCGATCTTCGGGCATGAACGCGCAGGAGGTGGGCTGCACTACGGGCCCGACGATGGGGTCGGTGGCCGTTCGGCGCGCTGCGGGTACACTGCGTGTGGAGGTGGCTTTGATCCGTTCTGCACTCAAGCGTGGCATCAAGAAGGCGTTCGGCTTGGAGCCGTCGCCCGCGGCAGCGCCGGCACCTGCGCCGGTCTGGCGGACGGAGCCCGTCACAGCCGCCCCTGTCGCAGCCGTTGCCGCTGTACCGGTTGCACCCGTCGGGCCTGTCGCGGTCGCCGCCCCTACCGAGCTGCTCGCCGCCGAGGTGCCGGCCGGCGCGCTCGCGTCGGCCGAGCCCCCGGTCCATGTCGCCGACGACCCGCCGGCGGCCCCGACCGCCATGGCGCCCACGGACGACACTGCGGGCGCCGCCTTCACGTTCGCGGCGGTGCAGGAGATCATGGACGAGATGGTCCGGCCCGCGCTCCAGGGCGATGGCGGCGACATCACGCTCCTCCGCATCGAGAACAACGACATCTACGTGAAGCTCGTCGGATCCTGCTCCACGTGCCCGTCGTCCATCCTAACGATGAAGATGGGCGTCGAGGCGCTTTTAAAGGAGGAGTTCCCGGCGATGAACAGCCTGATCCAGGTCGACTGATCAGCGCCAGAGGTCCGGGACGATCCCGGGCGCTACCAGGCCTTCCGCGAGCCACTCGCCGACCGGGTGCTCCATGCCGACCTTGCCGACGTAGAGGTGGGCGAGGTCTCCACCGGCCGCCAGCCAGGCCCCGATGCGCTCCCGACCAAGGCCGTAGACGGCGTCCTTCGCGTACACGCCCGGGGCGCCCGGGTAGGCGAGGCCGCGCTTGAGCCGAAGGGCGACGGTGAAGGCCCCGCGCGGGCCGTAGTGTTCGCGCAACGCCTCCCAAACCTCCCGGAAGCCGGCGGTGCGGGCAAGTTGGATGGCCCTCCGTAGCCGACTCTCCTGTCCCCGCGCGTCCGGGTTCCGGATGCCCACCCGCTCTTCCGCGTAGATGGCGAGCCCCTCTTCGGTCTGCAGGCTCCCGGGAAGGCCGGTGCCGAACATCCGCAACGGCAGCTTCGCCCCGTTCTCCGCTCGCCGGACGTGCACGTCGATCTCATGCGCGATGAGGCGGCGAACATCGCTTTGGCGGAACGATGCGCGTGGGTTGACGCGCACCTCTCGCCGGGCCGACTCGACGAGGATGCGCGCGCTCATGACCTCGTCCCAACGCACGACCCAGCCCGCGAACCCCCGCGCCGCGATCGCGGACTCCAGGGCCTGACGCATGCCTGCTGCAGCCAGAAATGGCTCTGGAGCCTCGATCTCGGCGTCGGACTGTGTCGTGGGTGTGTCGCACGCCGCCTCCGTGACCTCCCACCGCTCGACCTCGCCCCACCGCTCAAAACTCTCGGCGTCACGATTCAGGAACGCATCGGCCATGGCCACCCACGCGCGGATGGCGTGGCCAACCACATCGCTGAACGGATGCGAGGCGGGCAGCGGGAGCGCGAGGATCCGGGCCCGCCATCCTGCGAGCTCAGCCGACACCGCGTAGCGAAACGGGGGCTCCGCCAGGCCCGCGAGGAAGCCCATCTGCGCGTCCGCCACGTTCAGCGGGTTCAAAAGCCGGGCGGGATCGATCGCCCGACTCGCCTCGTAGAGCACCGCGTCAGCGGCGAGGAGCTCGTCGGGCAGGGGTCGAGCGCCTGCGCCGCGCCGCAATCAGTGGTGACCGGGCGTCGGGGTGCCGTTCTTCTTGCGGATCTCCTGGAGGGACGGGGACCGGGCGTTCGTCCGGTTGTCCTGGGAGGATCCGTGGGAGGTCGTGGTGGTCGCCTTCGGTGCTGTGGCAGGCGCGGCCGCCACGGGGGCGACGACCGGTGCGGCAACGGGGGCAACGACGACCGGCGCGACGACGGGCGCGGGCGCAGGTCCACAGTTCGTGGGGATGGCCGAGAGCGCCGACTGGCAGCCGACCTTCAGGCCATCGCGCGCAGCGGGGTTCGTCGCGGCCTGGACCCAGGCATCGCGCGTGGACTTGAAGGTCGCGTCGTACTGGGCCTTCGTGGTCGGGTCCATCTTGTCGATGCACGCCTGCATCTTCGTGATGTAGTCGTCGCACTCAGGCACGCCGATGCTGCCGTCCGTCGGCGCGGGCGTCGACGGGGGAGGCGGCGCCTTGGACCCGCCGCAGGCGAGGGCAAAGCCGAGGGCGAGGGCAACGGGGAAGGCGAGCGGAGAGACGCAAGATCGGGTCATGAAGCCTCAAATGGAGGAGCGGAGCAGCGTGCCGGGGGGCCGCGCGCGCGTAGGGTAGCGGACGCCACGGGGCTGGTCAAGGGCAGGGCGCGGTACCCGCCAACCCAGAAGGCGCGGAACTTGCCCCAGCAAGTTCCGTGCGTTCGATCAGGGGTGGCGTACGGCGCGCCCCGCGCAGCCCGCGGGAAGCCTTGACACGCCAAGGGGGTGCAATCAAGGCGTAGTTCCAAAAAGTCAAGGCGCGACCAGCAGACAATAGCCGGGGCGAGCGCGGAGCGCGAGAACTGGCTACCGGTGCGCATGCGATCGATCCTGCCGCTCTTGATCAACGGGTCTGCGGTCGAGCTCGCGGTGCCCGAGCACTGGACGCTGCTGGAGGCCATCCGGTACGAGGCGCGGCTCACGGGCTCAAAGCAGGGGTGCGACAAGGGAGATTGCGGGGCGTGCACGGTGCTCGTTGACGGTGCCCCCACGATCGCGTGCCTGACGCTCGCCCACGCATGTGCGGGGCGCGCGATCACCACCATCGAGGGTCTGGCGACCGCTGACGGGCCCGACGTCGTCCAGCGCGCGTTCGACGTCTGCGGCGCGCTCCAATGTGGCTTCTGCCAGCCCGGCATGATCCTGTCCGCGCGTGCGCTCCTCGACAGCAATCCGTCACCGAGCGACGACGCCATCCGGGAGGCGCTCTCCGGCAACCTCTGCCGATGTACCGGGTATACCAAGATCATCGAGGCCGTCCGCCTCGCGGCAACGGGTCAGCCCGCCTCCACCGTTCCCATCCGCTACGGTGAGCCGGCGCCCGGGTTCAACGTGGTCGGCGCAAGGATGCGGAAGGCCGACAGCATCGCCAAGGCCACCGGCGAGGCCGTCTACGCCGACGATCTGCTCCCAGCGCGTCTCGCACACGGAAAAATCCTTCGATCGCCGCACGCCCATGCCCGCATCCTGTCCATCGACACGCGCGCTGCGGCCGCGATCCCCGGTGTCTTTGCCGTGATGACGGGCGCGGACCTGCCCACGGCCTACTGCGTCATCCCCTGGACCCCCGACGAGACGGCCCTCGCCGTCGACAAGGTGCGATACATCGGCGAGGGTGTCGCTGCGGTCGCTGCCGTCGACGAGGACACAGCGAACCGGGCGCTGGACGCGATCATCGTCGAGTACGCCGTGCTGAGGGCGGTCGTCGAACCGACAGACGCGCTGGCTCCGGACGCGCCGTTGGTTCACGAGCGCGACTGGAAGGGCCGGGCGTGGGAGTCCAACGTCTGCAAGGAGGTCGACCTCGCGTTCGGGGACGTCGCGGCTGGTTTTGCCGCGTCCTCCGCGATCGTGGACGACGTCTGGCACTATGAGGGGTCCAATCACGCTGCCATCGAGCCCCATTGCGCGGTGGCGTCGTGGTCGCAGGACGGACAGCTCACCGTCTGGTCGGCGAGCCAGGTGACACATTACCTGCATCGGGAGCTCGCGAAGGTGCTTGGCCTGCCGGAGGAGAAGGTTCGGGTCATCCAGCCGGTCATAGGCGGCGCCTTTGGCGGCAAATCCGAGCCGTTTGACCTGGAATTCTGTGTGGCGGTGCTGTCGCGCCGGGCCGGTCGACCGGTGAAGATCCTCTACACCCGCGAGGAAGTGTTCTACAGCCACCGCGGGCGGCACCCGATGGAAATGCACTTCCGGGTGGGCTGCGATGCCGACGGACGGGTCAAGGCCGTCGACAGCGACATCGTCATCGACGGGGGCGCCTACCACTCATTCGGGCTTGTCACGGCCTACTACTCCGGGCAATTGCTGACGGGGCCCGTGGCCTTTGAGAACTACCACTTCCGATCGCGGCGCGTCTACACCAACAAGCCCTGCTGCGGCCCCAAGCGCGGCCACGGCTCCGTGCAGCCGCGCTTCGCCTTTGAGTGTGCGCTCGACCACATCGCCGCCCGGCTGCAGATCGACCCCATCGACATCCGCCGACGCAACGCGATGGTATCAGGGGACGTCACGGTGAACGGACAGGCGCTGCCGTCGACCGGCCTCCTCGCCTGCCTGGACAGCGTGGAGACGGCCTCGGGCTGGCGGACGAGACGGGGGGTGCTTGGCCCCGGCCGTGGCCTTGGCGTCGCCTGCTCGATGTACATCTCGGGGACCGCCTACCCGATCTACCCGAACGACATGCCGCAGTCCGGCGTGCTTCTGCGGGCCGACCGCAGCGGCAAGATCACGGTCTACTGCGGTGCGAACGACATCGGGCAGGGCTCCAACGGCGTCCTCGCGACGATCGTGGCCGAGGAGACGGGCGTGCTGCCCGACGACGTCATCGTCGTCTCCGGCGACACCGACCTCACCCCCGTCGACCTCGGCAGCTACAGCTCGCGCGTGACCTACATGTGCGGCCTCGCGGCCCAGGAAGCCGGGCGGGCGATGGCGACGACGATGCGGAGTGCCGTGGCGACGAAGTGGGGGGTCGGCGAGGATCGGGTCGCGGTCGCCTTCGGGTTCTGGTTTGATACAAGTGAGCCGTCGAGGCAGGTGTCAGCGCGGGAGGCGTTGATCCTCGCGGAGGCGTCGGCCGGGGTCCCGCTGACCGCTGCTGGTGGGTATCGGACGAAGAAGTTGGGCGGAAACTACCGGGGTGGGACGATCGGGGCGTCGCCGGCGTACTCCACGACCGCGCATGTCGCGGAGGTGACGGTCGACAAGGAAACCGGGATTGTCCGCGTCGAACGCGTGTGGGCCGCGCATGATTGCGGGCGCGCGCTCAACCCGCAGCTCGTCGAAGGCCAGATCGAGGGCAGCGTGTACATGGGCTACGCGGAGGCGCTGATGGAGGCGCACACGTTTGACGAGCGCGGCCTGCATCGCGGTCCCAACCTGCTGGACTACCGCATCCCCACGAGCAAGGAATGCCCGGAGTTCTTCGCGCGCATCATCGAGACCATCGACCCGGGCGGCCCGTACGGCGCGAAGGAGGCGGGAGAAGGGCCGCTTCACCCCATCATTCCGGCCATCGGCAACGCGATCTACGACGCCATCGGCGTGCGGCTGCGGAGGATGCCGTTCACGCCGGAGCGGGTGCTGGAGGCGATTCGGAGCGCGCGCTGAGCGGTCACCCGTTCATCACGTGGATCGCCTCACCGAGCGCAGCCTTGGCCGCCTCCATGATCCCCTCGCTCAAGGTCGGGTGCGGATGGATGGACAGGCCGATGTCGCGCAGCTCGCACTCCATCTCGACGGCGAGGACGGCCTCGCTGATGAGGTCTGAGGCGTGGGGCCCGACGATGGTGACGCCGAGGATGCGTCCGGTGGCACGGTCCGCGACGACCTTGACGAAGCCGTCCGTCTCGTTCGTGGTCAGCGCCCGACCGATCGCGGCGAACGGTACTTTTCCTACGCGAACATCGAATCCGGCGGCGCGGGCCTCGGGCTCCTGCAGCCCCGCGGTCGCGATCTCCGGGTCAGTGAACACGACGGCGGGGACCGTCTTCGCGTCGTTGTACACCTTGTGCCCGGCGATGACCTCGGCGCAGACCTCGCCGTCATGCGTCGCCTTGTGGGCCAGCATCAGGCCGGTCGTGCAGTCGCCGATCGCATAGAGCCCAGGGACGCTGGTCTTGAGCTGCTTGTCCGTCTGGACGAAGCGACCCGCCATCGCCATGCCGGTCTTTTCGAGGTCGATCTGGTCGGTGTTGGGGCGGCGGCCGACGGTCACGAGGATGGCGTCCGCCGTCAGGGTCCGCTCGCCGTCGGGCGTCTTGAACGTGAGCACCGCGCCGTCATCCGACTCCTCCCAGCGCAGCGCCTGCGAGCCGGTGTGGACGGTGACCCCGGACTTCTTGAGCTTGCGGTCGATGAGCTTGACCACGTCCGCATCGAAGCCGGGGAGCACTTGATCCGCCATCTCGATCACGGTCACGGCGCTCCCGAGCTTTCGATACATGCTTCCCATCTCAAGGCCGATATAGCCGCCGCCAATGACGGCAAGCCGCTTGGGCACCTGGGGTAGGGCCAGCGCCTTCGTCGAGTCCAGGATGCGCGCGTCACGGAACGAGAAGCCCGGCACCTCGATCGGCCGCGAGCCGGTCGCGATGACGATGTGGTCCGCCGTCACGCGGACAGGCCCCTCCTTCGTCAGCACCTCGAGCTCGTGAGGCCCGACAAACCGCGCTGCGCCCTCCGTCATCTCGACCTTGTTGCCCTTCAGCAGTGTCCGAACCCCGCCCGACAGCTTGCCTGTCACCGTGTTCTTCCAGGCCTGAAGCTTGGTCATGTTGACCACGGGCACGCCCGGAAGTTCGATGCCCATGGCGTCCGCATGCAGGCACTCCTCCAGCCGTTTCCCCGCCGTGATCAGCGCCTTTGAGGGGATGCAGCCCACATTCAGGCAAACGCCGCCCCAGTACTCACGCTCGATGACCAGCGTCTTGATGCCAAGCTGGCCGAGACGTATCGCACAGGGGTAGCCACCAGGGCCTGCTCCGAGGACGATGGCGGTGTAGTGGCTGGCAGGCATGGGCGCTCCGGGATGGGGTGGGTTGGCCGGTTAACCGAAACCCCGGCGCCAGTCCGTCAGTCCAGCTCGTGCATCGCGACCGCATCGCGCAGCTTCGGCTCGAACCACGTCGATTTTGGGGGCATCACCTCGCCCGCGTCGGCGACGTCGAGGAGCTGGGACATCGCGGTGGGATGGAGGTGGAAGGCCACGGCGTGCGAGCCGCTGTCGACGAGCGCCTTCAACTCCTGCCAGCCGCGGATGCCGCCGATGAAGTCGATGCGCTTGTCCGTTCGAGGGTTCTCGATGCCGAGGAGAGGCTGCAGCACGCGATCCTGGAGCATGGAGACGTCGAGGCGGGCGACGGGGTCGCTCGGGACGTGGCGGGCGGTCAGGCCGTACCAGGTGCCGCCAAGGTACATCGTGTAGCGACCGGGTCCCGCGGGCACCGGGCTCGTTGTGGGCGCGACGTCGAAGTGCGCCTTGATCGCCGCCATCAGGGAGCCGGGCGTGTGCCCGAAAAGGTCCTTGACGGCCCGGTTGTAGGCGAGGATCTGGAGCGAGGAGGCGGGAAACAGCCCGGCGAGGAACCAGCCGTGGCGCCCGGGCTTGCCCGCACGCATGCGGTGTACGATGCTCGCGGCGGCGGAGCGGTGGTGCCCGTCGGCGACGTAGGTAGCGGGCAGCTCGGCGGCGGCGGCTGTGATCGCGGTCACGTCGACGGGGTCGGCGACGCGCCAGAGCGTGTGGCGAACGCCGTCCTCGGTGACGACCTCCCATTCGGGTGGGCGCGCGGCGAGCGTCGTGATCAATGTGTTGAGCCGTGTCGTGTCGCGGTACGCGAGGAACACCATGCCCGTCTGGGCGTTTGAGCCGTCGATGTGCTCGACCCGGTCCTTCTCCTTGTCGGGCCGCGTGTGCTCGTGCTTCTTGATCAGGCCCGTGTCGTACTCCTCGCACGAAAAGCAGGCGACGAGGCCGATCTGGGCGTGGTCACCCATCTTCTGGCCGTAGAGGTAGTAGCCTTCGGATGGGTCCTGGATCAGGAGTCCGGCGGCCTTCATCCCGTCGTATTCGGAGCGCACCGTGTCGTAAGCGAGCCGGCTGTGGGAGTCCGTGCCGACCGGCAAGACCGCCTCTGGACGGCTCACGCGGATGAAGGAGCGGGGGTTTGCGGCGACGATCGCGCGGGCCTCGGCCTCGTTCATCACGTCGTAGGGGAGGGCGATGACGTCGCGGGCAAGGGCGTTGGGGGCGCGCACAGCGGCGAAGGGGCGGATCTGGGACAAGGGACCTCCGGGTGCTCGCGTTATATTGTGGGGATGCTGTCGCTGGCTGATGAACTTCGGATGCTGCCCATGTTCCAGCGGGTGCCGGCGTCGGCGCTCGGAAGCGCGGCGGCGCTCTGGTCGGTACGCGAGCTCTACACGGGCGAGCTGCTGTGGCGCGGCGGCGCCCCGGTGGAAGAGGTGGGGGTGCTCCTCTCGGGGGACCTGCGCGCGATCGTGAACGAGGCGGAGGTGGGGAAGGTGCTCGGCGGGGAGATGATTGGGGAGGCGGCCGGTTTTTTCGCCGGCAGCCTGCGGACAGCCTCGCTCGCCGCCGGGTCCAAATCCAAGGTCGCCATCCTGCCGGTGAGCGGCCTGCGGACCCTCCGCTGGCAGCGCAGCCCCGTTTACGGCGCGCTCCTGGACTCCGCGCTGACAACGCTCGCCCGTCGGATCCAGGCCGCCAATCAGCGTATCGCTACGTTGGCGCAGGGGCGGGAGGCGGCGCCCGTGCGGTCGGAGCCGGCGTTGCTCGCGAGACTTTGGCGGTCGCTGGTGCCGGGCCAGCCGAATGAACCCTGCCCCGACCTGCTGCCTCTGCTCAAGGGGTTGCCCGGGCTCGCCGATGCGACGCCCGAAGTCCTCAAACCACTCCTGGACGCGTTCGTCGCCGAGCCCATGCAGGAGGGGAAGGCGCTTTTTCTGGAAGGCGAGCAGGCGTCCAGCGCGTTCCTGGTCGCGCGGGGCAATGTGGACGTGTTGCGCCATGTTCGGGGGGATCGGGCCGAGCGCCTCGCGACGCTCAAGGCAGGGGACGTCCTCGGCATCAACACGCTCATCCAGACCGGCCCACGCACGGCGAGTTGTGTTGCAGTGGGTCAGGGCTGGCTGTTCCGGCTGGACACGGCCGCGTACGAAAGGTTGACGGGGGATACGCGCCTTTGGTGGCGTGAAAGTATGCTGGGCTCTCTGGCGACGCAGATCAAGCTTTCCAACCAGGCGTTGCGTCGCGACCTCGGACAGGCGCCCGCTCAGGCCGGAAAGAAGACGGACGGATTCCAGGATCTCCTCGCTGCGTCTGGCTTTCTTGAGGCCTTGCCGATGAGTGAGGACGGCCTGAGCGGGATCGAGGTGGTCCAGACCGAGGATGCGAAGCGGAACCCGCGTCGTTCCGGAGTTCGGTAGCCCCTGCGCTGACGCGGCCGCGCTACCCGAGGATCCACACCGCGCCGGTGCGACCGTCGATCTGCACCTCGGCGCCATCTGCGATGTAGTGGGTCGCCGAGGCGATGTTCGCGACCGCCGGGACGGCGTACTCCCGGGCGATGACCGCCCCGTGGGACAACTGGCTCCCCATCTCCAACACCAGCCCGCCCGCGCGCGCGAGCACCGGGCTCCACGCCGGATCTGTCGACCGGGTGACGAGGATCTCGCCCGGACGTAGCGTCAGCCCGTCTTCCAGGGTGCGCAGGACGCGCGCCGTGCCCCGGGCTGCCCCCGGCGAGACACCGACGCCCTGGAGTCGCCTGCCGGAGGGAGGTGGTGGCAGTGGCTCGTCGCCGCGCAGGAAGTCGGGCGGCTCGGACGACGGTCGCAGCGCCTTGCGTTGTTCGGCGCGCCGGTCCGCGTCGGCGGGCAAGTCGAGGAGCTCGGAGGCGGTGAGCCAGGCCACGTTGTCGGCGGCGAGCGGCAGGGTCGGCGCCAGGGCGACGAGGCGACTCTTGGCAGCCCAGAAGATGCGGTCGAGGTGGTACCGCTGCTCCTCGCGCAACCGTAGATACTCGCTGGCGAGGTGGGTGAGACGCCGGCGAAGTGGCGGGAGCGCTGCGATGGCGGCGGCTGTCTCGGCAGCCTCCGCGTCCAGCGCTGCGTGGATGCCCGGTGGCTGGGTCGCGGCCATGGTCCTGGCCAGCGCCCACGTTCCGGGCACGTCCTCCGCAAGGTGTAATGCCCATATCTCCCAGCTGGCGCGGGAACGGTGGCCGTGCGCTGCGAGGAACTCGTCGATGGACAAGCAGCCCCGTCCCACGTCGCCGAGGGCCGCGTCGACCCGCCGCGTGATCGACGCTCCGGCAGGGCGGAGCAGCACGGCCCTGTCCTTGTCCGAGAGCGTCGGTGCGAGCAGCTCCCAGCCCATGTTGGCGAACAGCAGCGACGTGACGTGGATCTTGATGTACTCGCGGAGCAGGTGGCTGACGGATCGCAGGACACCGGGGAGGGAGGCGGTCGCGAGGGTGCGCAGGTGAGCATCCAGCGCGCTCCGGAAGGTGTCCCACGCACGGACGTTGGTGGCCGGATTCCACCGGAAGCGCTGCCACCGCTGCTCCGCAAAGGTCGTCCGGAAGATGCTCGCGTACACCGCAACGTCGGGCGCTGCCGCGCGTCGGGATACCCACGCCGCCTCCTCCTCGGGTGGGAAGAAGTCGAGCATGAACCGGGGTGGAGCGGCGCCCGGAAACTTGAATGCGAGGTGTCGGAAGACGGTGACGTTGACATACGGGTGCCCGTTCAGGACCCGTAGTGCCGGCTCGCCGCCGAGGAATCGGCGGGAGGTCTCCGGGTAGGCGATGAAGTGGTCGAGCGTGGGGCCGACGATCGACCAGGTGAGCGGCGTGACGCCGTCGGGGAAGCGCTCGCCGATGAAGCGCCGGGTCCAGAGCGTGGCGTCCCCGCGGGGCAGCCGGCGCTGGGTCGTGATGGGCCGGGCCTGCAGGATGTGGAAGGCACCCGCGCGATCGACCGCCCACTCGATGTCCTGGGGGGTACCGCGTGCCCGCTCCACGACGAGTCCGAGCATCGCGAGGATGACCAGGTCCTCCTGGAGCAGCTTGCGGGCGAGGGGCGACGCGGTCGCGCGAGTCACCAGCTTGCGGTGGTCGATCACAACTTCAGTGCCTTGTTCCTGAATCTCCTGATGGGCCACCGTCGGGGTCTCCCGGGCACCCAACCCCCGGCCGCGTGTCAACACGTATCGATCGGGCACGACGGACCCGCTCACGAGGGGCGCTCCGAGCCCCCAGACCGCCTCAACGACCATCTCGGCCCAGCTCCCGGTCACCGGGTTGGTGGTGAAGAGCACGCCCGCGACCCTCGCATCCACCATCTCCTGCACGAGCACGGTCATGCCGTCGAGGGGCTGGCCAGGGCGACGCTGCAGGAGCCAGCTCGCCCACACCTTTCGGACGGCAGCCTCAAACTCGTCTGGCGCGACTCCGAGGACTGTTTCGTAGCGCCCGGCGTTGCTCGTGGCCCCGCCGTCTTCGTCGTGGCCGCTGGACCGCACGGCTACGCATGGAGCGGGGCAGGCGAGTGGAACGGGCATCCGCCCCAAGAGGACCGACGCCTCGGGCGCAAGGGCGTCCTCGCCTATCTGATTCTCCAGTAGAAATGCACGAAAAGCGGACCTCGGCACCACCCATGCCCGAGGAATGGCTACGCCCGCCCGGTCCAGCTCGGCGAGGGCTGCTGCCTTGCCGCCCAGGTCACCAGCCCGCGCGGCCTCTCGCAGCGTGAGGATCATGGGGGCGGGGCGACGCCGGCCAGCCCGAGGGCATCCGCGATGGGAACGAACGGTCCCGCCTCCGCGGTCTCCCGGGCGAGCTGAGCCGCCCGGTAGCCGGCGATGTGGTCATGGTTTGTCGCCACCATTCGTTCGATTTCGCGCTTGTGCTGCACGTCCTCCGGCTCCCTGGGCTCGTGCATCACCTTGAGGTCCTGATCCAGCGCTTCGGTGAGCCGTTGGTCGGCGTCGAGCTTCGCAGACAAGGTCTCCGCCCGGTGGGCCTCGTCGGCCGCGGCCGAGAGCTGTACCGCCGGGGCACCCCAGGCCACGAGCTGCCCCCCAGCGGCGACCTCCTCGGCCAGGTTCGCGTTCACGACCTCCTGCGCCTGAAGCACGGCATCCCTGGTCGTCCGCAACGTGCCCGCTTCCTGCCAGGCTCCCGCGAGCAGCAGGGCGCCGATCGATACGATTGGCAGCAGGACGAACTGGAGCACCCAGCGGACCGCGGCCGCGGCCCCGTCAGCCTCGACGCGCTCGAACGCGGGCATCGGCGGCCGTTCCTCCGGAAGCGGTTCAGACGGGCGTTCAAGCGGCTCCGCTTCGACGGTGGGCTCGTCCGGGTCGACGTCCGCGGGCGACGCGGTGAGCACAGGGGCCTGCGGAGCCGCGCGTGCTCGGACCGGCGCGGGGTCGCCATGCAGGTCGGCGGCGAGCGCGTTCACGTCCGGGTACCGCTCCTCCGGGTCGAGCTCGAGGGCGCGCTCCACGACCGCCGCGATCGCCAGCGGGCAGCCGATGAGGCTGGTGGCGAGGGGCTCGTAGTTGGGGCCGCCGTCCTCCCCACGCCGAGTCCCGTCATTGAACGGGGCCCGTCCAGTGAGCATCTCGTAGAAAACGCATCCGAGCGAGAAGACGTCTGCGCGAGGATCGCGTCGGGACGCACCGAGCAGGAGCTCCGGGGCGACGTACCGCTGCCGCCCGCCCGCGGCGATGGGAGTAGCGTCGGCCCCTCCCAGCACGCGCCAGAGGCCGAAGTCGGCAACGCGGACGCTGACCCCGCTGGGTCCGACCGCCAGAAGGACGCTCTGGGGTGCAAGCGCCTCGTGCACGAGGCCAGCCGTGTGCGCGGCGAGAAGCGCGACGAGGATCTGCTCGAACAGCGGGACCGCCTCGCCAGGGTCCATCGGCCCCTCGGCGAGCACGTCTGCGAGGCTGGTACCGTCGACGAATTCGCGGAAAATCCCGGATCGTGCCCCATCCTCGTGGACGTCGAGTATGGGCAGGAGCTTCGGATGGAAGACCAGGCGCTGTACGCGGGCCTCCTCGCGTAGCGCCTCTTGTGAGCGCTCTGAGAGCGCGGGCGGAAACCGTGCGACGTGGTACGCATGTGTTGCCGTGTGTCGTACCTTGTACACAGCACCCCAGTCCCCGTCTCCGAGCTGCTCCATCACCTTGTATCGCCCGACGCTGCCGCCCGGCTCTAGCGGTTCGGTCATGCGGAGCGGGTCCCCAGGCGGTCGAACCACGGGTCGAGCCGGTCGCCCCACAGCTCCCACCCGGCACCGACGAGGCACAGCAGCTCGTGCAGGCCGAGCCAGATCCAGCCTCGCCAGCCGAGGTACGGGCCGACGAGAATGGCGAGGCCGACCGCAGTGACGATCCACGCGGCGGCGAGCACCTTCATCGGACGAAAGCCCTTCAAGCCGTTACCCTGACACCCGGAGTCTAACCCACATTGTCCGCCCGCCGCCGATGCCGGCGCTCGACGAGCCTCGCGCCGGCGTCGTCGGTTGTTTTACGCCGCTGCAAGGCTACGAATCCCGCCAGCCGGCGAAGACGCCGCCCGGCACGGTTCGTGCGGGGAGCGGCCGGGTCGGGGCCGACGCGTCCTCGCATTCACGTGATCTCAGGGCGACGGATGCTCGTTGTGTGCACCGCACCCGCCTCGGCCCCGCGTTGACTCCGCCGAACATCGAGCTTGTGGACCTCTCACGGCCGCACCGGGTGCTGCTTGTCGGGGATCGGGGGACGGGCCGGCGAGTTGACGCGTACCTCGCGGCGCGGTTCTCGGACTGGTCGCGTGCCCAGTTCGTCCGCTGGATCCGACAGGGGCTCGTGCGCTCGGACGCGCGCATTCTGAAGGCATCGAGCACGTTGTCCGAGGGCGAGGTCATCCGTATCTTCGTCCCCGGGATCGCCCCTGAAAGCGCACCCCCGCCGCTGCCCGACATCCTGTACGAGGACGAACATCTGCTGGCACTCGACAAGCCCGCCGGCCTCCTGATGCATGCCGTTGGCCAGAAGTGGTCGTACAGCGTGGTCGGACTGGCCCGCGAGGCCCGGCCCGACCACGCCATCGACATCGCTCACCGCCTCGACCGGGAGACCTCGGGCGTCGTCTTCCTGGTCAAGTCCCTCGACGCCAATCGACGCATGCGGGAGCTCTTCCAGGACCGACACGTCAGCAAGACGTATCACGCGATCGTGCGCGGTGATCCGCCCTGGGAGACGGCCGTCGCGGAGCAGCCCCTCGGGATCCTCCACCCGAAGTCGGATCAACCGGTATTTTCGGGCGATGCCGAGACGGTCGAGCTCCGGATGGGGTTCCTGCCCGATGGCGCCCCGGCCCGGACCACCTTCGAAGTGCTGGCCCGGCTCGCCGGCCCACAGGCGCTCGCCCTCGTCGCGTGCACCCCCGAGACAGGCCGCACGCACCAGATCCGCGCCCATCTGGAATGCCTCGGCCACCCCATCCTCGGCGACAAGCTGTACGGTCAGCCGGACGCAATTTTTCTGGAGGCACTCAGAAAAGGGCCGACCGACCGGGTCCGGCACGCGATCGGGTTTCCGCGCCATTGCCTCCACGCGCGCGCGATCGCCTTCCCACACCCGTTTACGGGTCAGACGGTGCGGGTGACCGCGCCCCTGGCGCAGGACATGCAGCGGCTCTGCGAGGGCGCCGTGCCGGCCTGGCCGGTTGAGCCCCCGTAGCGGTCACACTCCCTTGTCGCCGATCGCTTCGACGGGGCAGTTCTCCATGGCCTCGTAGCACTGCGCGAGCTCCTCGTCGTTCTCGGGCTGCTTGAAGCAGATGTCGTGATCTTCGGCGTCGGACATCCGGAAGTTGCTCGGGGCCGCGTCGGAACAGACGGAGCAGAGGATGCACTCCTTGTCGACGAAGAACCCGACCTTCTTGCCGCCGACTTCCGCACTGCCGCCGGAATTGTCTTCCCAGCGATTCTTCCACTCTGCCATTCTGGACTCCGAAAAAGGAACGCACGGTATACCCGGCCCCCGTGCGCGCGCAAGCGACCTCGCATACAGCATTGCATGGCCGTCCTCCACGTCGCCCGAATGGGCAACCCCGTCTTGCGCAAGGTCGCCGAACCGGTGCCCCGCGAAGTCATCCGTTCCCGACCCTTCCAGCAATTCTGCGACGATCTGCTGGAGAGCATGCTCGAACACGACGGAACGGGCCTCGCCGCCCCGCAGGTCCACGAGTCCGTGCGCGTGGTCGTCTTCCGGGTCGAGGATGGTGACCCGATGTTCCTCGTCAATCCAACGATAACCCCCATCACCGAGGAGCTCCGGGCCGGGTACGAGGGCTGCCTCTCCGTGCCGAACCTGCGCGGCAAGGTGGAACGGTGGTTGCACATCCGCGTCGACGCGCTGGACCGACAGGGCAAACCACTGGCGTTTGAGGCCCATGGCTGGCCGGCCCGCATTGTTCAGCACGAGTGCGACCACCTCGACGGCGTCCTCTACGTCGATCGCGCGGACCCGAGGTCGCTGGCGTTTCTACCCGAGTTCCGCCGCTTCGGCCCCCCGATTCCACTGGCGCCCTCTGAAAGCGACGACGAGGACGACGAGGACGAGAGCTGAGCACGCGGTCGTAGCCGCTCACTCTCCCAGGCGCCGGACCATGGGCGCCAGGCCGCGCGACTCCAGAAGTTCCACCAAGGCTTTTACCCGCGCCGGGTCCACGACCAGCTCGGTCGGCGAGATCCGCCCGATCACCATGTCGTCGATCGACACCAGCAATTCCATCTCCCGGAGCGCCTCGGCGTCGCTCACCCGCAGCAACGCGACGTTCCGGTGCAGGATGGTCACGCGGCGCTCTCGATCCGGTACGCATAGCCCTGCTCGGTGAGGAAGAGCTGGCGACGTTCGCCGTAGGTCTGCTCGATGGTGTCGCGCGTGATGATGGTGTAGAAGCTCGCTTTGTTCGAGCCCGGCTTCGGGCGCAGGATGCGGCCCAGGCGCTGAGCCTCCTCCTGCCGACTGCCCCAGGTCCCGCTGATCTGGATCGCGACGTTGGCATCGGGCAGGTCGACGGAGAAGTTGCCCACCTTTGAGATGACCAGCACCTTGTCGTCGCCGCGACGGAACCGGGCGAACAGCTCGTCACGCTGCTTTTGCGGCGTCCGTCCGTCGATGATCGGGAGGGAGAGGCGATGCGCCATGAACTCAAGCTGGTCGATGTACATGCCGAGGATCAGCACGCGGTCGCCATCGTGCTGACGCAACAGGCGCTCGATGACAGGCGTCTTCATCGCGTTGCAGCTCGCCACGCGGAACTTCTCGCGGTCGTCTGCGGTGGCGTACCGGAGCCGGTCCTCGTCCGTGAAGCCCACCCGAATCTCCGTGCACGTCGCAGCGGCGATCCATCCCTGGTGCTCCAGGTCCTTCCACGGCACGTCGAAGCGCTTCGGTCCGATGAGCGAAAAAACGTCCTCCTCCTTACCATCTTCGCGCACGAGGGTAGCGGTCAGGCCGAGGCGGCGACGGGCCTGGAGGTGGGCGACCGCCCGGAAGATCGGCGCCGGGAGGAGGTGCACCTCGTCGTAGATGACCAGGCCCCAATTCTCGCGGTCGAAGATGCCGAAGTGGATGAAGATGTCGTTCTTCGCCTTGCGGAAGGTGATGATCTGGTAGGTCGCAAGGGTGATCGGACGGATGTCCTTCGTCTCGCCGGAGTACTCGCCGATCTGATCCTCCGTGATCGTCGTACGCTCGAGGATCTCCGCCTTCCACTGACGTAATGCGGTGATGTTGGTGCACAGCACCAGGGTCCGCATGCTCAGCTTCGCCATCACGCCGATGCCGACCATGGTCTTGCCCGCGCCGCAGGGGAGGACCACGACGCCCGACCCGCCGTGCACGACGCCGTCGCCGTAGAACGCGTCGATCGCCTGCGTCTGGTACTCCCGAAGGGCCCAGGGTGTGCCCGTGCGCGTGTCCGTGAGGAGCGCGAGCGCGAGGTCGTCGCCGTCACGATACCCAGCTAGATCCTCGACCGGATGCCCAGCATGTGTCAAGGTCTGTTTCAGATCGCCGCGGTGGCCCGGGTCGACGAGGACGGAGGTTGGCGTGAGTCGGGTGCCGAGGAAGGGGATGACGGGCTTCAGCCCGCAGATCTCCGTCATCAGGACGGCCTCGTTGGCCTCCAGACGAAGCCCGCGTGGGTCCTTGTAGAGCTTCAACCGCCCGTAACGCCCCATCGTCTCCCGGATGGACACGGGTACGTTCGGTGGAACGTCGTACTTGGCGAAGCGGTTGAGCGCCTCGACGACGTCGTCGACCCGCATCCCGGAGCTCGCTGCGTTCCACAACGAGAGCGGCGTGACTTTGTACGTGTGGATGTAGTCAGGGGACTTCACCAGCTCCGCAAAGCGCACCAGGGCGTCCCGAGCGTCCCGGAAGTGGACGCTCATCGTCTCCAGCAGGAGCGTGTGGTCCGACTGGACGATGAGGGGGTTTTCGGGGACGTAGCGCATGGGGGCCGCCGTCTATCACGGGCGACGGCCCCCCGCCCTACCGCTCCCGGCCGGGCTCCGCGATGATCGGCAGCATCGTCACCTCCGACACGGCGTACCGCGCGGACGTGTTCGCGACCTGCCACACGCCCTCCGCCACCTCGTCCGGGTCGAGGAAGTCGCGCTCGGGGTCGATGTGGTCGGGGAAGGGAAAGCGGTCCATCGTTCGCCAGAACGGGGTGTGGATGCCGCCTGGGCAGACGGCGGTGACGTGGATCCCCGCCTGGGCCGCCTCCATCGCCAGCGTGCCCGTGAAGCCCACCAGCCCCCACTTGCTGGCACAGTAGACCGACTCATCGACTTATGTGGAGCTCCACATAAACCCGCCATATTCGTGCCAGAAGAGTGGTACACCCTCTGAAAACGGCATAGAACCGGGTTGATCTCTCGATCCAACTCGTTCCGGAAGGTGTGCCATGGGTGAAGCGTATCACGGCCCGATCCCGCTCTTCAACGCCT
>CAIMSU010000318.1 GCA_903844155.1 uncultured Pseudomonadota bacterium | reverse complement strand
TCGGCGCTGATTTTTCGGCGTTCCAAGGCCACGTTCGCCGCCAGCCGCCGAAGACGGCAGCCGGCACCAAACGTGCGGGAACGCCACGGTGGGGGGCCAATCCGACCAGCCATCGCCGCAATTTCAGGTGGATGCGAACGCTATGTTTGCCGAGCGCCCGGACTGGCCCCCCCGGATCGTCCAGCGGCGTCGTCAGCCGGCGTGTCCAGGCGCCCGGAAAGTCAAGTCCATCCGGGCCGCTCAGCAGGTCGATGCGGTTCGGCGGACGCCCAAATTCGAGGACCTGGCCGGGGAGCGCGGGCTGCTGGGGCGTCGGGAGGCCCGGGACGGGTCCACCCCAGAATTCGACGAGCGCCGCGTGGCGCCGTACGGTGTTTTGGGGAGTCGGCCCGTATGCGAAGTCGACGTCTGCCGTGAGCCGGGCGTACCCGTGGAAGAAGGGCGTGGCCCCCGAGCAGCAGATACTCCACTTGATGTACGCCGAGAATCCGGATGAACTCGCGCACGTCCGGCGAGAAGTCGGCCGAGGCGAGGCCGTTCATTTCGGGCGCATGGGGCGCCAGATCCCCTGAAATTCGGGTCCCGCTGCCCGGACGTCCGGTGCGGCCGCGCCGTACACCCGGAGCTGGAGCGCTCGTGCCACCTTCAGGCGCTCGTCCGGCGTCATCGCCCAATGCTGCTCGCGGTCATACTGGTCGGCCTCAGCGTGAGATTGGGAGAGGTGAAATGTGCGGTCCATGCGAGGAAGGTATCGCGCGTGGGGTACGCTGGTCTCGTGTTCCCGCTGCTGCTCCTCGCCTGCACCCACACCCCGCACCGCACCGCCTCCGTCGATACGAACCCAGCGGACAGCGGCCTCAACGGCGCCGACTCGTCCGGGACAGACTCGTCTGCCACCGACTCCTCGGACGGCGACACCAGCGCGAGCCCCGCACCCGTCGCCCTCTGGGTCTGGGACGACACCATCCCGGGGGATGACGCCGCGACCGCTGACCTCCTCGCCTTCTCGGCCTCCCACGCCGTCACCACGCTGTTCATGACCGCCGATCCCGTCGGCTACGGCGTCGATGGCGCGGCCGACCGCTACGCCAGTTTCGTTGCCCTCGCACACGCAAATGGCCTGCTCGTCTACGCTGCCAGCGGTGCGCCGTGGTTCTCGGTGCCGTGTGACGCTGGCCTCGTCGGCCAGGACACGTGCTGGACCGAGGGGTGGAACCTCTACGCCGCATGTGCCGCTTCCAACGTTGGCTTTGACGGCATCATGGACGACACCGAGCCTGCGTCCACGCCCGACGGGAGCTTCACGACCGACTACGTGGAGCGCGCTGGCTGGGAGATCGCGTACCTGAACGGCATCCGCGACCGGATCGGCGGGCTTCCGCTTGGCGTCGCGATCCCGTCCTGGTACGACACGCTGGCGCCGTTCTCGGTCGATGCCAGCGCGACGAGCGCGACGCTCGACGTGTGGACGGCCGAGACGGTCGACGAGGTCGGCGTGATGGCCTACCGCGACACGGCGGCCGCCACCTTGGAACAATCCGCGACGGAGTTGACAAACGGCCCGATCTGGATCGGCATGGAGACCGGCCCGGACAGCGAAGGCGCTGACCTGACCTTTGCCGATGACGGCGCCGCGGCCGTCGATGCGGCGATGACAGCGATGAACGATTCCGTCGGCTCGGACCCGAACTTCGTTGGGTTCATGGTGGATAGTTATCAGAGCTGGTCGACGCTGCGCTGACGGCGATGGCCGGTTACCCTCTCTGAAACGGAGTTCCAATGCTAATCCTCGCGCTCGCTTGTTCGGTCCCCTGCGGCCCTGGAACGCACGTGTCTGGCGGCTTGTGCGTACCGGATGCGTCCGACAGCGGCGCGACGGGCGATTCGGGTGGGGGCGACACGGACACCGACTCGGACACCGATGCGGACACCGATACGGACACCGATACCGACACCGACACCGACACCGATACCGACACGGACACCGACACCGACCCCGGCGGCACGTCCGGGCTGCTCGCGTTCGCGACTGTCGGCAGCGGGTGTGACACATATCCGGCGTCCGCAGCCGTCAGTTACCAGGACATCACGGCTGGGGGCGCCCAACTCAACGTGCAGGCAGCGACTGCGGGCGTACAGACTTGGGTGTCGCAGATCGTCGAGATCCCCGCCGGCGACGCGCTAAGCTACACCCGGTACGTCAGCGCCCAATGCCTCGGCAGCAGCAACGGGAGCCCCGCAACGGCCGTCATGGGGGCGCATCAGCTCCTCGTCGCGGGGGCCGACGGGGCGAATGTGTTGACGGTGGAGACGGTCTGGACTGAAGGAGTCGACTACTCCGCGACCAAGGTCGATGTCGTCTTCGAGACCGGGACCACGACGTCCTACGCCGAGTCCGTGCTCGCGGCCTTCGCCGTGACCGGGACCGTGCAGATGTCCGATTCCCCCCTGGAATACCGGGTGACGGCGAGCGGTGCCACACACTCCGTTGCGCTCGCGGGAACGCTGATGAGCGGCGATCGCGTCACCTACGCCGTGCCCGCCCGGCTGTAGGCGGCGGCGACGTGGGGTCCCGCTGCGAGCGGGATAAGCCCCGCGACCCGAGGACCACCCCATGAGCATCGGCATCGCGTCTGTCCCCCGTCCCGTCAACGAGCCAGTCCGCGGCTACCTCCCCGGCTCGGCGGAGCGGACGAGCATCCAGCGGGAACTGACGATTCAGGCTGCGGAAGTGGTCGAGATTCCCTGTGTCATCAACGGGGTGGACGTCTACACGGGAAACACGGTCGCCATCACGATGCCGGCAGAGCACGGGCATGTGCTCGCGAACGTGCACATGGCCGGGCCGGGTGAGGTGGCGCGCGCGGTGGCGAGCGCTGAGGAGGCACGTGCCGACTGGGCCGCGCTCCCCTGGGAGGCCCGCGTGGCCGTCTTCCTGAAGGCAGCCGACCTCCTCTCGGGACCGTGGCGCGACAAGGTCAACGCGGCGACGATGCTGGGGCAGGCAAAGACGGTGCATCAGGCCGAGATCGACGCGTGCTGTGAGCTCGCAGACTTCTGGCGGTTCAACTGTCAGTATTACCGGACCATCCTCGCGGACCAGCCGCCGGAGCACTCGGCGGGCGTGTGGAATCGGCTGGAGCACCGTCCGCTGGACGGCTTCATCTTCGCGGTCAGTCCCTTCAACTTCACGTCGATCGCCGGGAATCTCCCCACAGCCCCGGCGATCGCAGGCAACACCGTGATCTGGAAGCCGGCGACGACGTCGGCGCTCTCGTGCTGGCAGCTTGTGCGACTGTTGCGCGCGGCGGGGCTGCCGGACGGCGTCATCAACGTGATCTGGGGGCAGGGCGGCGACGTAGCGGCCCCGATCCTCGCGCGGCCGGAGCTGGCGGGCATCCACTTTACCGGGTCGACGGGTGTGTTCCAGGGGATGTGGAAGACGATCGGCGAGAACATCGCCAAGTACCGGCAATATCCCCGCATCGTCGGGGAGACGGGCGGGAAGGACTTCATCCTAGCGCATGCGTCCGCGGACCCGCTCGCGCTCGCGGTGGCGATCGTGCGCGGCGGGTACGAGTACCAGGGGCAGAAGTGCTCCGCGGCGAGCCGGATCTACGTGCCGGACAACCTGTGGCCGGAGGTGAGGGAGCGGGTTCGCGGGATGCTGGGTGAGGTGAAACAGGGCGATCCCCGAGACTTTTCCAACTTCGTCTCGGCGGTCATCGACCAACGCGCGTTCCGCAAGCACCAACAGTACCTTGAGTTGGCACATACGGAGGAGGTGGTCGCCGGCGGGCACTCGCATGGCCAAACGGGGTGGTTCATCGAACCGACGTTCGTTCGCGTCGCCGATCCGCACCACAGGCTCATGTCCGAGGAGATCTTCGGGCCCATCGTCAGCGTGTTCGTCTACCCTGAGGCCGAGTGGCGGCATGCGCTGCGCGTCGTCGACACGACGAGTCCGTACGCGCTGACCGGCGCAGTCTTCTCGCGCGAGCGCTACGCGATCGACGAAGCCACACGCGAATTGCGAGGCGCGGCCGGAAACTTCTACGTGAACGACAAGCCCACCGGCGCGGTCGTCGGACAGCAGCCCTTCGGCGGTGGTCGAGCGAGCGGGACCAACGACAAAGCCGGCGCGCCCCACAACCTCCTGCGTTGGATCTCGCCGCGAACGATCAAAGAGACCTTCGTGCCGCCGACGGACTGGCGCTACGGGTTTCTCGGGTAGGTCCGTCAGCCCAGGAACCGCGCAAACGCAGCGCCCATCGAGCGGATCGCGGCGGGCTTCTTCCAGGCGGGGACGGCGTCGCCGTGTGTCAACAGTGACGTGACACACACGGTCGCGTCCGGGAGCAGGCGGGCCAACTCAACGGACTCGGAGGGCGGGATGACGCGGTCGCCGGCGCCGTGGATGAGCACGACGGGCACCCGGATCCGGTCGGCGACGGAGGAGACGTCGAGCCGATCGACGTCGTCGGGGAGCTTCGTGAACCAGTCGGGCAGGTCGGGCCAGGTCCCGGCGATCACGCCGTCCACGCGGGCGCCCTGTTCCGGGGAAAGGCCCGCACGAAAGGGGGGATAGCGCCTTTCCGGGCCGCGCACGCTGTCGTCCCAGAGCCACGCGCGGAGCGCCTCGGCCTCGGCGTCGTCAAAGACACCGAGGTTGAGACACACGGCGATGCGTGGGTAGGCGTCCACGGCGGGTGTCAGGAGCCGCGCGAGACTGTCGCGGACGTGACCGTAGCCCCCGATCGAGCAGACGCTGCGCACCGTTGCACCCTCGGCGACGGCCCGCAGACAGAGCCCTCCAGCGAATGAGGGAGCCAGCAAGCGCACTTCGGGCCCGAGCGCCTCTGCGTAGGTGCTGATCTGCGCCACGGTCACGGGTCGCAGGTCGGCGCGCTGCAGGCCGGGGAATTCCGGTGCAAATACCTCGAATCCCGCCGCTGCGAGGCTGTCCGAGAGGTGGACCATGCGTGGGTCGACGAGCCCGCGCGGTGTCACCCCGTGTACGACCAGCACCTTCCCGCGTGCCCGCTTGACGCCCCGAGGCGCAAAACGGATCGCCCGCGTGCCGGCCAGCTCGCTCTCGACCCCGATGCCCGCAACGTCCTCGCGCATCGGGCGCTGCATGGCGAGCATGAACTTCAACGCAGGCGTCCAGGCGGGCATCGGCCTGTCTTAGCCGCCCGGCGGCCGGATGTCGCCGGGTTACCCGCGGGGATGCTCCCGCCAGGCCCGTCCAGCCACCCGCTCGTTCAACTGGTTCGCTGGGTACAAACGCCCTACCCCTTCCTCGACGCATGTCGCGCCGCACACGGTGGCACGTTCACCTTGCGCCTCCTCGGCTACGGCGAGTCCGTCTTCACCGACGATCCCGACCTCATCCACGCCGTGTTCACTGCCCCGACCGACACGCTCTGCGCCGGCAAGGGAAACGACGTCCTCCTTCCATTTGTCGGCGAACAATCTGTATTGACGCTCGATGGCGCCCCACACGCACGCGACCGTCGCCTGATGACGCCGCCGTTCCACGGCCAACGCATGCGCGCGTACGGGCAGATCATCGCCCGAGCGGCCGAGCGCGCCATCGCGGACTGGGCGCCCGGGCGCACCCTGCCAGCCCATGCGGCGATGCAGGCAGTCTCGCTGGAGGTGATCCTCCGTGCGGTCATCGGCGTGGACGATGGCGATGACCTGGCCGCGGGGCAAAGGGCGATCACGGACATGCTCGCCACGGTCAGCGGAGCAACGGTCTTTTTTGAGCTACTTCGCCGGGATTTTGGTTCGTGGAGCCCCGGCGGCAAGTACCAGCGGCGCCGCGCGATCACCGACAAGCTGCTGTACGACGTGATCGCGCGCCGGAAAGCGGCGCCGGGCGACGACATCCTCTCCCTGCTCATCGCGGCGCGGGACGAGGACGGCAAGCCGCTCGACGACGAAGCCCTGAAAAGCGAGCTTGTGACCCTCTTGTTGGCGGGACACGAGACGACGGCAAACTCGCTCGCCTGGGCGCTGGCGTGGCTGACGACGCAGCCGGAGGTCCTCGCTGGCGTGCTCTCTGAGCTGGCGACCGCCCCGGACGAGCCCGACGCCATCAGCAAGCTCCCGTGGCTCGGCGCAGTGTGCAACGAGGTCCTCCGCATTCTTCCTGTCTTTCCGATCGTCATGCGCGTCGCCGTGAAGCCCTGGTCGCACGGGCCGCTCGACCTTCCCGTCGGCGCGCGTATCGCTCCGTGCATCTACCTCACGCATCGCCGGCCGGATCTCTACCCCGAACCCGAGCAATTCCGTCCACAGCGCTTCATCGACCGAACCTTCGCCCCCCACGAGTTCCTGGCGTTTGGCGGTGGTTCTCGGCGGTGCCTGGGTCAGGCCTTCGCCATGTACGAGATGAAGATCGTGCTGGCCACGGTCCTTCGCACGGTCCGCCTCAAAAGTGTCGCGGGACCTTCGCCGATCGCCGAACGCCGAAACCTCGCCATCGGCCCGCGCGGGGGCGCGATGGTCACGATCGAGGCAAGGCTGTAGGCTTCAGTAGGGCCGTTCAGTAGGCAGTTCGCACACAATCGAACGTGAGCGGGATCGACGAGCCCCCGAGCGCCAGCATCTCGAAGTCCTGCGGCTCGATGCCGATGAGCGCGTGGGAATCAAAGAGATCCGCCCACTTGGCGGTCGTGTGGGTGTCGGCTTGTGCGGTGAGCGCGATGTTCCCGCCGTCGGCCAGCACCATCCCGTAGGTCTGTAGCTCGCGCACGACGACGAGCGCGTCCGGGTCGGAGATGCGCGTCGTGTCAAAATCCGCTTTCAACCGCAGACGGGCGCCGTAGGGCACGGCCTCTGGGCCTCCGCCGTCGGAGTTGGTGCCGTGCGTCGCGGGGTTGTAGTAGGCGCCGTCCCGGATGCTGGAATTGGGCAGGATGAACCGGATTGCGTGGGTGATTTCTCCGGCGGCGACCTCGTCGGCATTGAACAGGAGCGGGGCGATGGGGTACCCGGCCGCGTCCGCGCTGGTACATTGGTTCCCGCGTCCATCCGGCCCGTACACGCGGTTCATGTCCCAGGAAGCCAGACAGCCTCCATGGAACGTCCCGCTGCTATCGACGTTCGCCCGCCACATCTCGTAGAGCCGGCCCTCAGGCGCGTCCTTCACGAGCAGGTGACAGTCACCCCCGCTGGTGCACGCGTAGCCCGTCTCGCCCTCCACGTTGCCACCATCGGGAAGCGGCACGGGCACTTGATCGCAGTCGGGCGCGTAGAAGTCGCCGGTCGGCGTGAAGTCCTGCTTCGCTGTGTTGGCATCCGCTTCCAACACATCGAGCGAGAAGTCGATCTGGAACTTTCCCAGGCCCCACCCCGCGTTCTGGAGGGCGCCGATGACGGTGCCCGAACCGGGATCCACGGCGCTGTCCGTCACCTGCTGGTACCAGACGGCGTCGTCCGGGAAATAGCGGCCGGGGGCGACGCCGGAGATGGACTCGTCGCCCTGGGAGTCTCCCGCGACGTCCGAGGCTGGTTTTGCGGTGCAGCCGGCGGCAGAGGCGAGGGCGAGAAGGACGACGGAGCCGATGACGCTGGCGTTGAGCATCGCGCCCCCTATCCGCCCTTGAGCAAGCGTCGCTGCCGATCCTTCTCGCGCTGTGCAGCTCGCGCGGTGGAACGGGCTCGCGACCGCACGATCGCGTCGAACACACGCATGTACATCGGCGTGGCGCTGGTCTCCGACTTCGGTTGGTAGGCGTCACACACGTACGGTACATACATGCTCCGGCGCAGGCTGGCCCAACCGGTCTCCGGCGAGGCCACGACCCGGTGCCACATGCGGCCGTCGTGCACGGTCAGGTCGCCGGGCCAGGTCTCCACCGCCAGCTCCTTCGGGTCGGGGCCGTCAGACACGAAGTGGATCTTGGAGAAGAGCGTCGACCACGCGCTCTGGGTGTGTGTGCCGGGGACCAGGTGCAGGCCGCCGTCCGTCGGCTTGATGCGGTCGAAATGCAGGCCAACGTTCAGCATCGGACCGGGCATCTTCCAATTGTAGAAGACGTCGCGCAGGGCGTCGGTGTGCCAGGCGAGGTTCGGGCGCAGGCTCGTCGATGCGCGCACGTAGCGGTTGAACACGACCCCGTCCTTCTCGCGCTCCCCGATGCGTGCATTGACGCCGATGAGTGTGCGGATCGGCTCGAAGCGCGCGTCGTTGACGAACCGGCTCAAATACTGGCTATGCACCGACGAAAACCCCATGCGGAACAGGTAGTCGTTCCCATCGGGGTCGAGCCCGAACCAAACGGGCACGCCGAACACCTTCGTCTCGCCCCGATTGAGGAGGTCCTCCTCGATCCCGTCGATCTCGGCGAGAATGGTGTCGACTTCGGCCTCGCTCGCGACCTCTGTGTAGAGGATGAAGCCGTGCCGGTCGAGAAATGCCCGTTGGACGTCGGTGACCGCCGGTCCCAGGGTAAAGCGGGTGGACAACGGGAGCACCGCCGCCACCGTCGGCGCGTCAAACGGGCCGGCCGGCTCCACAAATGGCTCTGGCGGCCGATCATCGGCGCTGCGGCGCGGTGGGTGGCGGGGTGTGGGCGGCGGCCGCATCGGAGCACTCATCGATAGTAGATCAGCCATGCGTTCAGCACGATGTTGCCGCCGTCGTCGAGGGTACCGTCGAGGTTCGCGAAGGTGTAATTGAAGGTGTTGGTCTGCCCGAAGAGCACCTGGTCGGTGATGTCGGTGACCTCCATGTCGACCTGCTTGCCCGGACACCAGCCGTCGCGCCCGTACCACCACGTGCCGTACTGGTTCGGGACCGTGCCCTCGCCGATCTGGTCCATGCAACCGTAGCTCTGATCGGTGATCGGGAAGCTGAAGACGTTGTCGGTGCCGTTGACGTTGAAGGTGTGTTCGGTGCCGCAGAACTCCATGCAGCCGGGGTTGCCGTGCCCGGTCATCACGACACCCAGGGCAACGCGGCTGACATCGGCGGGAACGTCGATGCTGAGCGGATCGCGGTCATTGAACGTCGCGCTGACATACCCGCCCGTGTAGATCACCTGCGCCTCGCTCGGGTGGTCGGTCTCGGTCCCGGAGTCCGACAGGCGCAGGTTCAGCGTTGTGACGTAGTCGTTGGAGTTCTGGATCCGCAGCCGACGGGTGCCGCCATCCTTGAGTAGGCCCAACAGCGGTGAAACGTCCGTCACCCAGCGCCCCTCTCGCCAGTATGTCGTGATCCATCGGCCGAGCTCCGTGTTGCAGACGGTGTTGTCGGCCGCGTCGCAGAGATACACGTAGTCGAGGTAGTCCCAGGCGGGGCAGGCGCCATATTCGCCGTCGCCGACGCAGAGCTTGGTCATGTCCAGCTCAAGGGTGTCGAACGTTGCCATCGTCGCCGCGTCGGGCAGGGTGATGTCGATGTCGGCCGAGCCGTAGACCTCCTGGCTTTGCCAGGCCGGGACGATCGTCGCGTCCTCTGCGTCCAGCTTCTCCTGACGCGCCGCCTCGAAATTGTAGTACACAGCCTCGTTGGCGACCATGACGATGTTGGAGTCAAACCAACTGATGCTGCTGTCGTAGCGCGTCGGATCCGCCATGCTGCCGATCTCCCGCACCCGCTGCATGCGGTCGATGCCTGCGCCAACCCCGGGGGACGTCAGCGCCTCGCCGAGCCAACCGTCCGCCTTGGTCGTCTTGTCGGTCACATAGTGGATGTGGCGGGACTTCCAGGCCTTTGTGTCGGCGTCGTAGGTGTCGAGCTGGGCGTCCACATCGGCCTTCATCGCGTCGAGCGCCGCCTGACGCGAATCCGTGCCCATCTCGGAGGACAGGAAGAAGATCTGCGTGTTCAGCGGCATCGTGTCGATGAGCGTCTTGTTGTCCTTCTTCTTGGACCACGTTGCGTAGGGCAGCCCCTGGTTCTGCTTGGGGTCGTCCGGCACGAAGAGGTAGACATCGCAGCCCGACCACTCGGTCTTCAGGTTCCACGCCCCATCCGTCGTGTTCAGCGTGATGTCGGCGGCCGTCTCATAGAGGATGGGGCTCGCCGTCGCGTCCACGAAGGGGATGGAGGGCATGCCGAGCGCGTCGCAGTCGGTGGTCGGGTCAAACGGCGGTGGCGCCGTGTCGTGCTCGACGGGCTGCGAGTCGTCGCCTGAGTTGGTGGTGCCGGAGTGGTCCGCGGGGTTGCTCCCGGTGCAGGCGGCGGCCAGGGGGAGGACGAGGAGACGGACGAAGGGGGCCAGGGGGCGGGAAATCGGGCGCATCGGGGCTCCGGAGCGATGGGGCATTACGCGCAGGTCCGGAGACCAGAGCGCGCACGCTTGAGGATAGCGCAGAATCAGCGGGGAGCGGGCTCGGAGACGCGGACACGGAGTCCGGGATTGATCCCGATGGGGAGATCGGCGCCATCGAGGCTGACCCCCCAGCCGAGGTAGACGCGCGACGCGTTTCGCGCCAGGCGCAGCACCGCGGCAAAATCCGCCATCGTCGCGTCGACCTGGGCGCGCAGGATGACGTCGCGCCCCGCGAGATCGACGTGGCTCGGGATCTCGGACGCTGGGTAGACCTCACCGGACTGATCAACCTCGCCGTCCTTCAGCACGATGAGCTTGACGGGGTGCAGCAGGTCGCGCGTCACGCGCAGGTAGACCGGCGTCGCGCCGCAGTGTCCCGTCGCCCGCAATGGGTCGCGAAAGACGGTGTCCGCGAGCGTACCGCTCGACGCGGTGCAGCTCACGAACTGCACGGCGCCTGCGTCGGCATCGGCGAAGGCGAAGTAGACGTCGTCCATCGTCATGCCGGCCGGGAACACCACCCCGTCGCCGAGGTGCAACAGCGGGCCGACGGAGTCCATCGCGGTCGGCTCCGGCCGGTCTCGACTCCCCCCTGCCTCGCCCAGCTCCACCCAGTGCGAGCCCCCGGGCAGCACGTAGAGCACGCGGGGTGGGACCGGCGTCCGCATCGGCACGGCGGGGCCACCGCCGTTGGAGAGCACGCTGGCAACCTCGGCCCCGGCGCGTCGCGAGAGCACGGCCCACTGCAGGCCTCCCCAGCCCCAGGCGACGAGCGGAAGGAGCACGAGGACGACGATTCCGAGGCCATCGGAGCCGTCCCGGCGCGTCGCCCCGGTTGCGGCCCGGGCGAAGATCGCGGGCAGGCCTGCCAGCCACGCAAGCAGCACCCAGGGCACGACCGCGGCGGACAGGGCGACGGCGTTGTCCGCTGCCGCGTCCATCCGTGGCACCGCGAGAAAAGGGAAGTTGAAGTCGGGGAGTGCGACGAGGAAGTCTGCGTGCAGTCCCAGCGCGTGGACGAGCCCGAGGGCGAGCCCCCCGATCATCAGCGACCCCATTCCCGTGAGCGCACCTGCCGCCGATCGGGGTTGCACCTCGACACAGGCGAGCGCGGCCCCAACGAGCAGGACCGCCAGTGCACCGGCGATCGGACCACCGCGCGCTCCCGTGGAGAAGGCACTTCCAAGACTGACAACCGCCGCCATCGGCAACGCCACGAGCACGGGCCAGAGGCTTCGCCGTGTGGCCGGGACCACGCGGGACGACGCCCCGACCAGCACGGGCAGCACGCAGAGTACGGCGCCAAGGGCCCCCGCCAGCCCCGGGATGCAGGCGCGCGCCCGATCCTGCAGGGCGAACCAGGGGACCCACGCGGGATCGCCTGTCTCCAGGATCGCGGTGGCCGCGCTCGTGAGCCCAACCCCGAAACCGACGCCCCCGAGGGTGAGGAGCAAGGCTGGCACCAGCAAGGCGAGCGTGGCGGGCAGCCTGCGGCCAACGCCGATCAGGCCGCCGAGCAGGAATTGGACGGGCAACCCGAGACCGAGGAGCAGCAGGAAGAGCGGCGCGAGTGGGCCGAGGGAATCGAGCACGGGGCGCGCTTACCCCGGGTTCGCGGCCCGCGCCTGCTTTCGCTCGTGGCATGGACGCGGGGGCTGACGGAGCATGTTTTTTCAGAAGCGGACATTTTTTGGCCTATGCGGTGACGCACGGCGCAGTATGCTGTCCACACCCAAGGTGCGTCATGGTCTCTCCTCACTCCCCCCAGCAAGCGATGGTTCCCGGGTTCAGCGCGTCTCTGCTCCCACTCGTGGCCCGAGGCGCCCGGATCTTCCGGGTCCCCGGGGGGGATCGTCTCGTCACGCTTCCGGGGCAAGGCGGAACGGTCGTCATGGTCCCGCGCGGCCACGGCCTGCCGGTGCTTGCGGTCAAACGCGGCGCACAATTCCTGGAGGCACGCAGCGGTGCCACGTGCTCGCCCGTTCGGTGGCAGCCGGTCGGCGGGGTAGCCGCCTGGTTGCGGGAGCTGCCGGCACCCCGGCCGGCCACGCCGGTGGGGGAGGTGGCGCTGCACGCCGGCGCGTGGACGTTCGTCCGTGTTCATCGGCTGGCGCTGAGCGTGGCGCGCGTGAGCGAGGGCGCTCCCGCCGGGGTTGCCGTCGGGGGGCGGCTCGTCGCGGTGAACGGTCGCGCGAGTGCGCGCGGCGCCGGGCCGGGAACGTCGGTGGCGAAGGCGGGTTCCCTGGGGGTCCAGGTTGTTGTTGGGGGGGACGAGGCGGCCGCGCTCTCAAGGCTCGAGGACCACCTCGCGGCAGCGTACGGGGCGGTCGAGCGGATGCGAGGTGGCTTCCTGATCCGTGGGGGACCCGCGGGCGACGCCGCGAATGGCCTCGGAGTGCTCGCGCAGCTCCGGGCGCGGCTCTGGCAGGTCACGGGGCTGACGGTCAAGGTTGTTTCGGGGCCGGACCCGCGCTCAGTCGCTGCTGCGGCGCGTCACATGCCGGGAAATTGCGTCGCGGTGCTCCCTTCCAGCGCAGCGTCTGTGTGGCCTGCGGTGCGGGTCACCGAGCGGGTGCGGCCGGGTGGGACACGGTCGCGGTGGGATGGGCAGGCGCTGGTCGACGTTGAGAGCGTGGTGAGCCTCGCGCAAGCGTTGGTCGGGGCGGGCTCGGCCCGTGACCGGGACGTCGGGCTGACGTTCTGGACGGATCGGGGGCGGCTGGCTGCGGAGCTCACGCTGCCGGCGAACGCGGGGAGGACCGAGGTCCACAGCCGCGTGGAGAACGCCGTCCGTCAGTCACTCGGGTTCGGGGCGTCGGTCTGGGCCGTCGCAGTCAGTGCTCTCGGGCCTGCGCGGGCGGACGTCGCGGTGCCGTCGCGGCAGGTGTCGCTGTGGGCTTGAACACAGGCCGCCAGCGAGGATCAGTCCCGGCGCCTTCACGGGACTGTGCAGGCGCCCGCCTCGGCGGGCGTGTACCCGTCGTCCGACCCGAGGCCGCCGCAGGTATCGCCCCCCTGGTCGCAATACAGCCAGCTCAGCCCGTCGTCCGCGGTGGCGCGAACGGCGTAGTCGTAGGCGCCCGAGGCCTCCGGGGCGATGAACGTGCCGGCGTACTCATCGTTGGAGAGGTCCCCGGCGGAGAGGCCGTCCTTGTCGGTGTTGTAGGTCATTTCGGTCCACGTCCACGCGCCGGTGGCGGGGTCAGTGCCGTCGCCGCCGATGCCGAGCTGGAGGCGGACGCCGGGGCCCTGCCCCACGCCGGGGGTGACGGCGGCGAGGTACACCCAGCCGTAGACGGGGTCCGATTCGGCGCCCGCGCTTGCGGTCATCGAGCAGGGGTACTGGATCTGGCAGTAGTCGATGGGGACCGGGGTGGCGCCGGAGTCGGTGCCGCCCGAGTCCCTGCCCGAGTCGCTGGTGGCGGTGTCCGCCGTGGAGTCTCCTGTGGCGGTGTCGCCCGCAGAGTCGGTGCCGGAGTCCGCACCGCTGTCGCCGGCCGAGTCCGAACCGCTGTCACCGGCCGGCGCCTCGTAGGTGAATGTGGCGTGGGCCACGCTGAGCGGGTCGGAGACCGCCAGATCGACGGCGCCGACCGGCCCGGGCGGGGTGACGCAGATGAGCTCCGTCGGCGAGACGTAGCTGAGCGACCAGCAGGCGGCGGCGCCGACGCGGGCGAAGCTTTCGGTGCTGAACCCGCTGCCGCTCACCGTCACGGTGGTGCCGCCCGCCGCCGGGCCGGAATCCGGCGAGAGCGCGGTGATGGACACGTCGTCGGCGACCGCCCCGGAGTCGCCGTTGGCGAGGTCCTTCGCGTGGAACTGTTGGGTCGGGCAGCCAGTGATTCCGCCCAGGGCGCCGAGGACGACAAGCGCCACAACACGGATTGGGGATCGGGGCGGGGTTGGCCGGTCGTTCTGCACGGCGCGCGGCGTCGCGTTCATGGTCATCTCACTTCAGCGAACAGATTATCTCCGTCAGCGGAGCCGCCATGACCCTCTACGCCCGTGTCGCCAGCGCACTCTCGGTCCTCGTCCCGCGGGGCCTGCCGCTCGCCGTCGGAGCTGCGCTCCTCCTCGTCGCGGGGGGCTGTCCGGCCGCGAAGAAGAAGCCGGCGGTCGTGGCCGAGTCCTGCACGCCCGTCGCGTCCGGAGCGTGGACGGGGAACGCGGCGTTCGTGGAGGGGACGGATGACTGGGGGCTTTCGGCAGTGACAGGCGTCCACTACGAGGCCGGGGATCTTGACGGCGATGGGTACCCGGATCTGCTCGTCACGGAGGGCACGACAAACGAGCGGGACGACTACCCGACAGTTCGGCTCCGCTATGTCATGATGAACCGGGACAACGGCAGCGGCGGACGCACCTTCGTCGACGAGACCGAGTCCAGTGGGCTGCTCGTGGCTCGCGACGGAAACACCACGGGGACTTCGCACAACTTCTACGTGGAGGGCGACGTGGACAACGATGGGGACATCGACCTGTTCGCGGCCCGAGACTACGATGCCGGAACGCCGGACGCGACCGGGGACTGCTCCGAGATCTACCTGAACGATGGCCAGGGCCACTTCACCCTCGCGACCCAGAGCGACGTGTGCATTCCAGAGGGCTACCCGACCACCGCCGCGGCGTTCACCGACTACGATGGCGACGGTGTCCTCGACCTGTGGGTGACCGGTTGGTACCTCGCGTACGGCTCAAGCTACGAGGCCGCCCAGGCGCACCTGTACCATGGCAACGGCGACGGTACGTTCACGGATGTCACCGACGTGGAGGGCCTGAAGCTCAAGGCTGGCACAAACAACAACTACCTTGACCGGGACGTGCGGCACGCGAGCTACGGCGCCACCGCCTGCGACGTGAACGGCGACGCGCTGCCTGACTTGATCTCGTCGAGCTACGGCCGGGCGTGGAACCAGCTCTGGCAGAACAACGGGGCCGGATTCAGAGAGGTGGCCGAGAGCGCGCACTTCGACGCGGACACCGACCTCGACTACACCGACAACTGGGCGTACGAGTGCTACTGCAGCGCCAATACCTGCGATCCAGCTCCGGCTGCCGCCTGCAACGGGTCCTTCGACAGCAATTCCTGGTCTCCGGGCTTCGACGATCAGCCAGCGCGGCTCGCCGGCAACTCGTTCACCACCGTCTGTGCGGACATCGACAACGACGGGGACAACGACATCCTCACCGCCGAGATCGCGCACGATTGGGCCGGAAACTCCGCTGATCGCACGCAGTTGTTGTTGAACGACGGCACCGGCGTGTTCGACCGCGTGGACAACGACACCGACGGGCTCGCCCGCAAACGCCCGGCGAACAAAAGCTGGAACGAGGGCGACCTCTTCGCCGGCTTCTTCGATTTCGACAACGACGGTTGGCGCGACATCCTGGTCGTCCAGTCGGACTACCCGGACACCCACATGTGGCTCTGGCGGCAAACCTCGCCGGGGCAGTTCGAGGAGGTCTCCGACGCGACGGGCATGAACCAGGAGTGGCCCAGCGGCCTCGCGATCGCGGACTTTGACCTGGACGGGGATCTCGACGTCGTCACCGGGTCGTCCACGGCACGGACCGGCACGCCGTGGACAACCCACGCTGCCCACCTGTACGAGAACCAGCAGAGCGGCAACTTTGTGCGGTTCACCGGGCTCCCGGTCGGCGCGAAGGTTGAGATCGACGCGGGCGGTCAGTACCAGATGGCGGAGGTGAACGGCGGATATGGCACGTCCGGCATCACGAACGACACCGTCGCGCAGTTCGGGTTGGGCGACGTGTGCATGGTCGACTCCGTGACGGTCACGCTGCCTGGCGGCGAGACCCACAGCTTTGAGAACAAGGCGGGGAACAAGGCGGTGAAGCTGGAGTGGTGAGCGCTTGGTGGCCGGTGCTCTGGCGGCCCACCGACTACGGCCCCGGGGCGCCGATCGTGATCGTCGCCCCATCGCTCAGGGCCTCGTTCCCGCGGACGACGACCTCGTCGCCCGCCTTCAGATCGCCCTCGACCACGACCTCGTCGCCGCCGTCCCAACGCTCGGTCACCGGGACGCGTCGGGCGGTTCGCGAGGTGGTGTCCAGGCCGGCGGAGGGCGCGTTCGGCGAAGCACCCGCGATCTGGCTCGGCGCCACGATGGCAACAAAGACCGCACCACCGGTCAAGGCGTCCCGTGGCACGGAGATCGCGTCGTCCGCGTGCCCGATCACGACGCGCGCTGGAAGGACGGAGCCGGGAAGGAGCCAGTCCGGCGGGCTCGGGATGACCACGCGCACACGCTGCGTACGCGCAGACGAAAGCCCTGGAACAACCCCGCGGACGGTACCCTGCACCGTGTTCGGTGCCGTCCCCAGCGTCGCCTCCTGCCCTTCGCCGGCGCCAGCGCGGGGCAGGTCAACGATTACCTCCAGGTCGCCCCGACCCAGCACGGTGACGAGCGGCGTGCCGGCCCCCACGCGCTGGCCGCGAATGGCCTGAAGCTCGCGAACGACGCCATCGAACGGAGCGAGCACGCGGGTGCGCGCGACGTCCAGGGTCGCCGCGTCAACCGCCGCGGTCGCGGCCAGCGTGTCGGCCTCGGCTCCTTGCACGGACGCACCCGCCTCCTGGACATCGAGTCGAGCAACCTCCGCTTCTGTGCCCGACACTGCGCCGCCCGCCTCCGCCGCGACCGAGAGCACGCCCTTTGAACGCAGCGCCACGCGCTGCTGTTGGACCCGGCGGGTCTCGAGCGTCGCCTGCGACTGGGCGAGGCGCGCTTTCGCCGTCGCCAACGCGATCTGGAACGGCCGATCGTCGAAGATGACGAGCACGTCGCCCTTGTGGACCACGGTCCCCACGCGACCTGGGGCGAGCGCGACTGTCCCGGAGATCTCCGCGCCCAACCGTGCCTCCTCGGGCTGCTGGACCTCTCCGGTCGCCTCGATGACGTCGTCGACAGGCCCGCGCCGGACCAGGGCGGTCACGACCCGCACCCCGCCGGATGGTGCCGACCCGTGGCTGGCCGGACAGCCGGCGACGCCAAGGCACAGGAACAACGCCCCAAAGGCTCGCATCAGAACTGCCGGACGAGCTGCAGCCGCCCGTCGTAGAGACGGCGAATGTCGTCGATGCCGTACCGCATCATCACCATGCGATCGAACCCCATGCCGAACGCGAAGCCTTGCCATTCGTCCGGATCGAGGCCGCAGGAGGCGAGGACCTTGGGGTGGACGAGGCCGCCGGGGATCAGCTCGATGTAGCCCGAGCCCTTACAGATGCTGCAGCCAACGCCGTTGCAGAACACACACTGGACGTCGAGATCCAGGCCCGGCTCGACGAACGGGTAGAATGCCGGCCGGAAGCGGGTTTCGAGCTTGCGACCCATGATCCGGGTGACCAGGGTCTCGAGCGTGTGCTTGAGATGTCCGACGGTCACGTGACGGTCGACCAGCAGGCCTTCGACCTGATTGAAGCTGGCGTGGTGTGTCGCGTCGATGGTCTCGTTGCGAAAGACGCGCCCCGGCGAGATGACGCGGATCGGGGGTTTGCGGGTTTGCATCGCGCGGATCTGGACGCTGGACGTGTGGGTGCGCGGGATCTCGCGGCGGTCGGTGTAGAACGTGTCCCAGACGTCGCGGGCGGGGTGGTCCTTCGGGATGTTCAGCGCGTCGAAGTTGTGGAACTCATCCTCGATCTCGGGGCCGCTGGCGACCTCGAAGCCAAGCCCGGTGAAGTGGTCGATGACCTCCTCCAGCAGCACGGTGATCGGGTGCAACCGCCCGGCGGCGCGCGCGGACGAGGGCGCGGTCACATCGATCCAGCCGGCGTCCAACGCGGCCTGCTCGGCAATGACCTCAAGCTCGGCCTTTCGGGCCTCCCACGCGGTCTGGGCGATGTCGCGCAGCGCGTTGATCGCCGCACCACGCGCCGAGCGTTCGGCAGGGTCCACCGCCCCAAGGCCCTTCAAAAGCCCCGTGATCTCGCCCTTCTTGCCGAGCCAACGCAGTCGGAATTCCTCCAGGGCCAGAAGATCCGTGCACGCGAGCGCCTCGCCGCGAATGCTGGCGGCCTCGGGCAGTCCCGTCATCCCTTCTTCGCCAGCTCGGAGTCGATGATCATCTTGAACTTGTCGTACGGCTGCGCGCCGTTCAGGAAGATGCCGTTGATGAAGAAGGCAGGCGTCCCGGTCACGCCGACCGCGGCGCCGTCGGCCTGGTCCTTGTGGATCTCCTCCTCGATCGCGGGATCCTTGCGGCAAGCCTCCCACTTCGCGCTGTCCACGCCGACGTCCTGTGCGGTCTTCTCGATGTCGGCCTCGGTCTCGGCCTGCTGGTTCTGCATGAAATGGTCGTGGAACTTCCAGTACTTGTCGGGACCCTGCTGAAACGCGCAATTCGCGGCGATGGCGGCGGGGATGGCGTTCTCGTGAAAACCAAGCGGGAAGTCGCGGAACACAAAGCGCACCTTGCCGTCGTAGTCCTTGAGCACCTTGTTGACCGTCTGGTTCGCGGCGCCGCAGTAGGGGCACTGGAACTCGGCGAATTGGATGATTGTGACGGGCGCGGCTGCGGCGCCCTCGCTCGGGTCGTCGTCGGCCGAGACGGGGATGCGCGGCATGTCGGGGAAGGGCAGGGTCACGTTCACCCCATAGTCCTTGCGCAATTCGTCCATGTAGGCCGCGTAGCGCTCGCCCTGCTTCTTCTGGGTCAGCGCCTCGATGACCTGCGGGCGCACGCCTTGCCCGCCGCCACCCTCGCCGGGCGGATCATCGAGGGGCTTGCCGCGGAATTTGCGCTGGAGCTGCTTGTACGCGTCCTGGATCTCGGCCTCGGTGTTGGGAGTCACCTTGCCCTCGACCTCGGCCTTCATCAGCGCGTCGAGCGTGATCTTCCGCTTGTCCGCCTCCAACTGGCAGATCGCCTTGTTGACCTTCTCGTCGACCGCGTTGGACTCTTCGTCGTACCGGTTGGAGAGGTACTCGCCCTGCATCTGCTGAAGCTTGATGGCGTCGTCCTTCAGGGCGTCGTCGTACTTCAGCGAGCCGCCGTTCCACGAGGCGACGACGGTGCCGCCTGCGGTTCCGGCGGGCGCGGTCTCGGCGGCGGGCGCGGGACCCGCGGGGGCGGCCTTCGGTGCTGGCGCGGCTGCTGAGGCGGACGAACCGTTGGTGGCCGGGCTGTCACACGCGGCGGGACCGAGAGCGGCGACGAGGTAGATGCCGGCTACAGGCAGGACAAATGCGAGGAGGGGACGCAGGCGCATGGGCACTCCGACGGATGTGCGGCTGCAAACCGCAAGGGGCGCGCGGCGTAACCGGGGGCGCGGAGCGGGTCGACGGGTGCTGAGTAATGATCGGTCCCGACCTGCTGTAGCCAGGGTGCACGGCCGTGACGAAAGAAGGCGGGCGGCTGACGGAACGGCCGGGCATGGTGGGTTATTGCCCACGTCTGGAGTGTCCCCGTGTCCCCCAAACTCAAGGTCCTCGTTGGTGTGCTCGTCGGGAGCCTTGTGCTCGATCAAGGCTCAAAGTGGTGGGTGCAACAGAACCTCTCGCCGGATGCCGGTCGGGTGGTGGTGATCCCGAATTGGCTCGAGCTGATCCACGCAGAAAACCCCGGCGCTGCCTGGAGCACGCTCGCGGATTCCCCCTACCGGCTGTGGGTTTTCGGCACCTTCACCCTGGTTGCGGTGATCGCGCTGATCCAGATGTTTCGGAGCCTGGAGCCCGACGAGCGCCTTCGAGCGGCGTCCACCGGGCTGATCCTCTCCGGTGCCATCGGCAACGCGATCGATCGGATGTCCCCGAAGCACACCGTCACCGACTTCATCAAGGTGTTCGCTGGCACGGGCGGCGCGCGCGACTGGCTGATCCAGAACCTCGGCACGAACGTCTGGCCGATCTTCAACATCGCGGACTCCGCCATTGTCGTCGGCGTCATCCTCTTCGGCCTTGAATTTCTCTTCCAGAAGGACAAGTCGCCGTCGACGGAAGAGAACGTCGGCCCGAACCCGATGCACGCCCCGGGCAATTCGCCCGGATGACGCCGTAGCTCTCCCCGGTCCGCGCGCGTTTACCGCCCGGCATAGTGGGTTTTCGTGAAGCTACTCCTCGTCCTGGTCCCGGCCTGCCTGTACATCCCGAAGTCGGCGGTGGAGAATCGGGTCGTCACGGATTCTGGAGTCACTGCCGACACAAACGGCGATGCCGACACGGATGCCGACACCGACGCGGACACGGATGCCGACGCGGACACGGACACGGATGCCGACACTGGCCCCGACCCCTGCGATGTCGACGGCGACGGCTACCCGGCACAATCATGCGGCTGGCCAGACTGCAACGACGCCGAAGCCGCCGTCTCGCCCGCGGCGATCGAGGTCTGCGACGGCGTTGACAACAACTGCGACGGGAACGTGGACGAGGGCGTGACGGTCGCGGAATACGTCGATTCAGACGAGGACGACCACGGCGTCGGCGAGCCGGCTGCCGTCTGCACGGTCGGGCCTGGCTTCGCGGCGGTCGGGGACGACTGCAACGACGCAGACGCGAGCGTGTACCCAGGTGCTCCCGAGTATTGCAACAGCATCGATGATGACTGCAACGGCGTCGTGGACGACAACGCCGTCGATGCTGCGGCCTGGTTTGAGGATGCGGACGTGGACGGGTACGGCGACCGTGCCGACATGGTCCTGGCATGCTCGGCGCCGGCCGGTCGGGTGGCCGACGACAGCGATTGCGACGATGCCGTCGCCACGGTCCACCCTGGCGCGCCCGAGTATTGCAACAGCATCGATGACGACTGCGACGGTGTCGTCGACGAGGACGCCGTCGACCCAACCACCTGGTACCTGGACGCGGACGGCGATGGCTACGGCGTCGCCACCACGACCGCCTTGGGCTGCACCGCCCCCGCCGGCTACGTCGCCGACAACACCGACTGCGACGACGCGGACGCCGCCGAAAACCCCGGCGTGGCCGAGGCCTGCGATGGTGTGGACGAGAACTGCGACGGCGTCATCGACGACGACGCGCCGTGCCCCTGCGCGCTCGAGTACGACGGGGGCCACACCTACCAATTCTGCGGTCCCTCGGTCACCTGGGCCGACGCAAAGCTCGCCTGCAACACCTACAACTACGACCTCGTCACCATCAACGACGCGACGGAGCAGGCCTACCTCTGGGCGATCGCGACGGACTACGGCGGGACCGTCTGGTGGATCGGGTACAACGACATCGCCAGCGAGGGGCACTTTGTCTGGGACGACGGGTCGGCCTCGACGTACACGGACTGGTACACCGGCGAGCCGAGCAACAGCGGCATGTACCCGGGCGAGGATTGTGCTGGTCTGACCGGTTATCTGGACGGCCAGTGGAACGACGCCGATTGCACGGCCACGACGTACTACATCTGTGAGGCGGAGTAGCTCTTCGCCACCCGCCCGAACGCGTAGGCGTCCCGAAGTGCTAGTCGCCCGCCCGTTTCCAGCACCTCCCCGTGCGCCACGACCACGCGCTCGATCGGCCACGCGTCGCAGGCGCGATCGACGCTCTTGGCGCTGGCAGCGTGGTCGTCGAGGTACTGGGACTTGCCGAGGCGCGTCATGCAGAACCGGTCGTTGGCGCCGTTCAGCCACATCGCGAAATGGAGGAAGCCCGTGGCGTTTCGGATGTTGAATGCGACGTCGACGGCGAGGAGGGTCGCGGTGGACGGGTGGAAGAGGAGGAGCTCGTTGAGCTTCGCGGCGCCGAGGAGCGGGATGGCCTCCAGATCGCCAGCGAGCGAGGCGGGGAGCGTCTCGGTGAGGATGCCGTCGAGGCGGGCGCCGGGCTGCTTCGGGCTGAAGCCGGGGACGGCGAGGTGGGAGGCGTCGGGGAACGCCGCGCAGGCGCTTGCGTAGTAGAGGTTGTGCATGCGGTTGGGAGCGATCACGTGGGAGACGAGGCCGATCGCCCGGATTTCGTCGAAGTTCGCAGGCGACAGCGGCCCGGGTGAGTGGACGACGAGGGTGCCGTCCGAGAGGCGGATGACGGTCGTGCGCGTGCCGATCTGCAGGCCGCCAACCGAGAATTCACGGTGGTCGACGCACCAGAGGCCATCGGCGAGGGGGCGAAGTGTAGGCATGGCGACTCCTTCAGAACGAGATAGTAAAGGCTCTTGACGAACTCGTCAAGGAGGTTGACGATGCCGCAGATGCCAGCCGACATCGAAGCGCTGAAGCGGGCCTCGCTGGGGCAGGTGCTGTTTCGGGCGGCGCGGCTCTACAACGAGGCCGCCATCGCCGAGATCCAGCGGACGAACCCCAGCGCGCGGCTGTCACACACCCAGGTGCTCCCGCATCTGGACGCGGTCGGCGTTCGCCCGACCGTGATCGCCCGACGGCTCGGGATCAGCAAGCAGGCGGTCGGCGTGCTGCTCGGCGAGATGGAGGAGCTCGGCGTCGTCGAGCGACTGCCAGACCCTTCCGACCGGCGCGCCCATCTCGTGCGCTTCTCGGCTCGGGGGCTGGCGGGCGTGCGAGAGGGGCTAGCCGTGCTGCTCGGCCTGGCCGGGGAGCTGGAGGGGGAGCTCGGGTCGGAGCGGCTCTCGCGGCTCCACGGGGATCTGACCGTGTTGCTGGCGGTGCTGGAAAAGCGCGCGCTGAAGGGGTAGAGTCGGCGGGCATGCCGCCTCTTCGCCGCTCTGTTCGCGTTGTCCTCGGGCTCGCCCCGACCATCGCGATGCTCTCGACGTCCTCATGCGCGTCGCACCCTCAGGCCTTCGATCTCCAGTGTGCGGGGACGCGCCATCGGACGGCCTCGCGTTCACCCCCGCGCGATGACACGTTCGCTACCCGCCTGCGCGTCGACCCGGCGACGCGGGAGTTCTGCGAGGACGACTGCCCGGCCGTGTACCACCTTCACGTCGTGACGCCGTCGTCGCTTGAGTACCACTTCGACGACGCCCTGGCCGACGAGGACCACGCCGCGCACACCCGGCGACCGGGAAACTGGAATTCCATGTTCGCGGGCGACAACAAGGACGACCTCGTGATCGACAGCACGACGGGCGCCATGCATCGCGTCGAGGTGTTCGAAGCGGGCGATCCCGCGAGCCAGCACTACGAGAGCACGTCCACGGGAACGTGCACGGTGGCGCCGTTTTCGGGCTTTCCTCGGCCGCCCTGGCAACCGCCGCGTTGGTGGCCCCGGTGGATGCCAAGGCCCTGACGGCCGTGCCCGCGATACGCCCGCGGGGTGACTCATCGCCGCACCGTTGTCCTGCTCGCCGTCCTCCCGGCCCTCACGCTCGTCGTCACCGTCCACGCGGCAGAGTTCCCGACCGCAGCCGCCGCGCCGGACGCGGTAATGTCGGCATTGAACGCCACGCTCGACAGCCTCGCCGCGCAGACGAAGGGGCAGGACGACGCGCCCTACTTCACGGAGCTGGCCGTCACCGACGAGGCTTCGACGATCCTGCAGGGCTCCAACGGCACCTGGGCCGGGGTGCAGCACAACCACCATCGCACCGGGGATGTGGACGTGCGCGTCGGCACGATGAAGCTTGACAATACGCACAAGCTCCGCGACGCCGGCTTTTTTGAGCAGCCCGAGCGGGTCCAGGTCACGCCGCCGCTGCTGGACGACCCCATGGTCATCGAGCAAGCCCTCCTCCGCGGTCTTGACGACTCGTGGCGCGCCGCCCGCCGCCAGCTCATCAAGATCAAGTCCAACGACGCCGTGAAGGTGCTCCGCGAGGATCAAAGCGACGACTTCTCGCCCGCGCGGCCCGTCCAGGGCTACGTGCCGGTCCCGGACGTCCCGCTCGATGAGGCCGCCTGGCGGAAGCTGCTGACGGAAACATCCTCGGTCTACCTCAAGTTTCCTGAGGTCTACGACAGCGGCGTACAGCTCGTCGCCGATACGAACCACCGCTGGCTCGCGACGAGCGAGGGCACGCGGATCACGGATGGCTTCCATCACTACCGCGTGGCGACCTGGGCCGACACGGTCGCCGAGGATGGCATGGAGCTGCAGGTCTACGACTACGTGGACGTCGAATCGCTCGATCATTTGCCAGACGCGGCGAAGATCCTCGCGATGGCGACGGGCGCGGCCGAGCGGGTGACGGCGCTGCGGCACGCGCCCATCGTCGACCCGTACAGCGGTCCGGCCATCCTGCGCGGACGTGCTGCGGGCGTCTTCTTCCACGAGATCTTCGGTCACCGCATCGAGGGGCACCGCCAGAAGGACGAGGATGAAGGCCAGACGTTCACCAGCCGCGTTGGCCAGCACATCCTGCCGGACTTCCTGAGTGTGTCGGACGACCCAACGATGCCGTCCCGAAACGGGATCGACCTGAACGGGACGTACCGGTGGGACGACGAGGGCGTGCCGGCGCAGCGCGTCTCGTTGGTCGAGGGCGGGATCCTCCGCAACTTTCTGATGTCGCGCTCGCCGATCGACAACTTCCCGGCGTCCAACGGGCATGGTCGACGACAGGCGGGGATGGCGGTCACGCCGCGGCAGGGCAACTTGATGGTCGAGGCGTCCAAAACGGTGCCGTACGCGACGCTGCGGACGATGCTGATCGACGAGGTCAAGAAGCAGAAGAAGCCCTTTGGCCTCATCTTTGACGACATCTCCGGCGGCTTCACGTTCACCGGTCGCAGCGAGCCGAACGCCTTTGCGGTGCAGCCCGTCGTCGTCTGGCGGGTGTACCCGGACGGGCGACCGGACGAATTGGTGCGCGGCGTCGACCTCATCGGCACGCCATTGACGACGTTTGAGCGGATCATGGCCGCGGGTGACGACGTGGACGTGTTCAACGGCGTTTGCGGGGCAGAGAGCGGCTGGGTGCCTGTCAGCGCGTCGTCCCCGAGCCTGCTCATCGGTGAAGTCGAGGTTCAACGCCGCGAGAAAGCCAACGATCGGCCGCCGATCCTCCCGCCCCCGGGCATGTGATCCCAGGCGTCGTCGGCCCTTCGGGGCTGGCGGCCTGCTCTCCCCTTGCCAATCGCCGCCTTCCGGTGGTATCTCCCAGCGAACCCTTCGCACCGAGCGTCCCATGCGTTTGTTCCCGGTCGCTATTCCCGTCGCCCTCGCCCTCCTCGCCGGCTGCGGCGGCCCGCCCACCGATTCCTGGAATGGTACGGTGATGGCCGATTTCTTCCCGTCCGACGGCAGCCGCGACGCCGAGTATGTGAACGACGACTCGACCAACGTCACCTGGCACATGCTCACCCACGAGGTCCAGCCGGTCGAGACCGCGTCCGACACGCGCGTCACCTACACCCTCGAATACTCCAAGGATGACGGCACGTTGCTCTACGCGGTGAAGTGGTCCGTCCGATCCAACCAGCCCGTGCGCATCGAGGCATACGCCGAGGGCACGGCCGACTTCACCGTCTACGATCCGCCCATCGACGTGGTGAACGCGGACATGGTGAGCGGCGACGCCGTCACGACGACGACCGGCGGAACGACGTTCACGGGCACCTACGTGGGCCCGGAAGATTGCCCGGTGCTGTGGGGCGGCTTGTCCTGGACCGGCTGCGCGCACATCACCATCGACGATGGCGACGGTGACAACACGAAGGGCCCGCTGTTCGCCGGGGATTACTGGCTCGTGGCCCGATACGGTGAGGCGTGGCTGCAGACCACCGGCTTCACGCAGCCGTGGAAGTTGTCCGATTACAACTGGGATACGGGCGGCGGGAGCTGATCGTGCGAGGCGGGCGACCGGGGGGTGCGCTGGCGGCGGTTTTCGGCGGCCTGACGGGGTGCGCGAGCATCACCTACTCGCCGATCGATCTGCAGCTGGACGTCGTCGGCGCGGTGCCGAACGACGCGCAGACCATCGACATGTGCGTCGAGGGCGCGGGGCTGCTCAGCGAGGGGGCTGGCAATGGTCGCGTGATGTTCGCCGGGTTGCCGGCGGATGTCGCGACCACCGTGACGCTGGACTTCACGGACACGTCCGGGGCGGTGATCGGCGGGGTCGGACCGGTTGTTTTTGATGTCGGGACGGCGTGGGTGCAGGCGCCGCAGGACAAGCGGACCACCCCGTGCGCGGCTGACGGGCAGCCGGTCAGCAGCGACGAGGCGAGCTGGGTGCTCGGCACGCGGTTCACGAGCGAGACGTGGTGATGATGCTGCTTGTCGCACTCGCGTGCGTGAAGGAGCCGACGTTGGACAGCGGCGGGTTTCACGTCCTGGGATCGACGCCGGTCGACGGCGAGGCCGATGTCGTCGAGGTCGCCGTGCCCGAGGTGCGGTTCTCCGAGGCGGCGGGCGAGGACGCGTGCGCGCAGGCGACCACGCTCTCGGTCGTGAACGACCGGGACGAGGTCGTATCCGCCGTCCAGACGACCCCGGCGTGGAGCTCGGCCGACCAGAAGCTCAAATTAGACCACGACATTCCGCTGCACACCGGGTACAGTTACGCGCTCACCGTGGATGGGACGTGCGCAACGCCCACCGGCGAGGTAGTCGCGCCGTTCTTCGCACGCTTCACGGTGCCCTGACGGTCCCATCCCACTCCTCCGAGACTGCCAAATGACCCGTTCTCTCCTGTCCTTCTCGATGCCCGTCGCGTTCGTGCTCCTCGGCGCCTGCTCCAACGCCTACAAGGCGGCCGACAGCGGCGGCGACACCGGGTACGCCTCGCACGACACCTCGCAGGTCATCGACTCGACCGACTCGGCTGACAGCGACCACGACACCGACCACGACACCGACCACGACACACATCACGACTCAGCACCCGCCGACTCCGGCACCGCGGATTCGGGCGACACCGGCACCGCCCCGGCCGCGACCCTCGACGTGTACCCGGCCTCCATCACCGTCGACGTCGGCGCGACCTGGACGGAACGCGCAGTGTCAACCGCGACCGACGGCACGCGCACGGACGTCGTCCCCACCTGGTCCGTCGACGACGGTACCATCGCAAGCGTGGACGCGACCGGCCTCGTCACCGGTCTGGCCGTCGGCTCTACGACGCTGCACGCCGTCCTCGGCAGCATCGACACGCCCGTCACGGTGCAGGTGCTCGACGACAACGCGATGATCGTCATGGTCTACGACGCGTCGACCGGCCTGCCGATCGAGGGCGCGAAGGTCAAGACGGACGTCGGCACCGCGCGCACGGACGCGACCGGCCTGGCAACTGCCCCCGTCCCCGATGGCGGCCCCGCCAACGTCACCGCCTACGTCGATGACACCTACGCCATCGTCTCGTACGCTGCGGTCACCTCCCGCAGCGTCGCGATGTACCTCTGGCCGCAGGACCTCGGCAGCAACGACGCCACGTTGCACGGCAACGTCGACTTCACCGGCGTCACCGCACCCGCCTTCGACGAGATGGCCGTCGGCGTCGTCGTCCCCAGCCAGACCCGGCCGCTCGCGCTCCTGACGACGGACGACCTGTTCAGCGACAAGCGCGACGTGACCGTCTTCGGCGTGACCGTCAGCCTGCCGTCCAACCTCATCATCGAGGGGAGCGCCGAGGACTACTACTGCAACGCCTGGCCTGGAAACGCCGGAAGCTGGGGCTTCGCCGGGCCGATCAAGGACTCGGACGTGTCGAGCGGCACGACGAGCACCGCCGACGCGCTCAACCTGATGATCGCGAACATGCCGAACATGGCGTGGGGCTACGCGACCGGCGCGACCGCCGTGGCCGCGACCCAGAGCGAGCTGGACATCGCGCCGGCCACGCCCTTCTCGGACACGCTCTCCGTCACGCTCCCCGCCTTGTCCATCGGTTTTCATGGCGACGAGAGCATGCTTGTGTTCGCGGCGGATGAGGACGTGAACGACGGCTGGATGGTCACCGGGCTCACCACCGGGACGAGCACCGCCAACGTCGAAACGGTGCCTTCGGGCTCCGTCCTCGACACGGTCGACAGCGGCGTGATGGCGTTCGCCGAGGTCGGTGGCATCGGCTCGGGCGGCCAGTCGGCGTCGAGCTTCGCCTCCGTCGCGGCGGACGGCAGCATCACCCTGCCGCCCTTTCAGGCCATCGCGTCGATCGACGCCTGGGACCCGGCGACGAGCGCGCTCGGTGTCACCACGGACACCGCTGCCGCCATCGTCCGCGTGCGGTTCACGGACAGCCACCACCACGTCTACGACCTGTTCGTCCCGAGCGGTGCCTGGACCGGCACGTTGCCGGCGGCGTTCTCGACGTTCGGCAAGGCCACGGCGACGGTCGAGGTCACCGCCGTCCAGACGACAGACGGCGCGTACAACGACTGGATCTCCAGCGGCGCGGTCGATCTTGGCGAGATGAGCGTCATCACGTCCGCGCGCACCGTCCAGTAGCGGGCGGCGTGCTCGCGCTCGGGCTCCTCGGGGTGCTCTTCGGCTGCACCGCGAAGGGTGTGAGCGAGGCGCCAGACGGCTCGCACGTGGGCGCCACGTCCGATAGTGCCGGGTCTGACTCCGCTCCCGGCGACAGCGGCATCGACCTCGCCGGTCCCCGCGGCCTCCTCGTCGCCCAGTCCTGGGACGACGCGACCGTGCCGACGGCGACGGGCGCCGGCGAGTACAACGTGATCCTGCTGCAGGAGTCGATGTACACGCTGCTCCCGGCGATCCGGGCCGTGAATCCCGACGCCCTCATCCTCGCGTATCAGAAGGTCGGCGGGATGCGGGCTGACGGCGACGCCCACCCCTCCACCGGCGTTCGCACCGATGAAGCCGCCGAATCCTGGTTTCTCCACGACGCCGCCGGGAACCGCCTGAAGTTCTGCGACTACGCCGGGGTCTGGGCCGCCAACGTCGGGAACGACGACTACCGCGCGCGCTGGCGCGCCGACGTGCAGGCGCGCGTGACCGCCGACGGTTTCGATGGTGTGATGATGGATGACACCAACACCTTCCCCGGTCACTGCCTCGGCTCCCTTGGCACGTCCATCGCCGAATATCCGACGGACGAGGCCTACGGTGACGCGACCGTTGGGTTCGTCGCCGCGGTCGGGCCAACCCTGAAGTCCGCGGGTCTGCTCGTCGCCCCAAACATCGGCATGAACCCCTGGGACGCCACGATGCTCGCGCAATCCGAGGCGATGCTCCCCTACATCTCGGCGTGGATGCGGGAATACTGGATGCGCTGGGACGACTCGGCCAACTTCGTCGGCGTCGACTGGCAGGCGACGTTCGACACGATGACGGCAGCGCAGTCCGCGGGCGTCGCGTACTACGCGCTCACCTACGGCCCGGGCGCTGAGGGCGCGGTCGCGGGCGAGCGCTACGGGCGAGCAAGCTGGCTTTTGGCGTGGGACGGGGTCAGCGATACCTCGTGGGGCTACTACGAGGGCAGCGGCGACCCGTACAGCGCCGAATGGGGTCCGGACATCGGCCTGCCCGTCGAGGATGCCGTGCTGGACGGCGTCGTGTGGGTGCGAAGGTACTCGGGCGGGATCGTGGTCGTGAACCCGTCGACGAGCGACGGCGCGACGGTGGAGCTTGGCGGGACGTATTTGGACCCGGAGCTTGGGGCGGTGACGAGCGTGACGTTGGGGACGGGCGAGGGGCGGGTTCTGGTGGGGGGATGAGCCGGTCATCCCTGCGCGCGTCGCCCCGCCGCCATGGCGTTCTTCGCGATCCACCTTGGCAGTGTGGGAATGATCGCCTGGCGCCCGTTCGTCGCGCTGAACGCCTCGGTCCACGCCGAGAGTCCGTCCATGACCCGATGAACCGTTGCGCCGACGAGATCGAGGACGAATCGCTCGGCGAAGGAGGCGTCGCGGGCAAGGGCCTGCCATTGGGCGCGGTGGACGACGTCGGGGTCGCGGCGACCGCCGACCGACATCGCGAGGTTTCGGTCCAGGACCCGGTATTGCCGTGTGGACAGTAGATCGTAGAACGGTGCGAGCCGGAGCCCGCCGCCCTCGCGCAGCAACGACAGGTTCTTGCCGTGTCCATCGCAATTGCCGACGATGAGGTTGAACGCCTGCCATTCGAGGAGGCGCCTCACGTCCGGCAGCGGCCTTGTGGTGTGCCGGGCGACGAGCGACACACCCTCGGCGAGCGACGGTCCGCCCTCCTGTTCGTACTTGCGGCCCGCTGATCGGCCTGTCGCCTGGCAGAAGTCCTCCTGGTGCAGACGACGCACACCGGCGTTGGGAGCGGCGACGACGCGGTCGTAGCGCTCGACGAGCAGGCTCGGCGGCGTGGTGCCGGTGAACACCTGGACGTGTGCCACGTCAAGGCCGATGTGAGCGGCCAGCCCCATGACGAACGCCTCGTTGATCGGCAGGTGAGCGAATCGTGGGTGCGGCAACTTCAGCAGGTGCGTGCTGGCTGCGCCGGCGCTGGGGAGACAGACTCGACCGTCGACGAGCGTGACGGGGAGCTTGTTCTGGGCCCCGGCGAGCGAGAGCCGTAGGCCTGGGCCGCCGATCAGCAGGGGTGCAGCGCCGCTCGCGACCACGGCGGAGAGGGCGCGGCCGTCCAATTCCTCGGGTTTAGCCCCGTCGGTCGTGAGCGATGGCGATGCGCGCGGATCGATGATCGTGAGCGCGCCAGCGCACTCCCCGCCAATTGCCCGCAGCAGGGCGAGATCATTGTCGTCCGAGATCCCGAGGCGCCCGCAGACAGCCTGTCGCGCCGCGCCCTCTGGCAACAGGTTCCCGAACCAGGCCGCTGCGACCGGCCCGCCCCAGGGTTCACTGCGCAGCGGCAGGCTCACGGAGATTGGGAACGCGGTTGCGCGAGCCAGCCATTCAGCGGCGTAGGTGAGGCGGAATTCGGGATCTGCGGTGATGAGCCCGACCAACCCGTCCTCGAACCGTACCTCCAGCTCCCCCGTCATTCCGGAGGCCGTTCGCCGCGCGGCACGATCCAGACGTCGAGCCCGAGGCGCTCCAGCACGCGAAGGACCAGCGCGAGCCTCAGCGTCTCCTTGCCGCGCTCCAGCTCGCCAAGAAATCTTGGCCCAACGCCGGAGAGCCCCGCAGCCGTCAACTGGTCGACGCCTTGTTCCTTGCGCGACGTGCGGATGACTGAGCCGAGATCGGCCGGGGTGTGGACCTGGGTGGCGCGCAGGCCAGGGGTGGCGGGGGGCATCGGATCTTCCTGTACGGGACGATAGCATGTCTTGCGCGGCGATTATTCCCGACCGGGATGATTTTGATTTCGTCTACTGGCATCTTCCTGTACGGGACGACTCGTCGCTGCGCTCTGCGCTCCCTCCACCCCGTCCGCCGTCTGGCCCCTGGCGGTGCTACGATGCTTCATGCCCGGTGATCGCGCGCGTCCTCGCTTCCCCTTGCTCGGCCTTTCGGTTGCGCTGGTTTTCGCGATGATGGCGTCGGGCTGCACATCCACGCCCGCCGCGGAGTCCGGCGTCCCTGACTCGGCCGCAGCAGACTCCAGTCCCGCCGACAGCGGAAACGCCGTCGACACTGGCCCGTTCTGGCACCTCGAAAGTGCCATGGCGAAGGACTGCACCAATGGCGTCGACGACGATGGCGACGGCCTCATCGACTGTGCCGACGATGGCTGTGCGGACGCCGAGGGGTGCGTCGTGCCCGCGCACGAGGCCAACTGCACCGACGGCGTCGACAACGACCAGGACGGCCACGTCGACTGTGCGGACCCCGACTGCGTGACCGACCCGGCCTGCGCCATTCCGGAGACGGCGTGCGCCGACGGCCTCGACAACGACGGCGACGGCATGATCGATTGCGCGGACGTGGACTGTGTGGGGACGCCGGAGTGTTCGACCGATGGCACGGAGGCCGTGTGCGACGACGGCGTCGACAACGACAATGACGGGGAGACCGACTGCAACGATGCGGACTGCTCGGGCACGCCCCAGTGTGCGGCCGTCCCGGAGACCGCCTGCATCGACGGCCTCGACAACGACAGCGACGGGTTCATCGACTGCGACGATCCCGACTGCGCGGCGTCGTATGCCTGCTTGCCACCTCTGGAGACCGACTGCACCGACGGGGTCGACAACGATGGCGACGGAGAGATCGACTGCACCGACCCCGACTGCCACGACGACCCGGCCTGTTACGCCGAGCTTGCCTGCACCGACGGCGTCGACAACGACGCCGATGGCCTGACCGACTGTTCCGACCCCGACTGTGGCAGCGACCCAGCCTGCGCCGAGGTGAGCTGCACCGACGGTGTCGACAACGATGGCGACGGTCTGACCGATTGCGCCGATCCCGAGTGCAGCGCCGACCCCGCCTGCGCCGAGATCGACTGTACGGACGGCCTCGACAACGACGGTGACGGGCTCATCGACTGTGCCGACCCGGACTGCGGCCCGGACGCCGCCTGCCTCGCCGCCCCCGAGACCGATTGTGGCGACGGTGTCGACAACGATGGCGACGGGTTTGTCGACTGTGACGATCCCGACTGTGGGACGGACACCGCGTGCCTTCCGGGACCTGAGACCGACTGCGCCGATGGGACCGACAACGACAGCGACGGCTTGACGGACTGCGACGATCCGGATTGTAGCGGGACGGCGGAGTGTCCGTGATCGGCCCGCCGATCCCGGCGCTCGGCACACCCCTCTCGCGGCCGCCCTTTGCGGGCGTCCTCCGTGGGCGGGCTACGCCGCCTGAACGCCTTGTCGGCGTTCGCCGTCGCAGTGCTCCGGCCGGCGGCTCCGCGTCGGGCGCG
>CAIMSU010000317.1 GCA_903844155.1 uncultured Pseudomonadota bacterium | reverse complement strand
CGGTCGAGGCGTGGCGGCGGCGGGCGGATTGCAAGCCGCAGACTCACCCGGAACTCTTGACGTGTCAAGTAAGTTAGCGCCTATGGGGGCCAGGGGGCGGTGGCGTTCACCAGCCTCGGCGGCGACGCGACGTTGGTTTGTCCCGCGGAGCCGGCCAGGGCCGGGGGGCTCGTCTCCGGCCTGTTCGGGCGATTGCTCGTGCCGATCGCGGACTACTCCCACCTCGCCGCCTTCCTCCGGACGGCCCCCCGAAGTCGCCAGGCATGCCCTTTGGGTCGAGGTTGGGCTGCAAGCGCAGGCGCGGCTGTCGGACCGTCCGGTCTGGATCAGCACCGCGGGCGCGGGCGTGCCCTGGCTCCACGTTCGCCTCGATGATCGCCCGAAATACTATCGCTACGCGCCGTACCGCACCGACTCCTCAGCGAGCAACGCGGGGGGCAGACCAGCCCCAAATGTCGCGTCTCCGATCCTGACGGGAGTCAAATGTCGCGGGCGAGACCGCGCGAGGCGGCTCCGGCTCAAACTTCGCGCCCTCCGGCGGAACCTCAACCAACCAACGCCGGAAGTTCGATGGCAGTGCGCTGTGGGTCTGCGCGTCGAGCGCGTCGTTGCCGGTCTCGGCCCAACCGTCCGACATTTGACCCGGTTCAGGAGCAAGGACGCGACTTTTGAGGCAAGTCAGGCAGTCCGGCTCTGTCGAACGGCGCCCTTGTTGGGCAGGCGCTGAACGTCCACTTCCCGCCGTGGCCAGGTCGACCAGACCGGTGGCGGCCGAATCCGCCCTCGCGGCGGTGCCGGTCGGCCGGCGGTGATCAGCAATTGAGCAATGCAACCCGAAATTGGCGCGCGATTCGGCGCCCCGACCCACGCGCTCGCCCCGCTGGGGTAAACTGCGTTCGTTGCCCTCCTCCTTCGCCCGCTCCCGATCCCCCGCGCTCCTTCTGGGGCTGGTCTTGTCAGCCGCCTGCGCCCCCGTCCCCGGTGATGACACCTCGGCACCCTCGGTCCCTACACAAGAGCCCGGCGACCTCACACCCGCCGCGCGTTGGGCCCTCGACCTCATCGCCGAAGGCCAGCCCCCGCCCTCACTCGACGACATGCGGTTGATCAACGCCGTCTACTCGGGAAGTTCGCCCGTCGCCCCGCCCTCCTCCTACGACTTCACCCCGCCGGACACCATCCGCGTCTGGCGGTCCAGCATGGGCGCGGCCGGGTCCTGCGATGGTCCGGTCGACGTCATTGACTTTGAGACCTATGTAAGGGGCGTCCTCCCGCATGAGTGGATCTCGTCGTGGGACACGGAATCGCTGGAAGCAGGCGCTGACGCGATCCGGAGCTACGCCGCATGGTGGGTAAACGCAGGTGGAAAGTACGACTGCGCTGACATCTGTGACACGACCTCCTGCCAGGTCTATGACGAGACAACCTTTGCATCGAGCGACGCGGCTGTCGCGGCGACGACGGCAGAGTACGCCGTCAACGGAACGAGCCTGGTCTACGCGGAATACTCGGCGGAGAACGGGGATCCGACAGCGGACGGCGTGGACGACCCGGTCTGCAGCGGGCAGGCGGTGAACGGGCATGGGCGAGGCATGTGCCAGTGGGGGACCGAGCGATGGGCGGAGGCCGGAGAGGACCATTGCTGGATGATCGGACATTATTACCCGGGTGGCGGCTGTGTCGTCATCGGCGGGGACAGCGACGGGGACGGGTACTCGTCCGATGACTGCAACGACTCCGACCCCAATGTCCACCCGGGTGCCACCGAGCTATGCAATGGCAAGGACGACAATTGCGACGGCGTCGTCGACGAGAGCACCGCGGCCGATGCGCTCACCTGGTACCGCGACGCAGACGGCGACGGGTATGGGGACCCTGCGACGACTGAGAATGCCTGCACCCAACCCGCCGGTTGGGTCGCGGACAGCACCGATTGCAACGACACCTACAACCTCGCCTATCCGGGCGCCTTTGAGCTCTGCGACGGCATCGACGACAACTGTGACGGCGTCATCGACGAGGGCTACGATGCCGACGCCGACGGCTACTCCACCTGTCAGGGCGACTGTGACGACAACGACCCCGCCATCCACCCCTATGCAACCGAGACCGAGGACGGCCTTGACAATGACTGCAACGGCAAGGTGGACGACCATACCAACGTCTACGACGACGATCGCGACGGCTGGACCGAGTACGAGGGCGATTGTGACGACGCCAACGCCTGGATCTACCCCGACGCGCCCGAGCTCCCGAACGGCGAGGATGACGATTGCGACGGCATCGTCGACGAGGGCACCACGGCTGTCGACGACGACGGCGACGGCTGGACCGACGCCGCCGGGGATTGCAACGACCACGTCGCGACCATCCACCCCGGTGCCACAGAGATCGTCAACGGGCTCGATGACAACTGCAACGGCGTGATTGACGAGGGCACAAGCGCGTCCGACGACGACCACGACGGATTCTCTGAGGATCAGGGCGATTGCGACGACAGCGACCGCAACACTTTTCCCGGCGCCGTAGAGGTCCCCGATGGCGCGGACAACGACTGCAACGGCATCGTCGACGATCACACCATCGTCTATGATGACGACGGCGATGGTTGGACCGAGGCGAAGGGCGACTGTGACGACACCCGATTCATCACCAACCCGATGGCGACAGAGATCGAGGACGGCCTCGACAACGACTGCAACGGCCTCGTCGACGACAAGACCGAGGCGTTCGACGACGATCACGACGGTTACACCGAGGAGCAGGGTGATTGTCACGACGGCAACGCCAGCGTCTACCCAACCGCGCCCGAGCTGCCGGACGGCCTCGACAATGACTGCAACGGCATCGTCGACGATCACACGGTCGCCTACGACGACGACGGGGACGGCTACTCTGAGAACCAGGGCGACTGCGACGACGCGCGCGCAGACGTGTACCCCGGCGCGCCCGAGGTCATCGACAACGTCGATCAAGACTGCGACGGCATCGTCGACGATCACACCGCCGCCTACGACGACGACCACGACGGCTGGACCGAGCAGCAGGGCGACTGCAACGACAACGACGCCTCGGTGCACCCAGCCGCGATGGAACAGACCAACGGCCGCGATGATAATTGTGACGGGGTCAGTGAGAAGGCGGAGGGGTGGGGGTGTGCGAGCGGCGGGGGAGGGGAGGGCAGCGGGATCTGGGCGGTTGTGGGGGTTGGACTCGCGCTTGGCCTACGGAGGCGGCGGCCCAGTGATCTCGCGTAGGGCGTCGTCAAGGGTTCGCGGCGGGTCGTCGTCGGACGACTCGTACTGCATGCAGTCGCATTCGATGTTTGGGACTGGACGGTCCGACCACTCGTCGGTTCCGCAACGAATCGTCCCGCCTTTCTCATACCCCGGGATTGAGTACTCGGGGAGCAGTGCGACGGTATCGCTTGGCGAGAGCGTCACGCCGGGGAGATCAGGTGCTGGCGGAGGCAGGGCCTTTTTCTCCTCCTCCGAGAACGCGAGATCGACGCGTCGAACACCCCGACCCCGCAGCTCGTCCCAGGTGTGCGTGAAGGTCTCCACGGTCGCCGGTTGGGTCACCGCGAAAACTGCGCAGCCCACCAGGGGCCTTCGGAAGTGCCGCACGTCCTGGAGCGGCTCCGTCCCGGGCACTGCTCGTTTTGGCGTCCGCAGGGTCAGGCCACCGTCTTCCCACTCCAGTTCGACCATCCGCTCCTCGACCCCCGGCGGTGCGTCCGCGCCCGCCTGAGCGCCCTCGTCGTCGACCAGCACCCCTGCAAGGCCGGCCTGCACGCGGTTGGGCAGGATGAGCAACGTTGACGGCGCCGACGCGTCCACCGCGATCAGGTAGCTCGTCTCCCCGCCACAGCGCTCCGCCCAGGCCGCCTGAGCGTCCGCCATCGGTCCCATCACCCCGACGATCGCGTGATTCGCGGTCTCGAATTCGACCGGCGACGGAAACGGGATCTCGACGCCCCCAAAGCTCGCCCCGTCTCCCCGAACCTCGAGGATCGCGAGCCGGTCGTGCCGGTTGAGGATCCACGGGTCGCAGCCCTCGTCCTTGTCGTGCCAGATGTACGCCGACAGCGGGACCCGGATCGCGGTGGTGACTGTCGGCAGGCGCACGTGGAGCGTGACCGATGGCGGCGCGCAAGCGGCGAGGAGTAGGAGGTTGAGGATTGCCACGGTCTCGATGGGTGTATTCGGCGGAGGTCAGTCGCGCGGCCCCGTCGTTCCTTGATACGCCGCCCCGATGTCCGAAACTGCGCCTTCCCCCGACGCCACTCCCGCCCGCCCGTCCGCCGTCCCACCCGCGTCCGGCTCCCACTACGACTACATCATCGTCGGTTCCGGCTTCGGCGGGAGCGTCTCCGGGCTGCGCCTCTGCGAGAAGGGCTACCGCGTGCTGATGATCGAGAAGGGGCGGCGCTTTGCCGCCAGCGACTTTCCGAAGAGCAACTGGAACCTGAAGGACTGGCTGTGGATGCCGGCGATCGGCTTTCGCGGCATCTTCAAGATGACTTTTCTGCGGCACATCACCGTGTTCTCGGGCGTCGGCGTTGGCGGCGGCTCGCTGGTCTACGCGAACACGTTGCCGGTGCCCAAGTCTGAGTTCTTCACCTCGGGCTCCTGGGCGGGCCTCGCCGGTTGGCAGACGGAGCTGGCGCCCCACTACGACACCGCCAAGCGCATGCTCGGCGCCGTGCGCTTTCCCGGCGTTACACCGGGCGACAAGGTGCTGCAGGCGATCGCCAAGGACATGGGGCGCGAGGAACATTTTGAACCCACGGACGTCGCCGTGTTCTTCGGCGAGCCCGGCAAAACCGTCCCCGATCCGTACTTTGGTGGCAAGGGCCCGGACCGGGTCGGGTGCAACCACTGTGGCGGTTGCATGACCGGGTGCCGGTTCGGCGCGAAGAACACGCTCGACAAGAATTATCTCTACCTCGCCGAGAACCTGGGCTTGACCATCGCGGCCGAGACCGAGGTGGGCGCCGTGCGTCCGCGCGCGGAGGGTGGCTACGCGGTCGAGGCGACGGTCGAGAAGAGCTGGTTCGGGGGTGAGAAGCGTACGTGGACGGCCGACAAGGTCGTAATGGCCGGCGGCGTGCTCGGTACCGTGGACCTGCTGCTGGCGATGAAGGTGGAGCCGACGGGCTTGCCGAAGCTCTCGGAGCGCACCGGCCAATTCATCCGCACAAACTCTGAGAGCCTGATCGGCGTGACCAGCGAGCGCCGCGACGTGGACTACTCCACCGGCGTCGCCATCACCTCCATCTACCATACCGACGAGCACTCGCACGTCGAGAACGTCCGGTATGCGAAGGGATCGGGCTTCTTCCGGCTCTTCATGGCCCCGCACGCACCCGGCGCGAACGGCTTCTATCGCCTAGCCAGCGTGCTGATGACGATGATCCGGCACCCGCTCTCACTGTTGCGCCTCTACTTTGTGCCCGACTGGGCGAAGTACACGCAAATCATGCTGTACATGAGGACGTTGGAGGGCACGCTCACGTTCCGTCGTGGTCGTAGCCCGCTCACCGGCTTTGCAAAGGGCCTGACCAGCGACCTCGCCGACGCAAAGGCGCCCGTGGCCTTCATCCCCGAGGCCACGGACATCGCCAATCGCTTCGCCGAGAAGGTCGGTGGCACGCCCGCCAGCCTCGTCAGCGAGACAGCGCTTGGGATCCCGTCAACGGCGCACATCCTCGGCGGCGCCTGCATCGGCGCGACTGCGGCGGACGGTGTCATCAACGAGCGGCACGAGGTCCACGGCTACCCCGGCCTCTATGTTTGTGACGGCTCGGCCATCTCCGCGAATCCCGGCGTCAACCCGTCGCTCTCCATCACCGCGATGGCCGAGCGTGCCATGTCTTTCATCCCCGCCAAATCCTGAGGTTCTCATGCTCCTCGCCCTCGTCGCCCCTGTTCTTGTCTCCCAGGCGTTCGCAGCGCCGTCCGGCTACACCGTCAACACCGCAGGCTACGACGGCTGCGAGATCTCCCTCGGTCCCGCGATGTCCGACGGCGTCGTCCCCGTCCATGCCGAGTGCTACTGGCCCGACGTCACGCTGGACAAGTTTCGCGCGGTGATAAGCAACCCCGAGAAGCACGCCGACGTGTTCACCGTCATCGTCACCAGCCAGATCCGCCGGACGGACGGGGACAAGCAGCTTGTGTATCAGCTCCAGCGCTCCAAGGGCATCTCGGACCGTGAAGTGTTGCTTTGGATGAACCACACGGTCGTCGACGGCGCGGATCGCTATGGTTGGACGACAGCGTCGAATGAGGCGCTGGCGGTTACGGACGGGGATGTGCGCGTCGCGCGGTCGGACGGATACTGGCAGGTGAAGGCGGATTCTCGCGGTGGCGTCGATGTTTCGCACCAGTTGGAATATTCGGCCGGCGGGAGCGTCCCTGGGTTTCTGGTGCACTGGTTCCAGACATCGGGTGTGGAGACGAACGTGTCCGAGGTTCACGCCGCGACCAGATGAACGGCATCCGTCGGCGGGCGGACATCCGGCGCTCACGGCGGTGCCTATGAGATTGGCGTGCCCGACCCCATCCCAAGGCTGACGTCCCTCTCGCACGGCGGGGGCTGCGGCTGCAAGTTATCTCCGGCGATCCTGAAGGATCTCCTGCGTCGCGTGCCGTCCTTTCCGGCACCGCCCGAGCTCCTGGTCGGCACCGAGACCGGCGACGATGCCGCGGTCTACCGCCTCAACGATGCGCAAGCGCTCATCGCGACGACCGACTTCTTCATGCCAATCGTCGACGATCCTTTCGACTTCGGGCGAATTGCAGCGGCGAACGCGCTCAGTGACGTGTACGCGATGGGAGGGCGCCCCATCCTCGCTCTCGCGCTCGTCGCCATGCCGACGGCGGTCCTGCCCGCCGCCACGATCGCGCGCATCCTCGAAGGCGGCGCAGCGATCTGCCGCGAGGCCGGGATCCCGATCGCAGGCGGACATACCATCGACTCGGTCGAGCCGATCTACGGGCTCGTCGCCATCGGCCTGGTCCATCCGGATCGCGTGCGCCGGAACGCCAGCGCTCGGCCGGGCGACCGCCTCGTCCTCGGAAAGGCGCTCGGCGTCGGCATCCTCGCTGCGGCGCTCAAGAAGGGCGCGCTGGATGGGCGGGGCTACGAGCTGCTCATCGCCGCGACCACGCGCCTCAACACCGCAGGCCCCGACCTCGCCGAGCTGGACGGTGTGCATGCCATGACCGACGTCACGGGGTTCGGGCTCGCCGGGCACGCGCTTGGGATGGCGCGCGGGTCCGGGGTCCGGGCGCGAATCGCCTGGGAGCGTGTTCCTCGGCTGTCGGGCGCACGGGCGCTCGCCGCTGCTGGCTACGTCACGGGCGCTTCGCGCCGCAACCGCGCAAGTTTCGGGGGCGCGCTGACGACGGGGCCTTGCCTCGATGACGTTGACCTGGCCATGCTCTGCGACCCGCAGACCAGCGGCGGCCTGCTCGTCGCCTGCGCTCCGGATGTCGTCGACACCGTCGTGGCGACGTTTGCGCGGCACGGGTGTGGTGACGCGGCGGAGATCGGGGAAGTAGCTCGGGTTCTGGCGGGGGAGGAGGCGGGCGTCTGGGTGGGGTGAACGCGCGCTACGGCGCAAGCCCGAGCGCGATCCCCGACTGCCCCGGCTTCACATGCTCCAACGTGCCTTCCGGCGCGCCGGCGTCGTGGGTCGTCGGGTTGCCGTCGAGGTCCACGCGTACGGTGAGCGTGCCATCGTCCGGGAATGCGCCGCCCATCGGGGAATTGGCCGGGCCGAGACGGAAGTCAAGGGGGAAGCTGGGGCTCTTGTACACGCGCACGGCGGCGGGCGGTCCCGCGGTCTGGCCGGCGGGGCGGAGGTAGACAAACAGCATCGGCGCGTTCGCACAGGAGGGGCAGGTGATGGTCCCGCTGATGTCCGACGCCGTCGGCGCAGCATCTCCGCCGCTCATCGGGCCGCCGCTCATTGGGCCCCCGCTCATCGGACCGGCACCGCCCGCAGGTGCCGAACCGGTGGCACCGCCCACCACCGGGCCCTTGCCGAACGGGTTCTTGCCAGACTTCGCCATTTCAATGAGCGGCTCGACGGCCGACTTCTGACCGGGATCAAGCGCGATGACCTTCTGCCACATGGCGATGGCGTTGTCCTTGTCGCCATCGTTCAGGTAGACGGCGCCGCGGTAGCCGAGGGCCTCGACGGCGTCGGGGTGCATGGCGATGACCTTGTCGAGCAGGCTCGTCGCCATCTTCTCGTCGCCGATCTGGAGCAGGATGACCGCCTGAAGCGTGCGGGCGTCCGCGTTGTCCGGGTCCTTGGTGGTGACCTTTTGCGTTGCGTCAAAGGCGCCCTTCACGTCGTTGCCGTCGAGCAGCGTGCGAGCGTAGACGAGCTGGGCGTGCGCGTCGTCCGGTGCGGCGTCAGCAGCAGCTTTCGCGGCGGCGATCTCGGCGGCGTTGTCGTCCATCGGCGTGCCTCCGCCCGTCGCCCCGGCGCCTGCCATCGGCCCGCCGCCTCCCATCGGCGCGTCCATCGCCGGCTTTTCCTTGGTGTAGTCCTGGATCCCGAGTACGAGGAGCGCCCCGAAGACACCTGCGGAGAGGCCGACGACGGCGCTCACCCACGGGTTGGACCGGCTCGGGGGCGTCGTGGATGGGGCGACGGGCGCAGCGGTTGTGGCCAGGGCGTGCAAGGTTCGCGCGGCGTCGAGCACCAGCCGGTGACGCTCCGCTGCCTTGTCGTCCGCCCGCCAGTTGGGATCCGCGTCCAATGCCCGGATCTGCTCGTACTGGGCGTCGCGCTGACGGTGGAGATCGGCAAGGCGCTCGTCCGCCGCCGGGCCCGGCGCTGCCTTGCCGCCCGAGCCACGCAGGCGCAACGCCGCGAAGATGCCGATCGTCGTGGCAACGCCCAGCGCGATCGCGCCGGGGGTCCAGTCGGTGGGGAGGTTCATGCGGTCCGCCCGTCAGCCGGCGGCGCGCCCACGGACGCGTACACAAGCGCGACGTACGGGGCCAGGTGTTCCGGGATCGGCGGCGCGACCCAGCCCTTCGGGGCAGCATCCTCCGCCTTCTTCGGTCGGTTTCCGAGACGCATCCACGCTACCGTGGCAAGTCCGACCAGGACAAGCCCAGCGGGCGCGGCCCAAACGAGATAATTCAGACCCTCAGGCTTGGGCTCCAGCAGGATGAATTCGCCATAGCTCGCCTCAAAGTACAGCAGGCATTGATCCTTACTATATCCCTTCGCGGCCAGTCGTTGGACCTCGTGCTTGATGGCCACGGCGCTCTCACTCGGGCTGTCCGCGACCGACAGACCCTGGCAGACGGGGCAGCGCAGGAGCGACGCGATGGTTTGGGTCGCCGCTGCGAGCGCCTCGCCGGTGAGCGGAGGACCGGCCGGTGGGCCGACAATCGGGGTCGGGTCGGTGGACGCGCCCGACGCGGCGTCGAGGGGGGGCGCAGCGGCCGGCGAGGTCTCAACGGGAAGGTCCGGCGAGGGGTCGGCGAGGGCGGTCTGGAGGCCGAGTGCGAGCGCGACGAGCATCACCCTGCCTCCTCGATGAGCGCGGAGACCACACTGGCGAGCCCGTCAAAGCTCACGCCCCCGGTGAACTTCTCGCGGATGATCCCCTTCTTGTCGATGACGAAGGTCTCGGGCACGCCGTAGACACCGTACGCGATGGCGGTCTGCGAGCCGCTGTCGATGAGCGTGGGGTAGCCCCGACCATGCAGGTTCAGCCACGCGTCGATCGCCTCGGGCTTGTCCTGGTAGATGACACCGTAGAACGCTGATTTTCCCGACAGCTCCTTCGCGACCGCGATCATCGTCGGGTTCTCCTCTTGGCACGGCACACACCACGTGGCCCAGAAATTCACCACGACCGGCTCGCCGCGCTTCTCTGAGAGTTTCACGGTCGCCTGTTTGCCGGAGCCGTCCAGCTCCAGCGTCGGCAGGGCAAAGTCTGGCGCCGGCTTGTTGATGAGCGGGGAGGCGATGTCATGGGGATCGTGCTGAAACCCGCTCGCCAGCACAGCGACCAGCCCGCCGGTCGCGACCAGGCCGATGGCGAGGACGACGGGCCCGCGTTTCACTTGGCCGGGGCCCCGGCGATCGCCTCGTCTGGAATTGCGCCGACAGCGACCCGCACCCGCACAGGCATGAGTGAGATCAGGGTCCCAAGCGCGACGATGCCACCGCCCGCCCACAGCCACATCATCAGCGGCGTCCGGAAGGCGTGTACACCGATAATCCCGGGTTCGATGGACATCAGCGAGAGGTACAGGTCATGCCCGGCGGTGGTGTGGACGGCCGGCGTCCCGATCGGCGCCATCATCCCCGGGTAGACGTTGAGGGCCGGGGACATCGTGGTGACGAGCGCGCCGTCCTTTCGCACGTCCACGTGGGCGAACTGGCGCGAGCGGTTGGACTCCTGCACGGTCTCGGCGCTCGTGAACGTGAGGTTGTAGCCCTGAAAGTCGACCGACTCACCCTGTGAGATGTGGAATTCCTGGTCCACGCGATACGCGCTCGACATCGCCACCGAGACGAGCATGACGATGATGCCAGCGTGGACGATGTAGCCGCCGATTCGCCGGCTCTGTCGCCCAAAACCGACACTGAACGCCCCGATCAGCTCGTTCACCGTCACCGTGGCCGCAAAGCCCGCGCACAGGAGCACGGCGCAGGGCCAAACGCTACGCACGCCCATCGCCCACCCAAGCGCGACCGCCGAAACGCCTGCTGCGAGCGGCATCAGCAGCGCCTTCATGCGCTCCGGCGTCGGCTGACCCCACGGAAGCGCCGGTCCAACGCCCATCAGGAACAGGATGCCGACGCCAAGCGGCACCGCCATCTGGTTGTAGTACGGCTCGCCGACGGAAACTTTGACCCCCCGGATCGCCTCCGCGAGCAGTGGGTAGGTCGTCCCGACAAAAACCGTGAACGTCAACGCGACAAAGAACAGGTTGTTCAGGAGGAAAGCGCTCTCCCGGCTGATGATCGCACCGCCCTCGCCCTCGCCCTCCAGCCGGTCGATGCGCGTGGCGACGAGCACCACCGAAAACACGAGGACAATGGCGATGAACGCCAGGAACGTCGGCCCGATGTCCGACTGGCTGAAGCTGTGCACCGAGTTGAACACGCCCGACCGCGTCATGAACGTGCCGAGCAACGTCAACAAGAAGCTGACCAGCACCAACGTCGTCGTCCAGCCCTTCATCGTCCCCCGTCGTGCCGGGAGCATGGCGGCGTGCAGCGCGGCCGTCGCCGTCAACCAGGGGAGCAACGAGGCGTTCTCGACGGGGTCCCACGCCCAATAGCCGCCCCAGCCGAGCACCTCGTAGGCCCACCAGGCGCCGAGCGTGATGCCCACGGAGAGAAACCCCCAGGGCACCATCAGCGCGTTTCGGAGCTCCTTCAGCTCGGCCGGTCCCAGACTACCACGGAGCAACGCCGAGACTGCAAAGCCGAAGGGGATCGTCATCCCCACGTAGCCGAGGTACAGCATCGGCGGGTGGACGACCATGAGGATGTGGTTCTGCAGCAGCGGGTTCGGCCCGGGGCCGTCGGACGGGACCGGACTCACCAATGGCAAAAATGGGTTCGCGGGGCCGGCCATGAGGAAGCAGAAGAAGGCGCCGACGGTGAGCCACACGGCGATGGCGGTGGCGAGGGCGGGGCTCTTGCGGTCAAAGGTGAGGCCGATGGCGCTGGCGATGTACGCGGCGAGGACGAAGCCCCAGAACAGGATGGAGCCCTCCAACGACGACCACAGCGACACGATCGTGATGTACGTCGGCGTCTCGCGCGAGCCGACCTGGGCGACGTACCGGACGGAGAAGTCGTGCGTCAAAAGCGCCGTTTCCATCGTCACGGTGGCGGCGATCATGCTGGCGCAGAAGCCGAGCCCGAGCCAGCGCGCCCAGCGGACGCCGTCCTCGCTGCCCGTCTTTCCAGCCGCAAACCCCACGATCGCGCCAGCACCCGCGCACACCAGCGCGAGGAGGACAAAGCCCATGCCGAGGTTGCCGAGCATCAGGGTTTGCCCGCCGCGGCAGGGTCCGGGGCTCCTGGCGCCTTCGGATCCGCCTCGGACAACGTGCCGAACATCGCCTTCTGGTCGGGCATCTGCCCGCTCGTCGGCGCCTTGTAGGAGCTGTCGTGCTTGACCATGAGGCGCTTGGACTGGAAGGTGCCCGTCGCGTCGACCGTCCCTTCGACGACCACGCCGATGCCCTCACGGAACATGGCTGGTGGAATCTCGGTAGTTCTCACTATCACGCTGTCCGTCGCGTCCGTGACCACGAACGTGAGCGCGTCCGACCCCGCCGTCGGCTGGACGATCGAGCCCGGCTTGACCATGCCGCCCAGCCGGACCGTTGCGCCGATGGCCTTGTCGCCATGCTGGTGCAGCTCCGCCGGCGTCCAGTAATAGACGAGGTTCTCCCCCAGGTTCCCGAACGCGACCCACGCCATCGCACCCACCGCGCTGGCGATGGCGAGGGCGGCGAACCACTTTCGGGAGGTCACTTGGAGTCACCAGGGCGCGAGGGGCGCTCAGCGGCGCGGAGGCGCGCCAGAAGCACGCCCAAATAGACGCACATCGTCGCCGTCGTCAACCCGTAGGCGAGCATCACGGCGTCCCAGTGGCCCTGCATCACGCCGCTCACGCCTCACCCCCTACGTCCGCGAGCAGCGCCACGCGAGTCAGGCCCGCGAGCCGCGCCCGCAGCCCCATCAGGCCGATGGCGATGAACATCACCGCAAAAGCGTTGATCGCCAGCGGCAATTGCATCGCCGGGTCGACGTTGTCGCTCGAGGACTGCGCCTGGTGCAGCGACGACCACCATTGCACGGAGAAGTAGACCAGGGGCACGTTGACGTAGGCCACCAGCGTCACCACCGCGGACCATGTCGCCCGCCGCTGCGCCTCCTCGACAAACCCCCGCAGCGCAAGCACGGCGATGAACATCAGCTCCATCACCGCCACCGTCGTCAGCCGCGGGTCCCACGTCCAGTAGACCCCCCACGTCGGCTTTGCCCAGATCATTCCCTGGATGATCAAGAGGCCGCCGAAGATCACCCCGACCTCGATCGACGACTCCAGCCAGTCGTCCCAGCCCCAGCGCCCGTCGCCCGCCTTCCCGCGCACCAACCCCGCGACCCACCCCAACGCCGCCACCAGGCTGATCGTGAAGCACACCATCGTCGTCCAGGCGGACGGCACGTGCACATACATGATGCGCTGGATGTCGCCCATGAAGCGGTCGGCGGGGGCGATGAAGAGCCCGTCGTAGCAGCCATAAAGGTACATGGCGACGCCGAGGAGTCCGAGCACGTTGGTGAGCTTCAAGGCGTCAGTCCTCCAGCAGCAGCGGGTACAGCAGCCCGCAGAGCGACCAGTAGAGCACGTCGAACGCCAGCACCAGCCCGAGCCAGGAGCCGAGCCGGCCCATCGGATCGCCGAGCATCACCACCTCCGTCGCCTTGACGGAGCCGAGCAGCGCCGGGACGACGAGCGGAAAAAGCAGGAGCGGAAGCAGCACATCGCCCGCCCGCGCCCGACTCGTCAGCGCCGCGTAGAGCGTTCCGGGGGCGACGAGCGCCGCCGATCCCAGCCATACCGTCGCGATCAGCCACAAAGCCCCCTCTTTCACTGGCGCGTCGTACAACGCGACGACCACGGGGATCAGCAGCGTGCCGAGGCCCCCGAGCGTCACGGTGTTGACGAGCGCCTTCGCGTAGTACAGCGCCCGCCCGTCCACCGGCAGCAGGACCAGCGCCTCCAACGCCCCGTTCTGCACATCCAGTCGCGCCGCCTCCTGGAGCGAGAGCGTCGACATCAGCAGCAACGCCAGCCACAGATAACCCGCAGCATGCGCCTGCAACGCCGAAGAGTCGGGCCCCACCGCGAACGAGAACACGAGCAGCGAGGTCACCCCGAACACCAGCACCGACCCGAATCGCGCGCGCGTCCGCCACTGGACCATCAGCTCTTTCTGGGCGAGGGCGACGCACTGGAAAAGGGACTCCATTCAGGTGGGCCCCCGCTCGACGGAGGGGTGGCCGACGGTGTCGCTGGCGAGGCCGGTCCACGTAACGCGTCCCTCATCCAGCCGGACGGCGTGGTCGCAGAGCGCGGCGGTGCGCTGGACCTGATGCGTGGAGACGAGCAGGCACGCGCCTTGCCCGCGCAGCTCGGTGATCAGCCCGTCGACGAGCAAGGCGCCAGCAGGGTCGAGGGCGGCGTAGGGCTCGTCGAGGAGGACGAGGTCAGCGCCCTTTTGCAGCAGGCGTGCGAACGCGAGGCGCTTGCGCATGCCGGCCGAGTAGGTGCGGACGAGGCTGCCAGAACGGGCGGACAGGCCGACGCGCATGAGAAGATCGTGAGGGCTGGGGCGGGGCGGGCGACCAGCGCGAGGGGAGGGGAGGAGGCGCGCGCCGAGGCTGAGGTGCTCCAGCGCGGTGAGATCGTCGTAGTGGCCGTCGTGGTGGGAGAGCGTGGCGACACGGACGCGGTCGGGGCTCACGTCGCCGAACCAGCGAAGGGAGCCTGCGGTCGGTCGCATGGCGGAGGCGAGGAGGCGGATGAGCGTGGTCTTGCCCGCGCCGTTGGCGCCGTACAGGACGGTCGCGGTACCGGCGTGGAGGGCGAGATCGACCCCGCGTAGGGCCCATCGAGCGCCGTGGCGACGGGAGAGGCCGGTAGCCTGGACGGTCGCGGGGGTCGTCGAGGGCGCGATGGGCGGCACGGGGCGCGGCTAACCGCTTCCGCTCCGCGGACGCCGTCCAATGCGGATACCGGCCCTCCCGAGGTCCTCATGCGCGCACTCTTCCTTCTCCCGCTTCCCGCCTTGCTCGTCGGCTGCCCCGCTTCGCATCCCAAGGACCACGTCCAGCCTGCCGACAGCGGCACGGCCGACTCGGCGTCCGACTCGGGCGGCCCGGTCAGCATGGCCGTCGGCGACGTCGCCGACATGACGACGAACGCCGATGGCAGCGTCAGCATCGACGTCACCGAGCCCGGCACCTACCTCGTCGCCCTCGTCTCCCTCGCGACGGACAACGACACCAGGTATGCGTACGCCTCGCGCTTTACCGCGGACTCAGCGCCCGAGCCGACCCCGTCGGCACCCTTCCCGGCCAAATCCGGCCCGCCCACGAAGGTCTCGATGGACGTCGCTGTCGGCGATGAACGGACCTTCTCCGTGAGTGACGGCTCCGGGTACCAGACGATCACGGCCGTCGCCTCGTCCGTCTCCGACAACGTCATCCTTTGGACCGACGAGACGACCCCCAACGGTTTTGGCGAGCTCGACCAGACCACGGTATACGGCGTCCTCGCGCTGTTCGACCAGCCCGTCCTCCCCCGCGAACGCCAGGTCTTTGGTCAGGAATCGGACGTGGACGGTGATGGGAAGATCTCGATCCTGTTGTCGTACACGGTCAACGAGTATGGCGCGGTCGCGTACGTCACCTGGTGTGACATCGGCGTCGGGACGAACTGCAGCAACGCCAACGGCGGGGAGATCGTCTACCTCGGGATCCCGGACCCAACCTCGAATTACTCCACCGACTACGGGATCGAGGAGACCGTCGCGCATGAGTTCAACCATCTCATCTACGCCTGGTACAAGTTTGGGTTGAACGGCCAGCCGGACGCGCAGGAGAACCCCTACGTGACCGAGGGCACGAGCGCGCTCGCGCAGGACTTGACCGGCTACAACAACGGGAATCAGTACGTCTGGGGCGCGGCGCTGGACGGCACCGCCATCTACGGCGACGACAAGATGAGCGTGCAGAGCGTCTCCGTCAACGACGTTTTTCGTGGCACCGGGGGGTACGACTCCAAGCGCGACGGTGTGCTGCGCGGCGCGTCGTACCTTTTTCTCCGGTACCTGTTTGAGCAGGCCGGCGGCATGACCGTGAACGCCGACGGCTCGTTCACCGACAACGGCGGTATCGCCTGGATCCACTCGTTCTTCCAGACGCCCGCGCTGGGCGTCGACGCGGTGGAGGGCACAACCGGCAAGTCCTTCAACGACATCGTGATGGACTGGTACACCTGTCTCATGGTCACCGGGCGTGTCGACAACCCAAATCCTGCGTGGAATTATCAACCCCGCGTCGTCGACCCGATCACCGGCTACAGCTTTGGCGTGGACCCCTACGCGGACGTTTACGGCTGGCAGATGACCGGGCCGCTCGTGCAGGATTGGGCAGCCGCAGACGGCAAGATCTACGCGGGGGGCGTCGAATACCTGCAGACGACGACCACTGGTGCGACGACGCTGTCGATGCCCGTCGACCCGGCGGCGATGGCGAAGGCGCGGGTTCTTCGCGTCGAGTGAGCCTCGGATAGGCCCGATCTGAGCTGCTCAGATCGGGTCATTGACCTGTCAAGGCCGGAAAACGACGCCCGCGATTTCGAGCCTTGACGCGTCAAGGTTTTGCGTGTGATACGGTTGTCGAACCCCGTGGAGTCCGAGTCTGGCCCCCGTGCTCATTCGACTGCTGAAGGAGAGCGGCGTCCTCGCGATCCTCGCGGTGGTGCTGGCGCTCGTGCTCCCGTTCGTCGCCCGTCGACCGTCCGCCTTCGCCGGCGTTCTCGCGGTCGCGGTCCTCGCTCCCGCGCTCCATTCCCGGGTTCTGACCTGGGATGTGCTTCGGTCGGTCGCCACGCTTCCCGCCGATCGGCGGGCGCAGGTGGTCGCGGACACCATCGATGCGGCGCTCGCGGGCCCGGTGGTGATCGCGCTAGCGCTGGTCCCCGTGCTCCTCGCGCTGCTGTTGGCCTGGGCGTGGCGAGGTCACTGGGGTTCGTGGGTGGATGCGGCCATTGTGGTGCTTGTTCCTGCTCTGCGGCTCGGCTGGGCGGTGCAGCGAAATGCCTCCGAGGAGCAGGATGTTTTCTGGCCAGCGGTCATGGTGGCCACTGGACTCCTCATGCTCCGCGCCCGCCCCGACCGGCGAGCCGTCGCTGCGCTCGCGTGGGCGGGGTTGTGTGGACTCGCCCTCCACTTCGCCTACACCGCCAGTCAATTCATGCCCTTCATCGACTACGCGGGGTTGCCCCCACCCCGCCCCACGTTCGAGGCCATCCTCGCCGATGACACCCGCAACCTCGCCCTCCTCACAACGGCCAGCATCCTGGCGACAGTGCCAGCGGTTCGGCACGCCGGCCGCCCCGCGATCATCCTCGCGGCCGCGATCGGGCTCGCGGCTGCGCTCGGCGCCCACGTGTGGATGCTCAAAGCGGAAGCCGCGATGATGTAGCCAGCACCCTGATTTGCGCCGCCGCGGGCCGCCGATCCCGGCGCTCGGCGAACCCCACTCGCGGCCGCCCTTTGCGGGCGTCCTCCGTGGGCGGGCTACGCCGCCTGAACGCCTTGTCGGCGTTCGCCGTCGCAGTGCTCCGGCCGGCGGCTCCGCGTCGGGCGCGG
>CAIMSU010000316.1 GCA_903844155.1 uncultured Pseudomonadota bacterium | reverse complement strand
TCAAGGCAGGCCGCTGGGAGGACTTCATGACCGCGATGCTTGACGGACGACACTGGTTGCAGGCGGGTGGCTTGGGCCTGGAGGCAGGCCGTGAAGCCGCATGAGTCGAGACTTGGAACACGCTTTTCGCGAACGCACCCAATCCGAGATGTGCTGGTCGGTTCAGAGGCAAAAACGTCCCTCCGGGGACTACTACACGGCGCTGTTCACGCCCGCGAGCGGGCCGCGCCGGTGCGTGACCGTCGGCCTCGTCGCCGGGTCCCCTGCCCCGGCTACGCTGACCGCACGTCTGCGAGCGCACGATGCCGGCGGAGAATGGGGTGACCAAACCGTCGTTCGCGCCTGCGGGGCGGGGACCGCTGAAGACGTCCGGAGGCTCGCGGCTCGCATGGTCGTCGTCGTGCCTGCTCCGACGCAGGGTCGGGCACGACCGACCGAGCCGTTGACGCCAGAGGGCAGGATGACCCTGAATAAGTACGTCGCCGACGTGTGGGAGCCGGTCCGGAGCGCCCAGCCGGGGACCTGGCAACGGGAGCAGTGGTGGTGGGTCGAGCGCATCCTCCCCGCCCTTGGCGCGGTCACCCTCTGCGAACTGAACGCGCAGAAGTGGTCCGCCTTCCTCGATACCCTCCACGTCGCCGGCCGGAGCAAGGCCCTCGCGCAGACCGCCTACCGCATGGCGCTCCGGCACGCCTGCGACGTACTCGGCTGGATCGAAGGGCCACATCCGTTCGCGCCCATCCGCGGCGCGACGCTCCGCACGCTTGCAGAGGCTGAGCCGCTCACGCTCGAAGAGGTCACCGTGTTCCTCGACGCCGTCCACTTGCCGGTCCCTCGCGCGCTCTTCGCCGTCCAGATCGGCCAAGGGCTCCGGCCCGCTGAGGCCACCGCCGTCCGCTGGGAAGACGTCGACTTCAACCGGTCGACGATCTTCGTCCGCGGCGAGAAGAACGCGCTTGCACGGGCGACAGTTCCCCTCACGCCGTTCAGCAAGGCGGAGCTGTTGGCGTGGTGGGAGCAGCGGGGACGCCCCAAGACCGGCGTCTGCTTCGAGAAGCAGGGCGGCGGGCCCTTCCCGGCGTATCCGCGGCAGGCCTTCCGGACCGCAGCCACCAACAGCGGGCTGAATGCTGGGCGAGAACGAGGACTTTTTCCGTACGTCTGCCGTCACACCTTCGCGACGATCGCGGCCGTCTCGGGCATCGACAGGGCCTTCACGAAGCGCATGATGCGTCACTCGCAGAAGAGCACGGTGCTGGACGAGGCGTACAACCGGGTCTCCGTGCGCGACACAGCGAACGCGTTCGCAGGGTTTGTGGCGGTGAAGCGGGGGTGACAGGCGGCCGCGAGCCCCCGGACGGGGCTGTCGCCGAGCAACCTCTCGACCGCGAACGAACGCGCGGGGATAGACGACCTTGATGCGTCGCAGCTTCAACACCACCGGCCCCTGCAACCCGTCGCGGCACTACATGCTGCCCGCGGAGGAGCGGCTTCCGGACCTGCTCACCTACGTGGAGCAGGAGCTGTACTTCGTCATCCACGCCGCCCGGCAAACTGGCAAGACCACCGCGATGATCGCGTTCGCCAAGCGATTGCGGTCGCTGGGAAACGCCGCGGTGTACGTCACGATCGAAGCCAGTCGGGTGTACCCGGACGTCGCCCGCGCAGAGGCTATCTGGGTGTACACGCTGTTCGAAGCCGCGCGAGAGCAGCTTCCTCCGTCGCAGCAGCCAGTCCGGCCGACCTCCGGGACATACCCCGAAGGCTCCTGGCTCCGTGCCATGCTCACGCAATGGTCCCACGCCCTCGGTGACGTCCCCCTGATCCTGCTGATCGACGAAGCGGACGTCGTGACCGGAGACGCGATGGTGAACCTGCTGAGTCAGCTCCGCGCCGGCTTCTCCAACCGCGGGGCCGGCCAGTTCCCGACCTCCGTGGCGCTGGTCGGCATGCGTGACCTCCGCGATTACCTGGCCCAGGCGAAGGGCGGTGTTCCCGCCAGCCCTGGGAGCCCGTTCAACGTGAAGAAGGCGTCCCTCACCCTCCGAAATTTCACCGCAGAGGAGGTCGGCCGACTGTACGCACAGCACACGACCGAAACCGGGCAGGCGTTCACCGCCGAAGCGGTGGAGCGCGCTTTCTACTGGACTCAGGGCCAGCCGTTCCTGGTAAACGCGCTCGCCGACCAGTGCGTCGGCTACGCACGACAGCTCGACGACCCGCGGATCGAGGGCACGGTGACCGCCGATCACATCGACGCCGCCAAGGAAAAGCTGATCCTCGCGCGCACGACCCACCTCGACAGCCTCGGAAACAAGCTGCGCGAGCCGAGGGTCGCGCCCATTCTGCAAGCGGTGCTGCTCGGCGACGACGACATCGACTACGACACCGACGACTTTCAGTACGTCGTGGATCTTGGGCTCCTGATGCGCGTTCCGCGCGGCGGCGCGGAGGTGTCCAACCCGCTCTACCGTGAGGTCCTTGTCCGACAACTCTCCTTCAACGTCCAGATGAACCTCCCCGAACCGCAGTGGCGGTGGCGCACCCCCGAGGGTGGTCTGGACATGCCCGCGCTGATGACCGAGTTCCAGTCGTGGTGGGCCGAGCACGCCGAGATCCTGAGGTCCCGGGCGAAGCCAGGCTACCCGGAGGCGGTCGCGCAGCTCGCGTTCATGGGGTTCCTGCAGCGGGTGGTCAACGGAGGAGGGCGCGTGACGCGGGAGTACGGTGCCGGGAGGCACCGCATCGACCTGCTCGTCGAGTACGGGGGCTTCCGCTACGCGATCGAGCTCAAGCGGGTGCGCCCGCGGGACGGCGCAGACAGTGTCCGGGCCGTCGGGTTGAAGCAGCTTGGCGGGTACCTGGACACGTTGGGGCTGACGGAGGGCTGGCTCCTCATCTTCGACCAGCGGCCGCGGCTGGGCTGGAAACAGCGGATCTGGAGAGAAGATGCGGTGGTCGACGGCAGGAGCGTTCATCTGGTCGGGGCGTAGGCTGCTCTCCTGAGCGGTCTCGCCACCCGTTGGGCGGCCCCGCACCCCTCACCCGCCTCCCGACCTCGTCCCTCGCCGCGGCACGACAGGCACGACCACGCTGGCAACGACGTCTTGCTGCCGCCAGTTCGGTCGCGCAGCACCCCCTGCGGCGATCGCCAAAACTACCTCGGGCCCCTCCAGATACCGCTCGAGGACTGCGCCTGCCTCCCCGAGCATCCGGTCGGTGATCGACCAACTGTCTCCGTCGCGAAGCTCGGCGACCCCGACGCTCCAGCCCCCGCCAGAGATCACCCGCACCGCGCGCACCTCCGCGAGGAACGGCGCGATCGCCAAGGCATGGGCCTTGGACATCTTGAACGTGAGCTGCCGGAGACGGGGACCCGTTGCGCCGCGGGGAAGCGAGACCGTCGAGAGGATCAGGCGTAGGTCGTGGGCCGTGAAGTAGGGCGGGACCTTCTCGTTCGGCGCCAGGCCGCTGGGACGAACGCCTCGCCCCGCACGGATCTCGACCGGGCCACACCCTGCGACGATCTGCGCTTGAGCCTCCCCGGCCGCGAGCGCCCCAAGATGCACGCGGCACACCTCAACAACCGCCTGAACGGCCCGCAGCAACGACCGCTGCTCACCCAGATCCGGTGCCCGGATCGCGGCCGCTCGGGCGACGTACGCCTTGGCGTGCAGCCGACCGACGCGCGGCTCGCTGGTCGAAAACACCAGCGAAGCTCGCACGCACGCCGCCCGCTCGTCCTGGGAAAGCTCCTCCGCGGGCTCCATCAGCAGGGCGACCATGTCCAGTTGCCCCATCTCCCCGGTCCCCATCACGGCGTAGTGATCGTCCAGCGCGCCAATGGAGGGGTACACGACAACGCCGCGATTTTCGCCCCGCCCGCCGATGATGACCGCAACCGAAGGCTCGCCCCCGCCGTCCGACGGCAAGAGGAAGCGGACGTCATCCCGGAGCCGCCTCCAGGGTGCCAACACCGCCAACTCGCGGAGGACCTCGCGCCAACGTGGCAGATCGGTCGTCAGGCCGGGCGCAACGGGTCCGCCCATGGACGTGAGCAGTGCGGCCAGAGCCTCGGTAACGGCGGGTAGGCTGTCAACCACAGACCCGATCACCCCGGCTTCCTGAAGCAACGGCCGAAGCTCGGCGAGCAGATCGGGGGAGCTCACGCGCACCCCACTCGGGCGCCCCGCCTGCGTGGGCTTCGCCGGGCGAGTGAACGCTTCCCGCAGAACCTCGTGCAGGGGCGCGCCAACGGGGACAGGCGCCAGCAGCCGTAGGTGCTTCGTGTCCGCCTCAGCGACGATCACGCCGGCGCGCAGCACCTCCCCCTCCACCTCGAACGGGGCGGGGAAAAGGGCAATCTCCCAGGCGGCAGGCAGAAGAGGAAGGTTGGAAAGGCGGGACGATGGCATAGGTAGACTCTTAGCGCAATACCGGCGTTTTGCCGGCTTGTTTCAAAAAGCCCCCATTCAAACCGTGCTTGCGGTTTTCCCGCACACGGCTTTCCAACGGTCTTCGTGGGGCAGCTTCGGACAGGTAGACGACGG
>CAIMSU010000315.1 GCA_903844155.1 uncultured Pseudomonadota bacterium | reverse complement strand
TCAAGGCAGGCCGCTGGGAGGACTTCATGACCGCGATGCTTGACGGACGACACTGGTTGCAGGCGGGTGGCTTGGGCCTGGAGGCAGGCCGTGAAGCCGCATGAGTCGAGACTTGGAACACGCTTTTCGCGAACGCACCCACAACGTACTGCACGAAGCTGGTCGACCAGTTCCCCTCGTCATTCCAGCCGTAATCCACCGTCCCATTCCACCGAAACGACACCCCCGCGGCCGTGACCTCGGTGAAGTTGGAGAACGTCCAGTCCGCGCCGGGGCCCCAGACCCAGCCCGCCGTGCCACCCCAACTGTTCCCGTCGCTGTCGGAGCAGTCGCCCGTGAACGTCTCCCAACTCGCCCGGTCGGAAGCGTACGAACACTCCCAGGTGTCGCCCAAGAAATAGGGTTCAAGGCCCAACCTGAGCGGATCGCCGCCCAACATACGCAGAAGCGCCTCCGTCGTCCCGCTGTCGACCGGGCCCGGGTTCCCGAGCGCGCAAGTCAGCGGCGTCACGTCGCTTGGCAGCGCGCAGTCGGCGGCCCAGCGTCCGGTGTCCCTGGCCCCGGTGTCCGTCGCGACGGTCGAGTCCGAGATCGCCGTCTCCGTGGCAACCCCGGAATCCACGCCGCTGGCGCTGTCCCAGCCGTCGACGCGGCTGTCGGCGGCGGGCCTCGACTCGCCCGGCGCGATGACGCAACCGACCAGCGCCGCAAGCCCGAGCGCGGGGAACGCGAGCCTGACGAGGGGAAGTTCCACAAGCATCGTCGGATCCTACGCGGCCCGGGCCGAGAATTCAAATACGCCCCACGAGCGCGGGCGCCCGACCCACGGGATACCCACCCCCATGCCCCGCGCATTCAACATCGCCGGCCCATGCCAGCCCAGCCTGCACTACATGCTGCCCCCGGAGCGCCGGATCGCGCAGGTGCGCGAGTTGGTGGACCGCAGCGACTACTTCGTCGTCCACGCCCCCCGGCAGGTCGGAAAAAGCACGTCGATGCTCGCGCTCGGCGACACGCTCACGGCGGAAGGGCGGTATGCGTCGGTGATGCTGTCGGTCGAGACGGGCGTGCCGTTCGAGGACCTGGAAAACGCGGTGCCGGCCATCCTCGGCTCATGGCGGCGGCGCGCTAAGAACCGGCTTCCGGTGGACCTGCAGCCGCCACCCTGGCCGGCTGCCGACGGCAATGACGCCATCGGCGCGGCGCTGTCCGCGTGGGCACGCGCCTGCCCCCGCCCCCTCGCTCTTTTTCTCGACGAGGCGGACAGCCTCGCGCCCGTGGTGCTCGGGGCGTTGCTGCGGCAGCTCCGGGACGGCTACAACGACCGTCCTCGCGGCTTTCCAGCGTCGATCGCGCTGGTCGGGATGCGGGACGTGAAGGACTACGCGGTGGCGGCTGGGGGCACCGGCCGTCCCGGCTCAGGCTCACCGTTCAACATCCTCGCGGCGTCGCTGACGGTGCGGTACTTCACACACGACGAGATCGCCGAGTTGTACGCCCAACACACCTCGGACACCGGGCAGGTGTTCGAGGCAGCCGCCATCGACCGCGCCTGGGAGCTGACGTTCGGGCAGCCCTGGCTGGTGAACGCGCTCGCCCGCGAGGCGTGCAGCGTGGTCCGGGACCGCGCCCAGCCCATCACCCTGGCCCAGATCGACGAGGCGAAGGAGACCCTGGTTCGGACGCGCCCAACGCACTTGCAGAGCCTTGGGAGCCGTATTCGGGATCCGCGCGTGCGCCCCGTTGTCGAGGCGGTGATGGCGGGGGCGACTGTGCAGGACCTGCCGGACGACGACGTCGAGTACGTCACCGAGCTGGGCCTGATTCGCGCGGATGCGACCGGCAACCTCCAGATCGCCAACCCCATCTACGCGGACGCCCTGCCCCGCGCCCTGGTGGGGGCAGTGAACCTTGGCATGCCACGCCTGGAGATCGGATGGTTGGACCCAAATGGGCGGCTTGACCTGGTGCGCCTGCTCGACGGTTTCCTGCAGTTCTGGCGGGCCTACGGGCACCCGCTCATGGGCGCCTCGCCCTACCATGAGATCGCAGCACAGCTCGTCGTGCTCGCGTTCCTTCACCGCGTTTCCAACGGCGGCGGTTCGGTCTCGCCAGAGTTTGCGGTGCTCTCGGGCCGCATCGACATCTGCCTGCAACACGGCCCGGTCCGACTTGGGATCGAGCTCAAGGTGTGGCGGGATGGTCGCAAGGACCCGCTCGCGGACGGCATCAGCCAGTTGGATCGGTATCTCGGGAAACTTTCAGGCTTGGGTGAGCGCGTGCCCGGTTGGCTGGTGATCTTCGATCAGCGGTCGGGCCTGCCGGACATCGAGGAGCGTGTGAGCGCGTCGTCCCTTGTGAGCCCGGCAGGGTTCGAGGTGGTGGTCGTGCGAGGGTGAGGCGCGAGCGGCTGAGCGACCACGGCTTCGCCGCCTCCTACGGCCCCTTCGTGACCCGGTCCATCGTCAACGTAGCCGTCTCGCCGTCGCCCAGCTTCACCTCGTAGGCAACGCCGTGGCCGAGCACCTTCTTGACCTTGCAGGCGGTCAACGGCGCGAATTGGCTGCCGAGGCACGCTGCGCCGGCAGCGAGGGGGGCCGTCACCATGATCTGCACGTCGCCCGTGGACTTCTTGACCACGTGCCCCTCGGACATCACCCAGACCGTGTCCGCCGTGTTCTGCAGGACCATCCCCGCATCCTGCCCGTTGTCGCCGGTGAAGGTGACCAGCGCGCCCGGATGAACGGTGCCGTCGAGCAACAGCAGCTCGTTCGTCGGGATGCTGTCCGTCCGCACGCTGCCGACGAAATACTGCTCGATCGTGGCCTTGTCGCCGTCCACAGCCGTGACGCGACCGGTGATCGCACCGCCGCCAAAGGCTGCGACGACAGCGTCGCCGACCTTCAAGCCGGCGGGCGCCTTCAAGGCGACGCCGGTGCCCACGGGCGCGTAAAAACGGTTGTCGCCCGCCCCAAAAAGGTTCTCCTTCCCGTCGGTGCTCACGAAGTCCTCGACCGAGAGCGCCACGGTCGCGAAGCTCGATCCGCCCTTCATGTCGATGGTGTTGGGCGCCGCGGTCCAAGCGCGCGGACCCGTGAGGACCGGCCCGGCGGCAGGCCCGGCGTAGTCTGTCCAGTGCGGAGGCGGCTTGCCGGCGGCCAGGGCGGGAAGGGCGACGAGCAGGAACAACGGGAGGGCGAGCGAGGAAATCGAGCGGGACATCGTGGATTCTCCGCGCGCGGGGTAGTGCGCCCGGTGCGAGGATGCAAGCGCGAACCGCGGGATCTCGCGACGATCACGGCATGCTCCAGCCCCTCATCGACGCCCTCAGCCGGCTGCCGGCCGTGCGCCTGGCCGTCCTGTTCGGGTCAACGGCGCGGGGTGGGTCGGGCGCAGGCTCCCCTCACCCCACCACCACCGCCCCGTCCACCCCCACGTCCACCACAAGCACCGCCCCCTCCTCCACCGCATGATCCAGCAGGAACCTCGCAAGTGCCGCGACGACGACCTGCTCCACTACCCGCAGCAGCGGCCGTGCCCCAAGCACCGGATCGAAGCCGGCCTTCACGACGCGGTCCACGACGGCCTCGCCGAACAGGAACTGCACCTTCCGCTCCGCAAACCCCGGACGCAGCGCAATCGCCGCCAATTCCCGCTCGGCGATGGCCCGCACGGTTTCCACGCCGAGCGCCCGGAAGGGCACGATGCGGTCGACCCGGTTGAGGAACTCCGGGCGAAAATGGCGACGGATCGCGCCGAGATCCACGGCACCCCCGCCATCGCCCCCGAACCCGAGGCTCCCGCGGCTCCGCGTGCCCAGGTTGGTCGTCAAAAGCAGGAGACACCCCCGGAAGTCGGTGACGCGGCCATTTGCGTCCGTCATCGTGCCCTCGTCCAGCACCGTGAGCAGCATGTCGAAGAAGGCGGGGTGGGCTTTTTCGATCTCGTCGAAGAGCACGACGGAGAGCGGCTTTTCGCGCACGCGGCGGACGAGATCGCCGGGGTCGGCGCCGGGGAGTCCGATGAGTCGCGCGAGGCCCGCGGGGTGCTGGCATTCGCTCATGTCCACGCGCACGAGCGCGGCCTCGCTGCCAAAGCACCACGCCGCGAGCGCCCGCGCGCTGGCGGTCTTGCCGACGCCCGTCGGACCCGCGTAGAGCAAGGTGGCGACAGGCTTTGCGGGGTCGTTCAGCCCCGCTTTCAGGGCCCGGATGGCGCCGACCGCGGAGGTCACCGCTTCCGGCTGGGCGACGACCCGCTTCTCCAGGAACGCGCGCACAGCGCCGTCGTCGAGGCCGATGCTGTCGTCGAGCAGGTCGCGCGGCACCCCCGTCCGCCGCGAGAACAGCGTCAGGACACGCTCTTCGTCAACCCGCCCGGGCGGTCGCTCACGCGCTGCCTCGTCGACGAGGTCGGTCAGGAACGGGATCAGCTTTCCCGGGAACTGCTCGTAGCGCACGTAGCGATCGAGCAGGCGCAACGCCAGCTCTCCGGCCTTTGGCTCGATGACGATGCTGCGGCGCTGGGAAAGGCAGGCGGACGCCTGCGTGAGCACGGCGCTCACCGCCGTCGCGCTCAACGGCTGCACCCGGATCGGCGAGAACTGCTCGGCAAACGCTGGGAGCTTGACCTGAAGCACCGACAGCTCCGTCGGCGTCAGCTCGCCCGCGACCCGGACCCCGCGCTTCATGGCCGGCACGAGGTAGGCCGCGACCGACTCCTCCGGCGTCGCCCCGCCCTCCTGCACGAGCTGGGCGATGTCCTCGATCCAAAGCACGTTCTCCTCGCCCTCCAGCTCGTCGATGAGCTGGTCGACGAGCTGCTGCCACTCGCCAAGGTACTTCGCCCCAGCGGTCATCCGCCGCGCGTGGGTCCGGTAGACCTTCACCTTCCCCTTGAGCTGGCGAACCGCCTCGGCCAGGATCGTCGTCCGCCCGACCCGCGGCTCGCCGACCACCAGCGTGCTGCCGTTTTCCATCATCCAACGTACAAAGTTGATGACACCCGCTCGCTCCCAGACGCCCAGCGCAGCCGGGTCCGGCCCGGTCACCAGCTCCGCGATCGCGGAGAGCCGTTCCTGTTTCGCGCCCCGGCCGGCGGCCACGATTCGCGGCTCCCGAAGCCAGGTCTTGTGCAGAACCGGCGCGGGCCGAGCGAGGTGGCCGTACAGCACGCGGGGCTCGGCGTTCGCGAGGCCTTCGCGGACCAGGTGGGGGACGAGCGAGGGGAGCATGGCGAGGTCGTGGACGTGGAAAACGTCCTGCGTCTGGGCGATCTCGACGATGTAGAGGTCGTCGTCGATGCGCGAGTACGCGATGTCGACGGGGAGGTCGACGCCGGCAGCCGTGGCGATGCGCGCGGCTTCAGCAGCTTTGCCGCGGGGTTTCCGGGCCCCCTTCGCGGCAGGCTTCTCGGGCTTCGCGCGCGACGGGTAGACCTCCACGCTCATGCGCCGGGACTGCGGATCCTCGGCCTCGACGACGGAAACCGCGGACCGTTCAAGCTCCTCCTTGACCGCTGCGATGGCCGCAGGAGCGCTCTTCCGAAGGGCGCTGTTGCCCGACCGTGGGTTGGGGCCGCAGAACGCCAGCCGCGCCAGCACGGTCTCAGGTCCGAGCTGCCACGTCCAGATGGCGATGGGGCGGGTGCTCACAGCGCCCTCCCCGTCGCGACCGGCTCACCCGCCGACCCGTAGACCGGGTACCACAGCCGCTCCAGCAAGCGCCCGAACGCGACGGGCTCGATCTCCTCGGTGCGCCCGAGTCGAAGGTCCGTGACGCGCAGCGCGGCCTTCCGGTCGGCGAGGGGCACCAGGAGCCGGACCAGCACGCGCGACACGGGTGACCGGGACGCGTCGGAAACGAGCTGCGCGAGGGCCTTCGGCGCGAGCTCCGCAGGGACGCGTTCGACGAGGAGCGCGCTCGGCGGCTCCCCCGCCGGGTAGCAAACGTGGCCGCCAAGCTCGGGATCGAGCCAGCGTGCATCCGGCAGTCCGGTGATGTCCAGGATCATCGCGGGGCAGCCCTCGCCCTGCGCCGGGCCGTCGCGCCAGACGCCGGTCCAGTTGCGAAGCGCGATGCTCGCCCCGAAGCCCTCGACCAACGCGGTCAAACCAGCGATGTACGCCGAAAATGGCGCCCAGCGCATGCGCGAGCCGTCGACGAGCGGACGGATGCAGAGGCGGACGCTGGTGCTGCCAGCGGGCGTGGCGAGGTCGCCGGCGAGCAAGCACCGGAGCCGATCCTGGACGCGAAAGGCGCGCTCGTCGACCGAGCGGCCGGCCTCGACGGGACCTGGCGCGTGGAGCGGCAGGGTGAGCAGGAATTCGCGCACGGAGCGCGCGCTGGCGATCTGATCCCAGCGCGGGGCCCCCACGCCGTAGTCCCGGTAGAGGCCCCCCTCGAACCGCCCCCTCAGCCGCTCCAATTCCTGCGCGCGCAGGTCGACGTTGCCGCCGATCTCCCCAGCATCTTCCGGCAATTCAGCGAGCAGGGCGTCGATCGCCTCCCGCAACGCGAACTCCGCAGCCCCGCTCACCCGCGTTCCCGTCGGCCCGATGCTCGCGCGCAGGCGCACGTCCGGCACGGCGTCACGCAGCGCCCGAAGCATGGACTCCGTCGCCGGAGCGAGGGGTGGCGCGGGCTCAATGGGCCGCGCGAAGGCCCACCGCTCCACGGCGCTGACCATCCCGGCCCCGCCCTCACCCGCGGAGAGCCGCACGCGCACTGGCTCAGCGACAGGCAACCCCGCGAAGATCTCCGCGACCGGCTGGACGAGGTCCCGCTCCAGGACCCGCTTCAGCGCCCGCGCCCCAAGGTCCGGGTCAAAGCCTGCGTCCGCGAGCGACGTGACGACAGCGGGATCGACGCTCAACAGGAACGTCCGCCGCAAGAAGCCGTCGCGCGCAAAAATCCGCGTCAACTGCCGCTCAGCCACGGCCTGGATCGTCGCCCGGTCGAGCGGACGGAACAGCACCACCCGCCCGATGCGGTTCACGAGCTCCGGCCGGAAGCTCGACTGGATCGCCGCCCGCCACACCTGCGCCCGCAACGTCGCGCTCGCCGCCGAGCCGTCCCGCGCGCCAAAGCCCGTCGCCCGCGCCACCTCCTGCGCCCCCACGTTCGAGGTCATCAGCACGATCGTCCGGCTGAAGTCCACGCGCCGCCCCTCGCCGTCGCCCAGCCAGCCTTCGTCGAGCACCTGCAGCAGCAGATCGTGGACGGAGGGGTGGGCTTTTTCGATCTCGTCGAGCAGCACGATGGCGGAAGGCTGGGCGCGCACCCGACTCGTCAGCGTGCCGTTCTCGGGCGCGCCGAGCAGCCGGCTGACAGCGGCGCCGTCGACGTACTCGTTCATGTCGAGCCGGATGAGCCGCTCGGGCGCGTCGAAGATCACCTCATTCAGCACCTTGGCCGCCTCGGTCTTGCCGACGCCCGTCGGACCGACAAAAAGCCAGCTTGCGATGGGCCGACCCGGTCGCACGAGACCGGCGCCGAGCGTGGAGAGCAGGTCGATCGCCGCGTGTTCGAACTCGGGCTGGCCGGTCAGCCGCTTCTGGATCCAGGCGGTGACCTGCTCGACGCGGTGCCCCTCCAGCACCCACTCGGTGTACCCGGTCTCGCCCGCCGTCGCCTCGCTCACCTCCCAGTGGTCCACACTCTCGCTCGTTGCGCGCGTGTAGGTCCGCAGCCGGTCGATGAGCCCGCCCGGAGCCCCGCGCCCCGAGGGAAACCGGGCTTCGACGTCGAGGACCGCCCGGATGCCCGAGAGCTCGATGGTCTTGCCCTCCTCGCGCGAGATCGCCTCGGCGGCGGAGAGGAGGATCCGGAAGGCGCGCTCGGGCGCCGGTGGCTCCACGCGTATACGCTGGAACAAGTCGGTGAAGCCGCGATCGAGCTCTTCGAGGCGGGTCCACTCCTCGGCCGTCGCTTCGAGGACGAAAGGCAACGTGCGGTCGGCGATCCAGGGCCGGATGAGGCGGGTGAGCGAGAGGGCGCTGCCGCGGGACCGGCCGATGCGCGCGAGGGCGACGGCGTTGTCGACGAAGATGCCGTGCCGATGGGCGCCGCCGCCGGGTTTGGCGACGTGTTTCAGGATGGCCGTGAGGCGCGTTTCCCACTGGCCGAGCCGGCTCATGCCGCTGATGACGCGGTTGGGGTCGAGGTGATGGACGCGGGAGAGGCGCTCGGCCTCTTTTGCCGGGCCGATGTCCACGATCGCGAGGCGACGACGGATGGCGGCGTGGACGAGCGTGGTCCGGCCAGAGCCGCGGGGGCCGATGATCGCGGTGGGGACGGGCTCAGCGTCGTCAAAAAGCAGGCTGCCGAGCCGGGCGACGCGGTCGTCGGGGACCGCGTCGTAGCGCAGGCCGTCCGGGTGCAGGTCGTTCAGGCAGGTCGCGACCTTGCGGAGCTCGTCCGGCCCGCTCATCTCGCGCGCGCCGCCGAACAGGAGCTGCATCAAGTCCACGCCAGCGTCGAGCGAGGGTTCTGGCAGATTCGCCCGCACGTCCAGCCAAACGAACCGGTCGCCACGCTGGCGCGCCCACCCGCAGGCGCTCAGCTCGGCCTCCTCCTCCTCTTCGGGATCGTGCTCGCCGAGTGACACGCCGGTGCGCCGCAGATGGCCCGCGAGCGCCTTGTCCAGCACCGTCGGATCCTCCGGGGACGCAGGCAGCACCGCGTGGAAGCGCGGCAACGCCACCCACTGCTGGGGCGCTGGGGGATCGGCCGCGGGATTCCGAGCGTCTCGCTCGCGGGTCGGAACGTGACCCGCGGTGAACCACAGCGCCGGCGTCTTGATGGTCGCCCGACCCTTTCGCCAGGGCACGTCCACCTCGATCTCGTCCGGTCGGCCCTCGTTGATCGCCACGAGTCGGGCCGCAAGCTCGGGGTTTCGGGCGAGCGCCTCCAGCACCTTCTCGCACAGCGCACGGGTCGCGGCGGGGCCTTCGGCGCGCTTCACGGCCAGCTCCGGGGCCAGCAGCGGCCAGCCCTTGTGCACGCGCGCCCGGAACGCCGCGGTCGGCATGCAGAAGAACACGGGGAACTGGAACATGCTCATCCGGTGAGCTCGTCGAACAGCTTCGCGTCAAACAGGCGTTGGAGGTGGCCTTCCAGCTCTGCAAAGCTCGCGATGCGGAGCCGGTTGGTGGCGCTCTGCACCTTGTCGTTGGCGATCTGGCGGTGCGGCACGCCCTCAAAACGCAGCTTGCGGTTGAGATCCGCCGGGCGAACGTCCACGAACTTCGCGTAGGTGCCGATCCAGGTGTGCACGCTCAAGCGGGCTTCGCGCGCGAGCGGACCCCCGAGTTGACCAGGTCCAACCCAGCCTTGCGCAAACGCGTGGACACCGGCCTCTTGCTGGAACAGGTACGCCGCCGCCGGCCCGACCACCACCAGCTCCACGCCGAGCGGCGGGGCCTTCAGGTCCGGCTTGGCCCCGACCGTCCGCAGCGGGAACACAGCGGTAAAGCTGTTGTTCTGGCCGACGACGGGCAGTACGCGGGCGACCTCCACCGTCGCCCCGCACCGCTCGGCCACGCGCTGGTAGAGCGCGACCTGCTCGCGCAAGGGGACGCTGTCGACCGGACCGTACACCCCAACGACCAGCTCGCCGATGTCCGGGATCATCAGCCGCGCCAGCGCCCGCGCGAGGCGCCAGAAGCGGGCTTCGAGGTCGTCAAGCGTCGTGCGCAGGGCCGCCACTGCCGGCGACGGGGTCGTCTCCGGTCCGGGCGTCTCCATCAGCGCCCGGACGCCGACGTCCAGCTCGAAGTCCGCGATGTTCGCCCGTAGTGTCGCCAGTTCGCTGCGCATTCCGCCCATCGCCGTCGCCAAAGCCGCCAGCCCGCCCTTGCCCACGGGCCGTACCCGGTGACGCTCCGCCCGCTCCTCCGACGCCAGCCGCGCCTCCATCTCGGCGTAGACCGGCCCGTCGAGCACGCGACGGCATCGCCCGCGCAACCCCACCGTGCGATTGTAGACGCCGTCGAGGTGGTAGATCGGCGCCCGACTCGCCTCCCGCGCCACCTCGACCGTGAGCCCGTCGGCCCGACTCACCTCGACGGTGACCACCGGCGGCGCGTTCCGACCGTCGTGCAACCCGCGCGCGAGTGGCGCCACGAGCTGATCCTGGACGGCCCGCTGGAGCTGGCGCGCGCCCCAGGCCGGATCGTAGCCGGCTGCAGCGAGCACACCCCGCGCCCCCTGCGAGAGCGTCATCGGGACATCGCGCAGGCCCGGGCGACGCCGCAACGCGTCCAGCTCCCGATCCAGCACGCGCCCGATCGCGTCGGGCCCGAGCGCGTCAAACGGCAGGATGTGGTCGATGCGGTTGAGCATCTCGGGCCGCAGCCAGCCCTTCACGGCGTCGCGGTAGCGCGCCGCTTTTTCGGACGCGGCCCGGGCAGCGGCCTCCAACGCCACGCCCGGCCCGCCGAACCCCGCCGCGTTCTTTCGCGCGTCCACGGCGCCAACGTTCGAGGTCATCAGCACCACGCACGCACAGAAGTCCGTCAGCCGACCGCGTCCGTCCGTCAGCCGTCCCTCGCCGAGCACCTGCAGGAGCAGGTCGAGCACGGCCGGGTGGGCCTTTTCGAGCTCGTCCAGCAACAGCACGCAGAACGGCTGACGGCGCACCGCCGAGGTGAGGAGGCCTTCTCCGTCAGCGCCCTCGATCAAGCGCAGGACGCTCCCTGGCGTCTGGAATTCGCTCATGTCAAAGCGGATCATCCGGTCCGCGGAGCCGAAGAGGAACTCGGCGAGCGCCCGGGCCGTCTCGGTCTTGCCCACGCCCGTCGGCCCGACCAGCAGCAGCGAGGCCAGCGGCTTGCCCCAGGGGCTCACATCGGCCTTGATGCTCGCGATTGCGGCGGTGACTGCAGCGCCAGCGGCGGCCTGCCCGTAGACGCGCTGCTCGAAAAACCCGGCGATGTCGGCGTACGGCAGCGGCGCCCGCGGGTCGATGAGCGGACGCAAAAGCCCGGTCTGGGCGCAAAAGCTTCGGTAGACAGCGTCGCGGTCAAGCTGGACAGCCAGGCCATCGCCGCGCGCCTCCTCCAGCAGCATCGCCCCGAGAAAGCGAAGGATCCGCCCCGGGAAGCCCGAGTACGGCGCGAACCGGCGATGCAGGCGCAAGGCGTCGTGGAGGGCATCGGGCGTGAACGGACTGTTCTGACGGGCATTCCAGGCGCCGAGGATCGCCTCCAGCCGGTCGGTCGGCTCGGGCACCTCCACCCGGACCACCCCGTTCAGCGCGCCCGGATAGCGCGCGTCGATCGCCGCGATCTCCTCGGCAGTACACTCGGAGACGAGCCGGAGCTCCCCGCGCCCCAGCCACGGCCGGATGAACTCGCCGCAGCTCGTGTTGTTGCCTTCGTACCGACCAACCTCGAAAAGCTCCGGCAGCGCGGTGATGTACAGCCAGTCGCCCGTCTCGCCGAGGCGCGCGCACAGCTTCGCGAGGTCGTCCTGCCAGCTCCCGTTGGCGAGCAGCTTCACCAGGAACGTCGGCGCGTGCGCCTCAAGGAGCCGTACGCCCTTCCCGCCGGTCGCGGCGGCCCAGTGCGCCCGCACGATCTCCCGGATGATCGCGGACTTTCCAACCCCGCGTGGCCCGACGAGCACCACGCTGCGCTGGGACTGGAGCACCGCCACGACGGCGTCCACGGCAGCGTTCATGTGCCACGCCTCGCCGGGCGCGAGGGGCTGCAGAAAATCTCCAGCTTTGACCGCGCCCTTCTTCTCGTGCTCGCGCATCTCCGAGAACGTGGGGAGCGAGAGGGCGACGGGCGTGGCGACGACGGAGAGCGTGGCGGCGGACGATGCCGCGAGGGTCGCGATCGCAGCGCCATCCAGCGGCGGATCGCGGGCGAGGAGGTCGAGGCGGACGGCCTCGCGCAGGCCCGCCATTGCGGTTTCGGGCGTGGTTCCAGCCCACGAGAGCCCCAGCGACGGCGCGACGGCGAGCACCGCCGCAGGCCCCTCCACGGGCGCCTGGACGAGCGTGACGCCGACCTCCAGCGAGAGCCGCGGCATGCCATCGCGACGCGCGGGAAGCGTGATGGTGAGCGGCTCAGCGACCTCCACGCGGACCGCCGGGAGCTGCTCGAACACCGCCTCCCCGCCAGGCCGCCAGAGCTGATCCTGAAGGTGCTTGCGCAGCTTCGCAGCAACGTGCTCAGGCTCATGGCCAAGCCACCGGAGCCCCGGGTCGAGCACCGGCGACAGCACATCCGGCGTGCCCGCCGCGGTCTGTCGCGCGAGCCAGAGCGTGAGGGTCCGGTCCAGCGCCATTGCTGGGAAGGTATCCGACCGACGGGGCCGCCGGGTCAGCTACCGCACGACCGGGATGTCCAGCGCGGCCACGGCGCGCTCGAATTCACGGACGTCCCAGGGGGTCAGGCTCGTCTTCGGACCCGGCGGCCGCACGCGCATCCGCAGGTTCATCGCTCCGGCACGCTCGATCGCGATCTCCCAATCGGGCTCGCCCGGAAAACGGTGCAGGAGCGGCACGAAGCGCACAATCCGCGGACCGGCGGGCAACCAGGCAAGCAGGCTGGCGATCCGGTTCGGCTCGATGCCGAGCGCCACCTCCTCCAGCCGTCGCCAGACCGGGCTCCGGGCGACGTAGTCGGGCTCGCGCACGTTGAAGGGCGCGCAGGTCACCGCGAGGCGGCGCAGGCCCGTGAACCCATCCAACGCCGGAAAGTCCGCGTGCTGGGGGGCAATCGGCGCGCCGTCCTGGACGACCGGCGCGACAAAGGAGAGCTCGGCGACGTGGGGCGCGACGCAGTCTCGCAGCGCGAACGCGTGCCGAAGCCGGTGCCAGGCCGTGAGCGACCGCATCGACGGGACTCCGAAGACTAAGGGGACCTCGCTGCCGTCCTCACCACCGGTCCACAGCAACTCCCGCACCGTGCTCCAGGAGGGGTGGGCGAGGAACGCAGCGCGTCCGTAGTCCCGGAGCCCCGCTCGCCAGGCAAAACCCCCCTTGAACTCCACGGATCCGGGGTTGGACTGGTCGGGCACCCAGTCGCGGCGGTGGGTGTTGAGGAGGGTTGCCGCACGCTTGCGCGCGCGCTCAGCGGCGGCGCCCTCGCCCTCGCCGGCGAACTGCAGGTGGATGAACTCCCCGCGTGGATCCTCGGCTTCGGTCAGGGCGTCGGCCAGGACGCGGCGGGCATCGGGGTCCTCGGGGTTGGCGTAGACGCGTGCGAGCAGCTCGGGGACGGAGGACCGCGCTGGGGCGCCCGCGGCGGCGAGCAGTGGGGCGAGGTCGACGTAGACCGGCGGGCGGGCGGGGAGAGCGGCGGCAAGCGCGTTCCCGCTGAGCAGGGGGACGTCGCGGACGCGAGCGGAGGGGTCGCCGGCGAGGCCGAGCGCGGCGAGACGCCCACCTGTGCGTGGGTCGGCGCAGGTGGTGAGGCAGTCTGCCGCGGCCAGCGAGAAGGCGTGGCCGGCGAACGTGCGGTAATTCCCAGCTTCGAGCAGCTCGATCACGCGCCTTGCCAGGACCGGATGCTCGCGCCCGACGCAGGCCTCCAACCTCGCGGTCGCCGCACGCCACTCCGATGGCCACGGGGCGAGGACGAGGAGGCTCAGCTCCACGTCGTCGCTGGTTCGGGCGGCGTTGATCCACGAGGACTGGCGCGCGGTCACGGTCTTGCCTGTGACCGTGAACACCGGGATGGCGGCGGTCAGCTCGTCGATCCAGTCGGCGAGGCTCGGGTCGCGCGTGGCGCGCCACAGCGCCACCAGCGCGTTGATCGCGGCGTGCACGTCGCGCCGTCCAAAAGCTGCGAGCGCTGCGGCGATCGCTGAGGCCTCAGCGACCGCGGGCGGCGCTGGCCGCAACCGGGAGAGCTGCGCCAGGAGCGGCTGGCGCTGAGCCGGTGAGGTCGACTCCAGCGCATGGTGCAGCGCAGACTCCAACTCAGCCGCCAGACCCGCGGCTCTGACCGCGTCCACCAGCGCTTCGGCGGCCGCGCGTACGCCCCTCCTCCGGGCGACCAGGCCGGCCACCAGCGCCGGGATCGCTGCTTCGCTCGCCGAGAGCCACCGGACCTGCGCCTCCGAGGCACCGCTCTGCAGCCCGATGGCGCCCGCCAACGCCGCCTCGACCACCGGACGGCCAAATCGCCCCGCAGCCTCATCCAGCGCGGCGGCGTCGTCTTCCTTGCTCCCGATCACCATGAACCACCCCGCGATCTCCCCGGCCGGTCGTGCGGGCCACGCCGGCTTGCCCCCCCGTCGCCGGTCGAACATGACCTGCAGAAAGTCTACCTCGATGGAGGGAATTTTCGCGCGGATGGCCTCCCCGACTGCGTCGACCTCCGGCCAGAGCCGTCCCGGCACGTAGCGCCGGATCCGATCGAGCTCCCACCGAAGGAGGTTCACGGGTGCAACCCCGCCCACAACCGCTGCGCCAGCTTCGGCCCCACGCCCGGCGCCGCAGCGAGCGCCTCCACGTCCGCCGCCCGCATCGCCGCCATCGAGCCAAAGTGCACCAGCAACGCCTTGCGCCGCGCGGGGCCCACGCCCGGCAGGTCCTCCAACGCGCTCCGCACGGTGCGCTTGGAACGGGTCTTCCGGTGAAAGCCGACGGCGGTGTCGTGCGCCTCGTCGCGCAGGTGCTGAAGGAGCCGCAGCGACGGGTTGTCGTAGCGCAGGACGAGCGGCTCGGGGTCCCAAGGGAGGACGATCTTGTCGACGGCATCGCGATCGCCATGTTTGCGCTCGGTCCTTGGCTTGGCAAGGCCGATGACCGGCTGCTGCTCCAACCCAAGCTCGGTGAGCACAGCGAGCGCCGAGTTGAGCTGGCCCCGCCCGCCGTCCACGACGATCAGGTCCGGGAACTCCCCGCTTTCCATCGCGCGTTTGAGCCGCCGACGAAGGATCTCCTCCATCGTCGCGTAGTCGTCCGCGCCCACCACCGTCTTGACCTTGTAGCGCCGGTAGTCCTTGCGCGACGGCCGTCCGTCGATGAAAACCACCTGCGAAGCCACCGGATCCATGCCGAGCAGGTTGGAATTGTCGTAGCACTCGATGCGAACGGGCGGGGCGTCCAACTGCGCCAGCTCGGCGATGCCGTCCAGCGCGCGTTGGATGCGGTCCTCCTCGCCATGATCCACCGCGAAGCGCGACTTTGCCGCGTTCGTCGCGATCTCCACGAGGCGGGTCTTGTCGCCCCGCTGGGGTGCCAGCACCTTCACGCCCGAGCCCCGCAGCTCCGTCAGGATCTCCACGATGACCGCCGGTAGTTCGACAGGCACGAGCACCTCCGGCGGCGCCGTCCCCTCCTCGCCGTACCAACGGTTGAGCGTCGCCGTCAGGATCTCGGCGTCCTCCGCCAGCTCTCCCGCGAACGGAAATACCATCGGCTCGCGCGCCAGCCCGCCGCGCACAGGCATGCACGCAATGGCGCCACGGTCGCCCTCCCGATGCAAGCCCCACACATCCCGGTCGCCCATCCGCACGTCGGCGACGACCTGCCGGTCCAGGCTCGCCCGCACCGCCGCCAGCAGATCGCGCACCCGCGCCGCCTCCTCGAAGCGCTCCTCGTCTGCAAACGCCGACATCTTCGTCATCAGCCGGCCCTGTAGCTCCCGGTCCTTGCCGCCGAGGAACAGCACCGCGTCCTGCAGGATCGCGTCGTAGTCGTCCCCGGTACACAGATTGACACACGGCGCGATGCAGCGCTTGAGTTGGTAGAGCAGGCAGGGCTTCTTGCGGGACTGGAGGACGGCGTCCGTGCAGGTTCGGAGCGGAAAGCTGCGCTGGACGAACTGCAGGGTGCGGCGGGCCGTGGTCGCTGAATGGTAGGGGCCGAAGTACTTGGCGCCGTCGTCTTTCGGGCGTCGGACAAGGGAGAAGCGCGGCCACTCGCTGCGTGGGTCCACGCGGACGTGCAGGAAGTTCTTGTCGTCGCGCAACTTGATGTTGTAGCGCGGCTTGTGTTGCTTGATCAGCAGGTTTTCGAGGAGAAGCGCCTCCTTCTCCGTGCGGACGGGGATGGTCTCGATGCGGACGGCCTGGTTCACGAGGAAGGGCACCATGTAGCGACCGTCATGCCCGCCGAGGTACTGCTTCACACGCGAGCGCAGGTTGATTGCCTTGCCAACGTAAAGGACGACACCGTCTGCGTCCTTCCACAAGTAGACGCCGGGCTCTGTAGTGAGGCCGTCGGCTTGTTCGTCAAGGGCTTGCATCACGACGCCCTTATCCGGATACAATAGACCGATCCCCGTGCTCCCGATCCTCGCCTCCACGCTCTACGCCTTCGTGGCCCTCGCCCTCGCGGGTACGCAGGACGAACCACAGCAACAGCCGGTGACCGCCACCGGCGGCGCGGTCGTCGGCCTCGTTTCGACCCCCGAGATCAACCCCGTAAAGGGCGGCCCGACCGAGGTGATCCGCCTCGGGATCAAGCTGGTGGACTATTTTGACATCGAGGGCGAAGTCGGCCGGATCGAAGGCAACACCCGTGACCTCGGCATCGATTACCACGCCTACAACCCGCGCGGCAGCGTACTCCTGCACCTCACGCCGAACGCCCGGGCGGACCTTTTTCTGGCGGTCGGCGCTGGCGAGGACTTCGTCACCGTGGAGCGCAGCAGCAAGGCGACCCAGCCCAACGCCCAGGACCGCGCGCTCTACGTGAACCCGTCGCAGGACTTCGTCATGGACGGCGGCCCCGGGCTGATCCTGCAAGCGGTCGGGCCCTTCCATCTGCGCACGGACCTGCGCTGGTATGGCACCTTCGGGCCCGACGCCCAGTTCGCTCAGTCCGACACCTTTCAAAACCTCGAGTGGACCCTCGGCATCGACTTTCGCGCCGAGGAAAGCCCGGATCGCGACCACGACGGCATCCCCAACCGCCAGGACCAGTGCCCGGACGACCCCGAGGACTTCGACGGGTTCGAAGACGACGACGGCTGCCCGGACCCGGACAACGACAAGGACGGCATCCCGGACAAGAAGGACAAGTGCCCGAACAAGAAGGAGGATTTCGACGGCTTCGAGGACGAGGACGGCTGCCCGGACCCGGACAACGACGGCGACGGCATCCCCGACAAGAAGGACAAGTGCCCGGACAACGCGGAGGACTTTGACGGCTTCGACGACGAGGACGGCTGCCCGGACAAGGACAACGACGACGACGGCATCCCGGACAAGCGCGACCAGTGCCCGAACGAGCCGGAGACGCTCAACGGCTACCTCGACGGCGACGGCTGCCCGGATGAATTGCCGGTTGAAGTCAAGAAGTTCGCGGGCGTCGTGCGAGGCATCACGTTTGAGACGAACAAGGACGTGATCCGGGCCGCCAGCTTCCCGACGCTCTACCAGGCGCTCGCGGTGTTCCAGCAATACCCGGACTTGAGGTTCGAGATCCAGGGGCACACGGACAGCGTCGGAGACGACGCGTTCAACCTGGATCTCTCGCAGCGTCGGGCCAACTCGGTCATGATGTGGTTCCTGCAGAACGGCATCACCCCGGACCGCATGCGTGCCGTCGGGTACGGCGAGACCGTCCCCATCGCGGACAACGTGAGCGACGCGGGGCGGGCCGAGAACCGCCGCGTGGAATTCCGGTTGTTCAACGCCGATGCGCCGGCGGACTGAGATGGGCGGGGACCTCGGAGGGAGCCGCGTGCTCGTGACCGGCGGGAAGGGATTCCTCGGTCAGCACGTGGTCCGAACGTTGGGGCGGCGTGGGGCGACGGTCCTGGCGCCAAGGCGTGCGGCGATCGACCTGTCGGACGTGCGCTCAGCCGCACGGGCGCTGGCTGATCTGCGCCCGGACTTTCTCATCCATTGCGCAGCCACGGGAGGCGGGATCGGGTTCATGCGCGCGAACCCGGGGACGTCCTGCACGGACAACGTGCTCGTCAACACGACGGCGATCGAAGCAGCACGGATCGCCGGGGTTCGGCGTTACATCGGTGTTTCCAGCGCGTGCGCCTACCCAGGCCGCGTGACGCAGCCCATGCGCGAGGAGACCATCGGCGACGGCGACCCCGAGCCCACCAACGCCGCCTACGGCCACGCAAAGCGCCTGATGCTCGTCCAGGGCGAGGGCTACGCGCACCAGTACGGACTCGACTGCGCCTTTGCCGTGCCCACGAACCTCTACGGCCCCGGGGACGACTACGACGAGCGCTCATCCCACGTCGTCGCCGCGCTTATCCGCAGGTTTGAGGCCGCAAGGATCGCGAACGACCCGGTGGTGACGGTATGGGGTACGGGCCGGGCGACGCGTGATCTGCTCTACGTCGGCGACGCCGCAGAGGGCATCGTGCAGCTTCTGGAGACCGGTGCCGGTGTGGACGGCGACTCGCCGACGAGCGGGGCGGGGAGCTGGGGACGGGCGTTCAACCTCGGGAGTGGCCGCGAGACGACGGTGCGCGAGATCGCAGAGTCCGTGGCGACGGCCGTGGGCTACCGCGGTGCGCTGCGCTGGGACATCGAAAAGCCAGACGGCATGCCGAGAAAGTGCCTGGACTCGGGGCGGATGGAGGCGCGGACGGGCTGGCGTGCGCAGACGTCCCTGGCGGACGGACTTGCAGCCGCCGTCGCCGATTATCGCGAGAGGCAGGGCTGATCAGGGGGCGGGCGTGGACGCGGGGGTCGGGGCGGCGCGACCGAACGTGTCGCGCAACACCTGCGCCTCAAACCGCTCGTGCCCGATGTGGTTCATGTGGACCGTGTCCCCGGGCTGGAGCTGCAGCGGGACCTTCTCGGCCGGCAGGTCGACGTCGACGATCGGCTTGCCCACGGCGGTCTGCAGCTCGTCGACGTGGACGTTTCGCGCGGAGTCGGCGGTCAACGGCCACAAGTAGTAGATCTTGAGGTCCATCTCACCCTCCAGCGTCGTCAGCGCATCCGACGCCTGCCGGTGCGGCACGTCACGGTGGATCATGCGCTTTGCACCGGTATGATCGGCGATGCGCCAGGACATGAAGCGCCAGGCCTCCGAAGGCTCGTAGAGGGACGGGAACGGGTCATCGGCCCACTCGGTCATCTGCTCCGGCGAATGGAAAAGCGTCCATTCACCGCCGACGTTCGCGGCAATTCGTTCCGGCTGACCAGTGAGGTCGTTCTCGCAGAGCAGCACCGTGGCCGCGTCCGGATGCAGACGGCCGGCCAGCAAGCGCCACATGTCGAGGTAGTCCACGGGGTGGTAGCCGACCTCGGCGATCGTGCAGACCTGCCAGTCGGCTGGGATGTCCTTCTTGAGCAGGGTGGCCCAACTGGAGATCCAGTCGCGGTTGTCTCCGTCGGGGAGCGTGCCCCAGACGGTCGTGCTGTCGCCGAAGGCCAGAAAGGTCTTGCCGTGAAAATGGAAGTCGCAATGCCCAAAGCCATCGTCGAAGCCGTCGTCGTCCAGCTTCCACTTTCGCGGCGTGTAGTCGACGCCCGGCGTCCGGACGTAGTCCGAGAGGTAGCCCTTCGGCGCGCCGGGAGCGGTCATCGGCTCGCCCTGGCGCGCGTCCATGTGCATGTACCGGGCCAGGCCCTCAACGCCAACGGCCAGGAGCGGCGCGAAGACGCCCGTGATGATGACGAGCCGTGCAGCCACCTTCCAGCGGGTCAAGGGAGGGGCTGCGAAGGCATCGGTGGACTCTACTCGCTCGCCCGCGGGCGCGTCAACCTCCATCCCTGACACGGTGCGACACGCTCGCTGCGGAGCGGGTCGGACGATAACTACAGGTACGATGCACGCAGCCTCCCCACGGCCGAACGGCGGACGAGCGACCGGTCCGCGCATCCGGGTGCACTGAGTGTCGTTCCTCCAACCGGAATTTGCAGGGTTCTTCGCGGTCGTTTGCGCCGTCTACTGGGTACTTCCGGCGGCGCGCTGGCAGAACGTGTGGCTGCTGCTCGCGTCCTGGCTGTTCTACGGGTGGGTGAGCCCAGTCTTGCTGGTGCTGTTGCTCTCTGTGACCCTCGCAAACTACGGCGCCGCGCGGCTCATCGACCGGTTTCCGGCGCGGGGCGGGCAGATCCTCGGAGCGCTGACGGCAGCGAGCGTAGCCAACCTCGCGGTGTTCAAGTATTTTGGCTGGTTCACGGCGGAAATTGCCCCGAAGTTCTTCAGTCCAGAGCGGACCGCCGCCATCGACGCGTTGCACGTCGTGATGCCCCTGGGCCTCTCGTTCTACACGTTCCACAACCTGTCCTACAGCATCGACGTCCGGCGGAAGGCGGTCGCGGTCCGGACCGATGTCCTCGACGTCCTGCTCTTCGGCTCGTACTTCCCGCAGCTCGTCGCCGGGCCGATCGAGCGCGCGGAGCACATCTTCCCGCAGATCGACAAAAAGCGGAGCTTTGAGGCGACCCGCTTCCTGTCCGGCCTCGCGCTGGCGCTGTGGGGGGCGTTCCAGAAGGTCGTGATCGCCGACACGCTCGCGCCCTACGTCGACCTCATCTTTGGCGCAGACCACGCCTCCTGGGCGATGATCTGGGCGGGGACGCTCGGCTTTGCCCTGCAGGTCCTCGCCGACTTCGCCGGCTACACGGCCATCGCCCGCGGGACGTCGCGGATGCTAGGGATCGAGCTGGTCGAGAACTTCAACCACCCGTATCTCGCAGCGACCCCCACGGAATTCTGGCAGCGCTGGCACATCTCGCTGTCGAGCTGGCTCCGCGACTATGTCTACTTTCCCCTGTGCTTTTCGAGGTCCGTGCAGCGTTGGCTCACGATCCCGGGGACCGGAAAATGGCGCCCCTCGGCGAACAGCGCCCGCGCGCTGCTCATCACGATGCTGCTCTCCGGCCTTTGGCATGGTTCTACGCCGAAATTCCTGCTTTGGGGCCTGTACCACTTCGTCCTGATCACCACCTACATCACCGTCGAGCGGCGCCTGCCGAAACACCTGCGAGACGCGGGCGGCTGGCGCTGGCTGACGGTTCCACTCATGTTCTGTTGGACGCTCGTGAGCATGCTGATCTGGCGGGAGCCGACCGCCGCGCGCATCGCCGAGCACCTGAAGCTGAACCCGTTCGCCGAGAATGCCGACCAGCTCATCGTCGCGACGTCCATGCTCGGGCTGTGCGCCTACGCCGCCGCGCCGCTGCTGTTCGCGCTCGCGTGGGAGCGCTGGCTGGGTCCGCGGGTGACGCATCGAGGGCTGCAGCCCGTGGCGTGGAGCGTGGGCTGTACGGCCATGGCGCTGGCCATCCTCGCCTCCGCGCAGGCCCAGCCAAGCGCCTTCGTCTACTTCCAGTTCTGACCGATGTCCGACCAACCACCCCCGACCCTCGCGCCACAGCAGCGCGTCGCCCGCCTGCCCCGGTGGTCGGCGCTGGTCGCGGCCACGCTGCTGCCGACCCTTGCGGCCTTCGCGCTGATGCGCCCGCCCGACGTGGGATCCGACGGCCCACCCTCGGAGGTGGCCGCTGCGATGGACCAGCGGGCACGCGCAGGCCCCGCGGACGTCGTCATCGTCGGCGACAGCTCGGCCGAGCTGGACCTCAACGCAGACGTGCTCAGCGACGCCCTCGGCGATCCGCCGCTCCGCACCGTCTCATTCGCGCGCTCGGGCGGGAGCACCGCGCCGGTCTGGTACACGATCCTGCGCGACCGCGTCTACGCGAACGGACTCCACCCGCGCCTTGTGGTGCTTGGCGCCTACCTCTCCGCGCTTTCGGCGGTGGGCCTCGACGACGACGAGTACGCGTTGCTCCGCGAGCAGGTCAACGCGCCAGACGCGCTCTTGAGCGAAAAGACCTGGCGGGGCGGCCACCCGCCCGCGTGGGAGCTGGCGTTGGACCGCGTCAAGTCTCGCCGGTCGGCGTTGCTGACGACGTTCCGGTCGGGGCTGGTCGGGTGGTGGTACGGCGACGGCGGCCCGTCGGGATCGGAGCGGGTGACGGTCGCGAGCACAGCCGTCTTCGGTGGCGTCCACGCGGACGCGCAGGGGCAGGATGGGGTGCCCGGCGCGCAGTCGAACGCCACACGCGCGGTCAGCGCCACGAGCGCGGCAAAGCACGTGCCGGCGACGTCGCCGGCGGAGACCTACCTCCCCGCGTTGGCGGCGATGGTCGCTGAGCACGGTGGGCGGCTGGTCCTCGTGGTCCCGCCGAGCGCCGCGGGCGACGACCCGAAAAAGCACGTCTCCGCCGAATTCGCTCGCGGGATGGCCCAGCTTGCCGGGCAGCTTGGTGTCGGGTGGCTGGACGAGACGGACCGGGCGACGGACCCAGCGGATTTCGCCGATTCGCGGCACCTCAACACGCGCGGCGCCCAGAAGTACACGCGCGCCATCGCGGATCGCCTTCAGGACATCGGCGCCCTCGGCACCGGCTCGCTGGCAGCACCCCTCCTCCCGCCGATCGTCTCGGTCGCGCGGGAGGGCGAGGCCTCCGACTTCACCCCCACCGCCCTGACCCCCTCCGCCGATCCCTGTCGCACCACCGCCCACTTCCCCGGCCTCGGCTTCCTCTCCGACGACGGCCTCCACGCCGTCACCTCCACCGTCCACTCCCCCCTCATCGTCGAGGAAGGCACCGCGCCCCTCGCCCCGTCGACCGACGTGCCGGACCAGAGCTGCTGGGGCTTCTACCAATTCGCGGGCGACGACGTGGCGATCTCCCGACAGCACGCCGACGGGCCGCCCCTGCGCTTTCGCCTCGACCCCTCGCTCCCCGCCGCCCCCCTCGCCATCGACGCCGCACCCGATCCGACATTGCCTGGGATCTACTGGGTCTATCCCGGGACAGCGCTGGTGTGGACGTTCGAGAGCCCGTGGACCCCGCCGGACCCGACCTACGACGTCGACATCGAGGTCCTCCGCGTCGATCCTGCGGGCGCGACCGACGACGAGGCCGTCCCAGAGCTGACGATCATGGGCCAGCCAGCGACGCTACTGACGACAGCGACGGGCTACCGCGCGCACGTGGCGGTCCCGTCGACGTCGGCACCCTGGTCGCTGCGTCTCTCATCGCCGGCGCGCGGGCACTACCTCATCGTTCGGGAGGTCACGCTTTCGCAGGGCGGTCAGCGCGTTCGCGTTGTCCGTCAGCCGTTCTGGCCGCGAATCAACGTCGTCGAGAAGGGCGCCGTGGCGTTCACCGGTCGGACGCCGGAGCCGCTCCCCGTCGGCACCGTCTATTCCGGCAAGCCGAGCACGATGTGGATGGCAGCGCCGTTTCCGGACACCGCCGGCTGCTCGCAATTGCGAGTGACCGAGAACGGGCACCTGCTCACCCGTTACCCGCGCGTGGATGCGTACGACGTGTTCGACCCGATGGCGCCCGGGAACCACAAGGTCCTGATGTTCCCAAGCGGCGGGGGCGCCGAGCACGTCGGCAACCGGGTGTGGGTCTCCGCCTCGGACGACTCGGACGCCGCGAGCAACGGCCGGAGCTACCAGATCGTCTATGACGGCGAGCGCAAGTGCTGGCACCGGGAGTGCCCGTTCTGCCCGGACCGCGCCTGGGCCGACCCGGGCGACCACCTCACGCTCACGCTGCCTGCAGACGCGCGCCAACCGCTGCGCGCGGGCGTGTACGGGCTGATGCTCAACGCGGTCTGGGACGTAGACCCGGCGCCCGACGCGACCGTTCACGTCCACATCGAGGCTGCGGGCGTCGCGCGTTACGACGCGGACGTGCCGGTCGCCGAGTTGAACGCCCGGGAGCTACCAATTCGCCCACCGCTGCGGCGCGGGGATCCGGGAGATCTGGACATCATCGTCGACTCCCCGGCGGAGAACCCCGCCATCCTCTTCACGGCCTACGGCGTGCAGGATTAGCGGCGGAGCCGGTCGATGACGGCGACGAGGGCGCCGACGTTCTTCAGGCCGGCGACGTCGCCCGGCGGGAACTCGATGCCGAACGCATCCTCGCACTCCATCAGCAGCGTGATGTGCATGACCGAGTCCCAGGCACGCAGATCGGCCGCGGTGGTGGCCGCGGAGATGACCAGCGCATCGTCCTCGAAGACCCGCCGGAACAGCGCCACCAGGCGCGGGAACGTGTCGTCCATGGAGCGGGCCTCGTGCGGGACGAGGCTAACCGGGAAGGGCAGGCATCACCCGTGGTTTCCGGATAGGTCCGGAGGGATGCCGCAGCCCTCCGCCGTGATCCACGCGCTCGTGAGCGTGATCGAGGAGCGGAACCCGATGCATCGCGCCTTCCTGCAGGGCGCCCTCGCCGGAACAACCCCGGACGAGCGTACGCGGCTCGAACGCTACGTGGAATTCTGCCTCGCCCGCGGCCTCTCCGTCGGCGACGTCGCTGACGCGTACCTCACCCTCGTCCACGACACGCTCCGCGAGCAGATCTACTTCCGTCAGCACGGCGCCTACCGGCACACCCGCTTTGTGGACGTTGCCGGCGATGTCTACTTCAACCCCGAGTACATGTGCCGCTACATGGTGGGCCTGTGCGTGAGCGCCTTCCTGTGGCCGAACCACCGCGCGATGTTCCGGTTCTACGCCGAACATCTCCCGCGCGACCACGCGGGCGCGTACCTGGAGATCGGCCCTGGACACGGGTACTACGTGATGACGGCGATGCAGGAGACCGCGTACGACCGCTTCACCGCCATCGACCTCTCGACCACGAGCCTCGAGCAGACCCGCGACCTCATCGCGTTCATGGCCCCCGGCTCGCGCTGCGAGCTGCGCTGCGAGGACTTCCTCACGGGCGACCTGCCGCTTGCAGCGTATGACGCCATCGTGATGGGCGAGGTGCTGGAGCACGTCGAGGACCCACAGGCGTTCCTCGACCGCATCGCCGCCGTGGCTCGACCCGGCGCGTTCATCTTCATCACCACCTGCATCAACGGGCCTGCGGTCGACCACATCATGCTGTTCCGGGACGTCGAGAGCATCGAGGCGCTGATCGCGGCAAGCGGCCTTGCGATCCAGGCCCGGCTGTTGCTGCCGTACGAGGGGAGGACACTGGCAGAGTGTACGGTCAAAAAACTGGCTGTGAACGTGGCGTACGTGCTGGAACGGCCGTGACGGGGCCAGCCTGAATGGACGACTGGGCGCTCCTCCTCCTCTCGGCGCTGGCGTCGACCGTGCTCTGGCGGCGCATCCGGCCCTCCCCGTCGCCCGCCGATCCGCGCATGGACGCCGCCATCGCCGTCCTCATCGGCCTCGCCAGCTTCGCCGTGCTGCTCGCCACGCACGAGGCGGCCAACGAGGACTGGACGCCCTACGGTCAGGACAACCACGACTACTACGCGTGCATCGTGGCGCTCCGCTGGAACCTGCCAGAGCTGTGGTCACCCGCCCGTTATCCGCTGTACCCAGCGCTGACGGTCGCCTCCAGCCTCGTCAGTGGCGTTTCGCTGTGGATTACGTCGATGGGCCTCTCGCTCATCACCTCCGCGAGCCTCCCGGCAAGCGTCTACCTGCTCGGTCGCACGGTGGCCGCTCGCCCCGTCGCCATCGCCGGCGCGCTCCTGACGCTCCACCTGCCGACCCACCTCACGATGCTGGCGACGCCGACGGACTACCCGCTTGCAGCCACGCTTTTTGTGCTTTCCACGGCCGCGATCGTCGCCGCGACACGGCGCCCGACCGTCGGCCGATACGCGCTCGCGGGCACCCTGCTGGCCGCCTACCTCCTCGCCACGCCAAAGTCGCTGCCGCTCATCCTCCTCGGGGCGACGGGCCTGGGCCTCGGTCTCGTCGATCAGGGGCGGCGCGCCGTCCTGCATGCCCTCGCGCTCCTGGCGCCGCTGGTCGCCGCCTGGGCGGTTTTCGCGGCGTTGCCACTGCGGCTCTTCACGTTGGAGGAGGACATCGTCGCCGTGCAATTGGCCGGCTCCTGGCTCGATCCCGGCCTGCCGTTCCCGAACGTCGGGTGGACGCTCGGGGGCCCCGGCGAGCGCGGCTACTGGATCCCCGGCCACGCCAAAGCGCTCTGGCACCTCCCGGACGTCGTGAAGTACCTGCTCGAGGCGCCGGTCCACGCGATGACGCTGGCCGAGCGGTTCGACGCGTTCGTTCCCCGCATGGCCGGCGAGCTGTCGATGACCGCTTGCCCGGCGCTCGTCGTGATCGCCGTGCTCGGCTGCCTGTGCGCGGGGATGGGGGAGGGAAAGGCAGCCCGACGGATGCTCACCGCCGGCCTCGCGCTCGCGATCGTGGGTGGCACGCTGTGGGGGCTCACCAGCGCGCCGCCGGCCGAGCGCTACCAGCTCCCCAGCCTCGTCACAGCGCCCGTGCTCCTGCTCGCCCTGGCCTGTTTTCCCGCGCGCGAGGCCAATGGCGTCCGCGGAATGCTGGCGTTCCTCCCCCTCCTCGCGGCCGTGGGGTGGGTCTCGGGGCCGTCAACCGGTTCGCTCGGCTCCAACGCGTTCCAGCAGCAGATCCAGATCCTTCAGGCCCGGGCCGAGCCCATCGCAGCGTTGAAAAACCTCCGGGAGCGCCTGACGCCAGGCGACGCGGTCATCGACGGCACCGACACCCGGTTGATGGCCGCGCTGCTGGACGGCGAGGGGGCGGTCATCACCTGGGCGCCGGTGCGCGAGGGCGCGCGCGCGTTGAGCTTCCGGTACCCGGCTGGGCCGCAGAAACGTCGGTTCGTGGTGTTTAGTTGCGTGAACCAGGGCGACCTCGCGCCCGAGAGCGCGTACGAACACCTGCGCCGGTCGGTGGCGGAGGACACCGGCAGGTTCATGGAGATCGGGCGCTGCATCTTTGAGGACCTGCGCCCGGATCTGCCGTACTCGACCTCGGCGGAGCGACCGGCGCCGGGCGGCTGAGGGCTACGGGATGCCTGTCCAGACGTCCGAGGCGCGGGCGACGAGCGTGCCGTCCGCCATCAGCCGGAACCAGGCCCGAAAACCCGCCTGCTTCTCCTGGCCGTAGACGAGGAAGTCCTGCCCACCGTCACCGTCGAGGTCGACAGGACCGAGCGCGTCCGGAACGGCGCAGATCCGCGTCGCGTCGTCGAGGAGGTGGCTGGAGATGACCTTGTCCGCCGCGATGTCGACGGTCGCGACCGCCGCCTTGCAGTTGTTGCCGGCCCGGACGTCCGGCGGGCCGCCCCAGACGCCCGCACCGACGTCGTCGCCCGTCGCGGTCACCACGATGAACGGCGGGGCGTGCGGCTGACGGACCTTGATGATGCTGCGGACGTAAACGCCGCCTGGCCGAGCGGCGTCCACGGAGGGCGGGCCCGAGGTGCCGAGCACCGACTTCATCCGGATCCCGGCGCGCTCGACCAGCTCGGCAGGGACGGTTGGCGGCTTTGGAGGTGCGGCTACGTCGCGATCCACCCGCCACAGCGGTCCAGCCTGGCCCACGAACGTGGCCCCCACTGGCCCCACGACCGGGCTCCGGGCCCGCGTCCCATCCGGGCCCCACACCCGCACCTCCGCGGAGGTGACACCGTCGATGATCGCGTTGGCGCCGCTCGTGTAGACGCCCTGGTGGACCACCGCAGGCGCCGTGGTGCAGGCACAAATGCCCACCAGCGCGGGCAGCCAGGCCGAGCGCACGCTAGCTGATTCGGATCCGGTAGCTGTTGCCCGCACCACCGGTGTCCTTCTTTTTGTTCTCAAGGCCGGACTGCGCCTTCACCATCCACTCCTTGAACACCTCGTTGTCCGGCTCAAAGGTGAGCGCGAACTGGATCTGCATCTTGCAGCCGGTGAAGTCCCGCGCCTCCCAGCACTGCAGCGCCATCTTCCAGTACTTCTCGCCCTTCGGCGTGCGCGCTGCCTTGGCGGGGTCGCGCACGGACTCAGCCGTCCGCCTGGAGTCCTCGTCCTCCTTCCCCGGGCCGCTGGTCATCTGCTGGTCGTAGGCGAGGCGTGCGTCCGGGTCGCGAAGCAGGCGATACGCCTCGTTGATCGCCTTGTAGACGTCGTTGGCCTTGGCCTTGAGCTCGGGCGTGGCGCCCGCGCTCACGCGATCCGGATGCAAACGGCGACTCTCGTTGCGGAACGCGACGTCGACCTCGTCCTGCGCGCACCCGTACTTGAGCCCGAGCAGGTGGTAGTGCGTCAACTCCGGCAACAGCTCGTGAATCGTCTCGATCTCAAATCGTGTGCGCAGTCGGGGATCAAGCATGGGACATCCTCATTTTTCCGGAACCAGATCCTGGTCGGCGACCGATCCGAAGTGCGCCTGTTTGACTTCCTCGGGGGACATCCCGCCCCGGGCCTCGATCCGGATGCTCGCCTCCTGCCCGTGGACGGAATCCACTGCGCGAACCTGGACAATCCCGTCTGCGTCGATGCTGAAGGTCACCCGGATGCGCACCTGACCGCGCGGCATCGGCGGCACCTCCATCACGAACTGGCCAAGCAGCTCGTTCATGTCCGCCTGCCGGCCTTCGCCCTGGTAGACCGCGATGCGCACCTCGGTCTGCTGGTCGACCGCGGTGTGGAAGACCTTCGAATGCTCGGTCGGGATCGGCGTGTTGTTGGGGATCAGGACATCGCAATGCCCGCCCATCGTGCGGATCGAGAGCGACTGCGAGGTCACGTCGAGGAGCACGCTCGGCGCCATCGACTCGTCTGTCGACGTGAGTGTGTGGGCCTGGATGGCGGCGCCGACCGCGATCGCCTCGTCCGGGTTCACCGAGGTGTCCGGCACGCGTCCGAACAGGTGCTGGGCGGCCTCGCGCACGAGCGGGTAGCGGGTCATCCCGCCGACGAGCAGAACGGCGTCGATGTGGCGCATGTTCATCTTCGCCGTCTTCATCGTCTCCTCGCAGATCGCGAGGGTCTTCTGGACGAGCGGGAGCACCCAGCGCGCGTAGGTGTGGCGGTCGAGGGTGTAGGTGAACGAGTGGTCGACGCCCTGCACGGTCCGCCAGGCGCTCGGCAGATCGATGAGCACCTCCTCGGCCTCGGACAAGGCGATCTTGGCGAGCTCCGCCGCCTCACGCATGCGGAGTCGGACCGTACGGTTGTCCGCGAAGCTCTGCTTGGTCTGCGCCTCGAAGAGCTTGATGAGCTCCTCGGACGCGGCGATGTCGAAATCATCGCCGCCGAGCAACGTGTCGCCGGCCGTTGCGATGACCTCGTAGAGATCCCCGTCCACACGAAGGATCGACACGTCGAACGTCCCGCCGCCGAGATCGTAGACGACGATGCGCTTCTTCGTCGACCGCGTATAGCCGTACGCCAGCGCGGCCGCCGTCGGCTCGTTCAGGATGCGGATGCACTCCAGCCCGGCGATCTGCGCGGCGTCGCGCGTGGCCTGCCGCTGCGGGTCATTGAAGTACGCAGGCACCGTGATGACCGCCCGATCGACGGTCTCGCCAAGCTGCGCCTCGGCGATGCGCTTCATGTGCGAGAGGACGTGCGCCGAGATCTCCTCGGGGGCGTAGGACTTGCCGTGCACGCGCAGGCGAGCGTCGCCGTTGTCGCCCCGGAACACGCCGAACGCGCTGTGCGACTTCATCCGCTGGACCTCGGCGTCCTCGAAGCGACGCCCGATCAGGCGCTTGCTCGACGTGACGGTTCCTTCCGGAGAATGCAGGATCTGCTTCTTCGCGCGGTGCCCGACGACCACGCTCCGGGAGCCGAAGGCCACCACGGAAGGCTGCGTGCGACGGCCCTCGTTGTCCTCGCAAACGATGACCTGCCCACCCCGTACGCACGCCACGCAGGAGTTGGAGGTACCCAGATCGATGCCAACGGCGAGGCCCATGGAAGACTCCTGAGGTGGACTATCAAGATCCGCGTGCGGACGGGGGGCCGACGCCAAGGGCGTACGGGACGGGCAGCCCGGCGTGAACCGCGGACACCGCCCGAACGATGCCCTCCGCGATGGCCGCGTCCAGCCCCGGGTGCCAGCCAGCGGCATGCGGCGTCACGATGCAGCCGGCCCCGACGAACCGCGCGAAGTCGGGCGGCGGCTCGGTGGGGAACACGTCGATCCCGAGCCCCGCGAGACGGCGGGTAGAAACGGCGGCAAGGGCCGCGTTCGTGTCGACGAGCCGACCCCTGGCGGTGTTGACGAGCACAGCTCCCGGGCGCATCGCCGCAATGCGCTTTTCGTCGAAGAATCCCTCATTCTCGTCCGTCAGCTCGCAATGCAGGGTGATGGCGTCGGCCAACCGGACGACCTCGTCGAGGGGGAGGCTGTCCCTGAGCAGCGGGTCACACCGAAGCACGCGGGCGCCAAGGTGCTCAAGCTGCGCTGCCATCACACTCCCAATCACGCCGACACCGACGACCCCGACCGTCCCGAGCAAGGTCGGGTTGTACACCGGCAATTCGGACCGGTCCCAGTGGCCACGCGCCGCGGGCTCCTGCAACGGCCCGAAGCGCCGGTTCAGCGACAGGAGCATGCCGAGCGCCGTCTGCACGACCGCGTCCCGACGCGCGAGCGGCAGGCGCGCGCACGCGATCCCCGCCGCCTGCAGGCCCACCACGTCGACGTGATCGAAGCCGGATGTCGTGGTCAACACCAGCTTTGCACGTCGGAGCCGCGGGATGTGCTCCCGTCGCACCGGCTGTCGGCTCGGCACGACGACGACGTCGGCCTCCTCCAGGGGGGCAGTCTCGCCCAGCGCGTGGACCACGCGCACCTCCGCGCGCAGCGGCTCCGGAAACTCCGGCAGGTGTCGCTCGTACTCCGCTCGCCCCCACAACAGCACGTTCATCGTCGCCACCTCAACGCCACCCACACGCTCACGATCCCGGCGATCGTGCCCGCCGGAACAAAGATCTTCCAATCCGAGTACCAGATGAACCCGCCCCATTTGAACGCGTCCCACCGCGAATTCTGCGAGTCGTTCGGCCAGATCAGCAGGGACAACACCGTTCCCGTCGGCCCCACGAGGATCCCCGTGACCGACCCCTGGATGCCGCGCAGCCACAACCGCGTGCGGCCCTCCACAGCCATCCCCGCCGCCCGCCCGGCCATCGCGCTGGCGCGACCAGGCACCATGCCAGCGCACAAGACCGGGGCCCACAACACGCCGGAGAGCGCACCAACGAACGGGGCCCGCACGGCGTAATAGTGCACCAACGCCTCTCCCCAGGTCTGGTGCAGGTCACGCACCCCCCAGACCACGCTGGTGACCCACGCCACGAGCGCCCAGAGCAGCGCGAGCAGGACGGTCTGACGCAGGGACGGCACCCCGGCAGCTTAGCCCGCGCCGGGAATCCTGTGCTATGCTGCCCGAACACGGAGGATCGCGCTGCAACGCCCGATACAAGCGATGATCGCCCTCCAGTCGCGCGACGGGCTGGTGTTTGGCACCGCACAGAGCATCGATCACGACATGCTTTTCGTCGTCGTCGCCGCCAACATGGACCTCGGCGCATCGGTGGAGTTCCGGTTGGAGCTGCCGGGCCTTGAGGTGACCGCGCTCGGCATGGTGCGCGTGCTGTCCCAACGGGGCGAGAAGGGGACCGCGCCGACGTTCCAGCTCCAGGTCCTCTCCGTCGCGCCAGATGACAAGGAGTTGTTCGAGATCTGGCGGACCGCGGTGGCCGCGGGAAACATCGCAGCGTCCAGCAGCCGGCACTCCAGCCCGGAGGGCTGGGCCGAGGCGAGCGCGAACCGGGGGACGACGCCCGAAGAGCGGGCGTATGCCGTAAAGATGCAGGAGGAACGTCGGCTGCGGCTGCAGCAGTCCGTCCGGCAGCTCGTCCAGTCCCAGAAGAAGGGGTGGCCGGATCCCCGCGACTTGCAGGGGCCGGACCCGGCCGTGAAGGCGATTCGAGGCTCAAGATCCAGCTTGACACCTCGACCGGTCGGCTCGCTGCCTCCGGCGAGTCGGTTGCCGCCACCGTTGAGTTCGCTGGGCCCGGCCCGGGCCGACACGCCGAGCCCACCGTGGCCCTCCGTGGATCCGGTGCCCACGGCTTCGGCCCGCAGCGCGCTCGCTCCAATCAGCCCGTCGCAGCCCCCAAAACCCGCAGCCGCGAGCCCCCCGCCAGCCCCGGCGCCCGCACCGCCGAGCCCTGAAGCCCCGCCTGCGTCGTCGACCGTCACCCCGGCGCCCACTGACGGCGTCCCCCCCGCCGCCGCCGCGCCCGCCCTGAGCGTTGCGCCGCCCCCGTCAGCCGCGCCGCCAGCCGGCACAGTGCCGTCCCTCCCCTCGCCGACTGTCGCCGCCGACCCGAGGATCGCGGTACGCCCGGGCGTCGTCGAATTCGGATGGCAATCCGCCGAACAATACGCGAAGGATCACAGGGAGAGTCTACGGTTCCGCGGCCTGTTCGTGCCGGGCGCCACGGATCTCGTCGAGCGCGCGCGCGTCGCGGTCATCCTCGTCACCCCGGAGGGCGGGCGGGTCACCACGTCGGGCGAGGTCGTGAATGTGAGCCCAGCCGGGGCGGCGATCCAGTTTGACCTGGACGCCGCGCAGGCAAAAACACTGGTGCCTGGCGGGTAGTAGGTGAGGTGCGCGCACCCACGCGGAGACCGTCTCCACGCGGGCGCTCCCGCTACTTCAACCGCCCGATCGCGGTCAGATCGCGGCTTTTCGGATGATCGCCGCGCCTTTGCGGCGCGACTACGGGGGCAGGCTACGCTGCCTGAACGCCTTGTCGGCGTTCGCGCGCCTAGCAGGCCCCCTCACGCCCGGCCTTTGCGGCCGGACTACGGGGGCAGGCTCCGCCCCCTCCCGGCCTTGCCGGCCGGGCCCCGCCCAGCGGGCGGGTCGGGGGCTCCGCGTCGCGCGCAGACGCGCGACCGCCGGCAGCTCCGCGGCGGCGGCACAGTTCGAGCCGCCTACGGCCGCTCGAACACAGCCGCCGCCCCCATCCCTCCCCCGATACACATGCTGACGATCCCATACCGCGCATTCCGCCTCGGCATCTCATGGAGCAACGTGGCGGTCAGCTTCGCGCCGGTGCAGCCGAGCGGGTGGCCGAGGGCGATGGCGCCGCCGTTCACGTTCACGATCTCGGGGTTCAGGCCAAGCTCGCGGACGCAGGCGAGCGACTGGGCGGCAAACGCCTCGTTCAGCTCGATCAGGCCGACGTCATCCTTGGTGATGCCGGCCTTGGCGAGCGCCTTCGGGATCGCCGCGATGGGGCCGATGCCCATGATCTCCGGCGCGACGCCAGCGACCTGATAGCTGCGCAGGATGCCGATGATCGGCAGGCCGAGCCGCTCGGCGATCTCGCGGGCCGCGAGGATCGTGACCGCAGCGCCGTCGCTCGTCTGCGAGGAGTTGCCGGCGGTGCAGGTGCCGTCCGCCTTGAACGCCGGCTTCAGACGCGCGAGGCCCTCCAGCGTGGTGTCGGCGCGCGGGCCCTCGTCCGTCGCAAAGACGATGTCCTTCCAGCCGCTGTCGCCCGAAACACGGGTTTGCAGCACCACGATCTCGTCCACGAACCGCCCGCCCTTGATCGCGGCGATGGCCTTTGCGTGCGAGCCGACCGAGAACGCGTCCTGGTCCGCGCGCGAGACGCCGTATTTCTCGGCGACGAGCTCGGCCGTGATGCCCATCGGCGTGTAGGCCTCCGGCCGTCGCTCGACCAGACCCGGGTTCGGGCTTGGCTTCTGGCCACCCATCGCGAGCACGCTCATGCTCTCAACGCCGCCGGTGAGCGCGATGTCCTGCCAGCCCGCGGCGATGGACGCGGCCGCCTGCGCGAGCGACTGCAAGCCCGAGGAGCAGAAGCGGTTGATGGTGACCGCCGGCACGCTGTCCGGAAGATCCGCCAGGAACGAGGCGATACGGGCGACGTTCATCCCCTGTTCGGCCTCCGGCGTGGCGGTGCCGATGACGACGTCGTCGATGGCGGCGGGGTCGAGCGCCGGCACGCGCGCCAGGGCGCCCTTCATGACCTGCCCGAGCATGTCGTCGGGACGCGTGTCTTTCAGGCTTCCACGGCCGCTTTTTCCAACCGCGGAACGAACGGCGACGCAGATGACGACTTCACGCATGATGGACTCCAGAAAAAGAGGGGTTCGACCGGGTGTCTTCCCTCCCCCGCTCGGGGGGAGGTGTCGCGTAGCGACGGAGGGGGGTGCTAGTTGCGCAGCGGCTTGCCCTTCTCGAGCATGTGCTGGATCCGGGCCTGGGTGTCGGGATGCCCGCAGAGCTGCAGGAAGATCTCGCGTTCGAGGTCGAGGATGTCCTGTTCCCCGCGCGCCGCGCCGACCGGGCAATCGCCGCCGGTCATCACGTAGGCGAGCTTCTTGCCGACGACGAGGTCGTGCGGCGTCGCGTACCCGCCCGCGCGCATCTGGAAGAGGAACGCCTCGATCGCGCCGCGGCCCGACGCGCCGGGGAGCTTGAAGGTCTTGCGACGGGGGGGCTTGTACCCGCCGACGTGCAGCCCCAATGCCACGCGCTTGGCGTCGGCGATGTGGCGGTCGGGGTCGAGGGTGACGTGGTCGTTGGGACGCAAGAAGCCGGCGTCCCGCGCCTCTTCGCAGCTCGTGGCGACCTTGGCCATGCCGATGTGCTCAAACGCCTTCTGCACGAAGGGGTTCGGGTCGTACGCGACGCCCGCGGGAATGTCGCCCATGTACCGCGCCAGCATCTCTTTACAGCCGCCACCGCCCGGAATCAGGCCAACGCCTACCTCCACGAGGCCCGCGTAGAGCTCGCCCGCTGCCACGGTCGCCGCGGAGTGCATCGTGACCTCCACGCCACCGCCGAGCGTCAGGCCCCAGGGCGCGGTGACGACGGGCTTTTCGCTGAACTTCGCGCGCATCAGCAGGTTCTGAAGCCCCGAAATGGCCGTCTCCAGGCCCTTCCAGTCCTGCTGCATCGCGCCCATCAGGATCATCAGGATGTTCGCGCCAGCGCAGAACGCGCCCGTCGACCCCGAGTGGCCCTGATTCCCGACGACCAACGCGTCAAACCGCCCGGCGTCGAGCATGTCGAGCGCCTCGCTGTACATCGGGAAGATCATGTCATCAAGCGCGTTCATCTTCGAGTGGAACTCGAGGCAGAGCACGCGGTCGCCAAGATCCAGCAGCGACGCGGAGACGTTTGACTTGAGCTCGCCGCCGTTGGCGCGTACGTCCTCAAGGCGGAGCTGGCCTTCGCTCTGGGGCATCCGTGTCACGGCGCCGTTCCAGAACGTGCGCTGGCCCGTGAGCGCGCCGGTGGCGGGGCGCTCGTAGAACTTCGTCCGCCCGGAGGCGAGCATGTCCTTGACCCACTTCGGCACGACGTAGCCGTCTTTTTCCAGCCGCGCGACCGTCTCCGGCACGCCAAGCGCGTCCCAGGATTCAAACGGGCCATTGTCCCAGGCAAAGCCCCACTTCATCGCGTTGTCGATGTTCACGACGTCGTCCGCGATCTCGCCGACCCGGTTCGCGGCGTAGATGAGCACGTCTGCCGTGACCTTCCACGCGAACTGTCCGGCTTTGTCCGGGTGATTCAGGATGATCTTGGCGGAATCGAGGCTGGACTCGGCCTTTCGCGCCGCGCCGAGGCTGTCGAAGCGGACCTTGCCCTGCGGGACGTAGGCGCCCGTCTCAGCGTTGAGCGCGAGGATCTCGGTTTTTCCTTCGGCGTTCTTGGTCTTCTTGTAAAATCCGACGCCCGACTTCTCGCCGAGCGACCCGGCGTCGATCAGCTTCTGGACGAAGGCGGGGACCACAAAGTCGTCGTGGTGCTCGTCGTTCGGGCAGCCGGCGTGGATGCCGTCGATGACGTGCGCCAGCGTATCGAGGCCGACGAGGTCCGCGGTGCGGAAAACGGCCGACCCAGGACGGCCCATCGGCTTGCCCCAGATCGCGTCCACCTGCTCAACGGTAAACCCACCTTCGACCATGTGTTTGAAGATGCTCACCATGCCGTAGGTGCCGACGCGGTTGGCGATGAACGCGGGCGTGTCCTTGCCGTAGACGATGCCCTTGCCGAGCACGCGCTCGCCAAAATCGTGGATCAACCCGACGACTTCCGCGGAGGTCTGCGGCCCGGCGACGAGTTCGAGGAGCCGCATGTACCGAACGGGGTTGAAGAAATGCATGACCAGGAAGTCGGCTTTCATCGCGTCCGACCAGCCGTTCGTCAGCGCGGCGATGGGGATGCCCGAGGTGTTCGACGCGACGACGGCGCCAGCCTTGCGGTTCTTCTCGACCCATCCGAAAACCTTCTGCTTGATCGTCAGGATCTCGGCGACGGCCTCGACGATGAGGTCGCACTCGGCGAGGCGACCAGCGTCGGACTCGTACTCGCACGGGCTGATCTTCGCGGCGTCTGCCGCCCGGTAGAGCGGCGCGGGCTTCAGCTTCGCGAGGTTGGCGATGCCCGCCTTCGCGACCGCTCGCGCGTCCCCAGCCCCCGCGACGTAGCCCTTCGGCGGAATGTCGAACAACAGGCTGTCAATGCCTGCATTCGCGAGGTGCGCCGCGATGCCCTGACCCATGACGCCAGCGCCGAGGACGGCGACCTTCCGAATCTGCCGGGAAACCATGCGTAGCTCCTCGCGGCCCGCGTGCGCGACCGCCGTGAATGAATGCTCATTCATATATCCGGCCCGGCGAGCGGTCGCCACGGCGTCGCCAGCCGGGCCCCGCTTCCGAAAAGGGAGTAGGATCATGCTCGTCTCATTCACACCCCTCCTCGCCACCGGAGAGAAAATGTCACCGAGCCGGCGCATCCTGGTCATCGCTGAGGACGGGGAAGCCGCGCTGGTAGACCACCTTCTCGGCGTCTTCACGTCGGACGGCGCAGACGCTCGGGCGCTCGCGACCGCGGATCCGCAGACCTGGCTCCCCGACCTCGTCGTCGTGACCTCGCGGGCCGCCGGCCGCCAGGCGGCCATGGCGATCCCGGGCAGCCGGTCCGCCCCCCCTCCTCGCCGTTTGCGAGGATGGAAGCGCACTTAGACGCCTCCGCGTGGAGCTGGGCGTTCAAGGCGCGCACGCCCGCGCGGACGGCGACGATCGCCTGCTCCTGCTCGCGGACACGCTCATCGAGCAGCACCGCGTCGTCGAACGCGTGGAGCTGCAGCGCCGCGGCCTGCTTCACCTCGTCGATTTCGGCCCGCGCCTTACGCGGCTGCAGCCGATGGACGGCATGTTCCACGTGGCGCTTGAGGAGGTGCAACGCCTGCTTGGCGGCGGCGAGGCGTTCATCGCGGCAGAGAACAGCGGCCTTTTCGTGTTCGAGGGGTCGAGCGACGGCATCGTCGTTCGCGCCGGCACCGGGCGATTCGCCGGCTTGCAACGGATGGACGAGCTCGACAGCGCCGCGCAGGCCGCCGTCACCCGGGCGCTCACCTCCGACCTCGCGCTGGTACTCGAGGCCGGCTTCGTCCTCATCCCGATGCGCACGCGGGAGGGGGAGCGCGGCTGCATCGTCATCGAGGGCCCGCTGTCAGCAGATGCTGGCGATCTCTGCCGGATCTACGGTCAGCAGGTCGGGCAGGCGCTCGAGAATCTCTCGCTTTGGGACCGCGCGACGACGGACGCGCTCACGCGCCTGCACAACCGGGCGTTCGGCGCCCAACGTCTGGAGGAGATCCGCTCGCTGGACATGCGGCAGAATCGCTCCACCGGCGTCCTGATGATCGACATCGACCGCTTCAAGCTCGTGAATGACACGTTCGGTCACCCCGCCGGAGACGCCGCGTTGCGCGCCGTTGCCCGCGCGTTGCACGAAGTGGGTCGCCGGTCGGACGCCATCGCGCGTTGGGGGGGCGAGGAGCTGCTGATGGTGCTGCCGGACACCACCATGGCGCAGGCGTTGCTGGCCGGGGAGCGGGTCCGTCGCGCGGTAGAGGCGCTGCGCGTGGCGACGGGCGAAAGCGTGATCCGAACAACTGTATCGGTCGGTGCGACCTCCGCCACTCCCGACGACCGACGACATGCCGACACCCTCGTCGCCGACGCGGATCGGGCGCTGTACCTCGCCAAGAACACCGGCCGAAACCGGGTTTGTGGATGGCCGTCCGAGCCCTATGGAACGCCCTGGTTGGGCGCGCCGCTCGCCGGCTCCGCCCTCGCCCCGGCCTCCATCCACTCGGCCCGTGCTTCAAAAGCCTTGGAGAGATCCGGCAACGTTCGCGACATCGCCCAGGCCTGGACCTGCGGAAGCATCGTCTTCGCCTCCGTCCAGAACGCGTACGAGACGGACACACCGCCGGGGATTGGCGAAAGATCCCATCCCCCCTGGCCGTGCTCCACGAACTCGGCGTCGTCGGGCCATTTTTGCAGGACCGGCTGCCAGGTCTTCGGGTCCTCCACCCACCAGCAGTTCTCGACCTTCTTCGCGTCCGCCTCTTCCCAGTGGATCGCGACCACCGCCTGCCGCTGGATGCGAACGATGCCCGCGAGCAGGCTGATGTCCGTCGCCTGGTAGATGTGGCCCGCGTCCAGCCGCTCGACCTGCCTGGTCCCGAGCGAGGCCGGGAGCCATTCGTCGGTCTTTTCCGGATGGGCGAGCAGCTCCGCCCAGGTCCCCATGCTCGCCGTCGACACCCACACGACCTTGGCGCCAGCGATCTCGACGCCGTCGGACGACGTCCTCCCGCTCACCACGATCGGCCCACTGACCTCGGCGGTCGGGCTCGGGAGCGCTTGAACGACGGACGCGTCGCAGGGCATACCTCAGTGTATCCGCGATTTCCGGGTCGGCATCATTCCAGCCCGGCCCACGGCACGTCCTTGAGCGGGATGACCTGGCCAAAACCCGCACCCGGCCGCGCCTCGATCTCCCAGCGCGTGAGCCCGTCGTCCCGCCCAACCTCCTCGATCTGAGAGGAGCAGCCGTAGTTGATGAGGACATGCGTGCTCGGCAGTGGCAGCGCCTGTCCGAGGCACAGCGACTTCGCGGGGCCCTGGTGGTGCCATTTTTCAGTGAGCGTCTGGTCGTCGTTGATCGTGTACTCAAACGCCCCGGAGCTGGAGCCGTCCGTCGGCGAGCTGAACATGATGAGCGTGTGGTCGTCCTCCCAGGTGGGCGTGTGCTGGTAGCTGAACGGCGTGCTGCCCTCCGTGAACGCGTCGCCCGGCGGCCCGAACTCGCGCGACGGCGTCATCGTCGACCGGTCGATGTCGAAGATGGTCGCGGCGTGGGCGAGCGAGAGCAGGTAGTGGTTGGTGGCGTCGTCGTAGGAAAGCAGGTTTCCATGGGTCCAATCCTTGCCACCGTACAGGCTGATGCTGTCCATGTAGTCGTTCCAGACCGGGGTCAGCCAGTCCCACACGGACCAGACCTTGTTGCCCTCACCGCCAGGTGGAACCTCCACAATCGCGTCGCCGATCCACTCGTCCGTGCTGCCCGTGTCGCCCGTCACGTCGCGGGGGTCGATCTGCTGGTAGGCGAGGGTGCCGTCGGGAAGCTCGGTGAACGTGTGGTGGGCGAGCGACGTCGCGGTCGTCCCAAGCACGGTGCCGTCCCAGTCCACGCGCTTGATGTCCGACTGATCGCTCACAAAGTCGCGCTGGATCTCGTTGAAATACAGTCCGCGCCCGTCGCGCGGAACGTGGACGTCGATTGACACGAAGCCCTGCGCGGTCGACACGTACCAGAGGTAGCGCCCCGTACGGTCGATGACGAACACGTGGGAGACATCGCCGGACATCTCGTAGAACACGCCGAGGAGGTAGTTCACGTCGGGGTCCCAGTCGCCGTTGTCGATGCCAACGTGCAGGATGGGGACGTCGGTGCCGAGCGGGCCCGTCGTAGTCGTGCCGGAGCAGTTCTGGCGATTGCCGAGCTCGTCGATGGAGTAGCCGGTCCAGCTCACCGCCTCCTCCGGACCGGCGCCGTAGAGGGTGAGGGCGACGTTTGCTGGGTCTGCGGCGTCTTTTGTCGAGTGGGCGACGCCGTCGGCCGTGGTGAACTCGACCCAGGAGCGGGTCGTAGCGCGGGGCGCGGTCCAGGACAGGTTCAGGAGCATGGGGATGGTGGCGATGGACGCCGTGCAGTCGAGCGAGGTGCCTGCCGCGGGGCTGTGATGGCAGCCGATCGCTGCGAGGAGCAGGAGCGAGAGGGGGCCAACGCGGGTCATGCCCCCCGGTATCCGGAAACCATCGCCGGATCCGTCCCGAACGGCTGAACCGGCGCGTCCGCGCTAAGCGTCCGGCCATGACGCCCGGCGCGCTCCGCGACTGGATCCCCGCCGAGCTGCACGCGGAGCTGGACGCCGTGCGGCCGGTGGCCGACCGTCTCCTTACGGCGGTCCCAAGCCCGTTTCTCGGAATCCTGCCGAGCCACGTGCTGGCCGCGATCACCGAGCGCGCCGTTGCGCCGTGGCTTGGGGCGAGCCTGTTTCTCGCGACCGACCCCGTAGGCGGGATCGAGCCCCGCGGCCGCGGTCCCCGGCTCATCGACGAAGAGCGCGACTGGAACCGCAACGCCGTCCTGCTCGGGGACCTGACCCGTCGCTTCGGCGAGGCGATGGTTGAGCCACTCTCCGCGTTGCCGGCTGCACTTCGACCGCCGTTGGTGACGGACTGGCTGAACCGGGGGAGCATCGACCGACGAATCGTGGAGGCCGAGGCCGCGATGGACCGCGGCGAGATCCCGCACGCACAGGCCGCCCTCCTCCGCCTGTGGCGCGAGACCGGGGATCCGCTGGTGGCCGATGTGATCGACGTGCTGGATCCCTACGGCGGGGAGCCGCTCACCCCTCGGCAAGCGGAGCTGGTCTTCCTGCGTCCCGCCTTTGCCGAGGAGGGGGACACGCTTGGCAGGGCGCTGAGGAGCGGCTTCTACGCGGGGCACCGTAGCGTAGAGCAGATGATCGGGGCGCTGGGGTCGATGCCGCGGGACCCCCGGGTCGGGACGTTGCTCCGGGCTGCGCTCCTGACGGCAAGCGGGCGGGTCGGCGATCTGGCCCTGTGGGCCGATGCCTTCGGGCGCGTGGCGGACGTGCGTGGGTTGCCGCGCCTGGCGTGGGAGCGCTTTCTTCCCGCCGTCAACGCTGCGGCCATGTGGACGACGCCCTCGGGGCCCGGCGAGCGCGACCGCGTCCGTGCACTCGCGCGACGGGCGGGGGGCAACGTCGCCCCGCGCGAGGGGGTGTACCGGGAGGTGCAGGCCGCAGCGTGGCGGGCTGGACCAGCTGATCGTGAGCTTGCAGCCGCCATCTACGCGGACGCGTTGCGGGAGCGGGGCGACGCCCTGGTGCCCGCGCTCGGGTGCGGCCCCGTGACGACAGAGGATCTCGTCCGGCTGCCCCCTCGGACCGTTGAGGCCCTGCTGGACCGCCCATTCGGGCTCGATCCGGGCGGAGCTGCCTTCATGGAGGGGGTGCTTCACACGGCGCACTACCGACCGCCGTTCGGCGTCGCCGACATCGACCCCGCGTGGCTCCCGGTGCGGCGGCTGGTTGTCCCGGACTGGGACCTGCAGGTGCTCGTCGCCCTCCCCAACCTCGAGGCGGTGCACGTCTGGAGCCCAACCCGGCTCGGCTCGCGCGCGCTCCCAGACGTGATGACGGAGGTACAGGCCGGTCGAGAAGCGCTCGGCCATCCACCAATCCGGGTGTTCGGCGACGCCCATGGGGAATTCGCCCGCATCCCCGGCACGCACACCGCGGCGCTCACCGAGCGACGCCAGCGCTGGGACGGGGCCGGTGGAATGCCGCAGGACACCGCCGTCGCGGCGGTGGTCACGAGGCTGCCGACCCGGGGTCTCCGCGACGTCGTCCAGCGCGCGCCAGCGGGGGTCACACGGGTCACCATCTTCGACGGCGGCGACCCGTTTGATGGCCATGAGACGTGGCTCGCGGAGGTCGATCGCATCAATCAGACGGTGGAGGCCCGATGGTGGGGTGCCACGGCGCCCCCGGCGGAGCGCACCTCAACGTTTTGTGGGCGCCTCGCCGGGACCGCTTTTCGGGTCCGTGTCCACCTGCCGCCCGGGGCGGAGCGCGGTGCTGACCACCCCGGCGTGGAGATGATCGGCGGGCAACCTGCACCGAGCGCCCGGCGCCCCCGATGATCCGCGTCCGCGGCGCCCGCACCCACAACCTCCGCGGCATCGACCTCGATCTGCCGCTCGGCAAGCTGATCGTGTGCACGGGTGTCAGCGGGTCCGGGAAATCCTCGCTCGCCTTCGACACGATCTACGCCGAGGCCAGCCGCCGTTTTGTCGAGGCCCTCGCGCCCGAAGCCCGCGCGCGCTTTGGCCGCCTCAAACGCCCACCCGTCACCTTCATCGACGGCCTGCCACCGGCGATCGGCGTGAGCCAACGGGGTCGCACCGCGCCGGCTGCCCGAGCGACCGTCTCGTCCGAGGCGGAGATCCACGAGCTTCTACGCGTCGTCTACGCGACGGTCGGGGTCCTGCACTGCCCGAAATGCGGGACGCCGTCACGGCCAGCGACCGCCGAGGGCATCGTCCGGGAGCTGGTCGCCCTCGCCCCGGGCACGCGCTTGGTGGTGCTTGCGCCCATCGTTCGCGGCGGCAGGGCCGCTGCCGTGCTGAGGGAGCTGCCGCGACAAGGGTTTGCGCGCGTGCGGCTCGACGGCGTCGTCGTGGCGCTGGACGACGTCGGGACGGTCGACGATCGCGTGCCACACAACGTCGACGTGGTCGTGGACCGGCTGAGAATCCCCTCACCCGGCGACGACGGGATCGCGGGACGACTGGCCGAGGCCGTGCGGACAGCCCAGCGGATGGGAAAAGCAGCGGGTCGAGGCGAGGTCCTGGTGAGCGTGACGGGCGAAGGGGTCGAGGCGATCCGCGGCTACGGCATCGCGGGGCGTTGTGCGGCGTGCGACAGCGCGCTTCCCGAGCTTCACAGCCGACTGTTCTCGACCAGCAGCCCGCGCGGCGCGTGCCCGACCTGCGACGGCCTTGGCGTGACGCGGACGGTCGACCCCGAGAGGCTCATCAACGACCCGACCCGGTCGATCGCGGGGGGCGCGGTCGAGGGCGGGAAGGCCGTGCGCGACGCCGCCGAGGCGCATGGCATCGCGATCGATCGCGCGTGGCGGGACCTCGACTGGCAGGCGCAGGACTACGTCTTGCGCGGGGGCGACGGGTGGGAAGGCGCCGTGCGACGGGCGGCGAGGCGCGGCGGGTCCGAACGGATCATGGCGGCGACCCGGGAGGCGACGTGCGAGGCGTGCGACGGTTCGGGGCTCGGGCCCGCAGGAAGGGGCGTTCGGGCACCGATCTTCGAGGATGGGACGGCAACCATGCCGGAGCTGCTCGTCCGGCCGCTCGCCGGGCTTGAACTCCGCTGCGAAGCGCTGGAGATCGCCCCGTTGATCGAGGAGATCAACCGGCGCATCGCGTTCCTCGTCCGCGTCGGCCTCGGCCACCTCACGCTCGGCCGGCTCGCGTCCACCCTGTCGACGGGAGAGAGCCAGCGCGTCCGCATCGCCGCCCAGGCCGGAAACCAGCTTGCAGGCGTGCTCTACGTGTTCGACGAGCCCACCGCCGGCCTCCACCCGCTCGACACGGCCCTGTTCCTCGACGTCCTCCGAAGCTTTCGCGACGCCGGCAACACCGTGCTCGTCGTCGAGCACGACCCCGACGTCATCCGCATCGCCGACCTCGTCGTCGACATCGGCCCCGGACCCGGCCCCGACGGCGGGCAACTGCTTTACGTTGGACCTCCCGCAGGCCTCGCCGGGCGCGACGGCCCGACCGCGCGGTGGCTGGACGGGCGGGACCACGTCGCCTCGCCCCTGCCCCGCCGCCCTGGCCCCACCCTCACGCTCCGGGGCGCTCGCGGCAGAAACCTCGGTGGCATCGACCTCGTCGTGCCCATCGGCCACGTCACCGCGGTCACCGGGCGCAGCGGCGTCGGCAAGTCCACGCTCGTCCTCGACACCCTCGCCGCCGCCGTCGCCCGTCACCTCGGCTCCCTCGCTGAGCCGCTCCCCTACGACACCCTCGATGGCCTCGACCACATCGGCCGCCTCGTCCGCGTCGGCCTCGCCCCCGCCGCCCGCTCCGACCGCAGCCTTCCCGTCACCCTTCTGAAGATATGGGCGGATCTTCGCGGACTCTACGCCCGCACCCCCCTCGCCCGGCTACACGGCTGGGGCCCCGACCACTGGAGCCTGCACACGGTCGGCAGCGGCCGCTGCGCGACGTGCGAGGGCGAGGGCGTCCGGCACGTCGACCTGCAGTTCCTGCCAGAAGTCGCGGTCGAATGCGAAGTCTGCGAGGGCCGCCGGTACGACGAGGCCACGCTCGGCGTCACGTTCCACGGCCTCTCCATGGCCCAGGTCCTCGACCTTCCCGCCCGGGATGCGCGCGTGCTCTACGCGAACCACGCCAGCATCGCGGGTCCGCTGCGGCTTCTGGAGGATCTCGGCCTCGGCTACCTCCCCCTCGGCCAGCCCGCCTCCACGCTCTCAGGCGGCGAGCAGCAGCGGATCCAGCTTGCCCGTGAGCTTGGCAAACCCGGCGACATCGCCGGCGCCCTCTACGTCCTCGACGAGCCCTCCATCGGCCTGCACCCTGCCGACATCGCCTCGCTCCTCGCCGCCCTGCACCGCCTCGCGGACGCAGGCGGGACCGTGATCGTCGTCGATACGGACCCGGCGCTGGTGCCCGGCTGCGACGTTGTCGTCAGCCTCGGCTAGTCAAGTCCGCTGACGCGCGCGCTGGGCACGGCGGATCGTGGTGTCCGCGGCGGCCTCGACGGCACCGACCTTCGGCGCCCGAGCCGGAGCCCACGCCGCGCGCAGGCCGCCGTAGAGGAGCACGAGGTCCAACGCCGCGATCAGCACGCCCCAGAGCAACGCCGGCGGAAACAGACCGGCCGCAATGCCGACGACGTCGGACGCCCGCTGAGCGCCACCGATCATCGCCGTCGACGAAAAAAGGTAGTCGAACCTCGCAAGCGTGTCCATCGCGAACAGCAGGCCAAGGAGCTGGGCAAGGACGAGGCGGGCGCGCCCCGCCCGGAGCGCCAACAGGCCGAGCAGGAGCGCCAGCGGCACCAGCGTGAAGACGCCAACGGCGCTGCGTACCCAGAACACCACCGAAACGAGCACGGCAATCGCGATTCCACCGAGCACCAGCGCCCCGCGCCGCGGACCCCGCGCAAACGCCAGGATCCCCGCGCCGGCGACCGGTGGCCCAAGGAGCCCCGCAGCGGCGACCAGGGCCGAGTGCCAGCCCGGAATGCTCGTGGTGAACGCCACACCCGACGCGTCGCCGAAGATCTCGAGGTGATCGAACGCACCGCCCAGGAACAGCGCCGCGAGCCCGTGGCCCATCTCGTGCACCCAGGTCGCCAGCAGGGTGAACGGGTACAGCGCCAATTCCCCGAACGGAACGAACTTTTCGAGCACCACCAGGATGACCGCCGCGAGTACAAGGCCGAGGCGCGACCCAGCGAGCTTCATGCGGACTCCATCCAAACGATCTAATCGCCCCCACCCAACCACCAACAACCTATCAAAACCGACGACGTC
>CAIMSU010000314.1 GCA_903844155.1 uncultured Pseudomonadota bacterium | reverse complement strand
GAGGGTTGGCTTGTTTGAACCTCCTTCGTAGCCCACGGGCGACGCCTCTTTCTACATCAAGGCCCGATTCGGGGTCTGGGGCCCCCGGCCCCAGCGGGTTCGGGCAGAGCCCGTTGGGTTGCGGGCGGAGCCCGCGCTATGTTAGCGACGACGACAGATGCCTGGAGGTGGGCTTCGCGACCGGGAGTTCATGCGCACGGAGGCCAGAAGGCGCCTCTGCTCGGCAGACGGGTGGGGCTACGCCGAAGATCACAGGTCCGCGGCCGGTAGTCACACGGCGTGCGTCTCGGCCGATGGGGCGCACGACCTCGTTGGGAGCGTGTGGGAGTGGACCAGCAGTCGACTCAACACGGCGGGCGCGCTCCGGGCCGGGACCGCGCGCGTCGGGAAGTCCGCGTCGCGTGGACGCCTGCTGCTGGCAGCGTCGCTGCAACCGAGGGCGGAAGCGGTGAAGCATTGACTCGGGCGCGGGCGAAGGTATCTGGTCGCTCGGGCGCGTTGCATCGACAACAACGCTTCGGGCCGATCAAAGCATCGCCCGGACCAGCAAGAGGATCAGGCCTGCGTTCACGGCGAGCCCGAGCGCGACCGGCAGCACAGCGCAGACCAAGCAAGCGGTGATCAGCGCATCCTCGCCCGCTCGGTCCGCGGCGCGTGTCACCGCCTGCTCGGCGAGCGCAGCCGGCTCGGCGGCGAGCTGACCGGTGATCGTCCTCGGCGGCTCCACGTCGCGTGAGATCTCCTTGAACGCGCGCCGGGCACGCTCGAGCGTGCACTTGTCCCACCAGAAGCGAACATTGACTGGATCGAGGATTCGGTAGTGGGCCTCGTTCCAGAACGACTGTTGAAGGCGGTAGCCGGCGTGCGTCTGCACGTCGGTCCACCAGATGGAGCCACCAAGGGTTTGCATGCGGATGTTCAGACGTCCTGCGGTTGCCATCTGTGCGGGCCTCGATTCGGTTGAGATGGAGACGCATCGCGCGCGCCGACCGGACAGCGGCACCAAGAAAAGCGTGGATGCTGGACGGCCGGCACTTCCGGCCAACGCTCGTGACGCCGCATGCCCGCCCTGAGGCCTGGCCAAGGCGGCGCCGCTCGAGGTGAACACAACCGGCCCGCGGACGAAGCCGGCGAGGTGCTCTGCTTGGTGTTGCCTGCCGCGGTGGAGGCCGCGTCGCCCGAGCCCTCCCTGAAGGACCGAAGACGGCGACGGGCGAGCTACGCGCCTCAAAGTAGCTGAACCATCCCGCGAACATCTCGAGGTCCCTCTCGTGGTCAGGGTGGCCGTGGGATCGTCGGTGGTGATGGTACGCGGTGTCGCCGCCAAGGAGCTTGCCGTCGGCGTTCAGGCGGCAAAGGGACCAAAACAGGTGCTCGGAGTTCACCTCCAGGCCGTGGACGACGGGAACGTCGCGATACTTCCTGACGCTGAGTGAGTGGCGCTGCCGCACGCACGCGGGGCCCTCCAGCTGCGCAAATTGCTGTACGTCCTCGATCGCGCGCCGGGCGTAGACGGGCGAGACGTGGGCGAGATCCTGACGGCTCGCCAGCACCTCGGCGAGGCGCTCCGCATCAGGGTCGATCATGAGAACTTCGACCCGAACGGGGATGTTTCGCATGAGCACGTCATCGCGTAGAAAGTCCCAGGTGGCGTTCAGGTCAAGGGCGATTGCTCGAAGGTGTATCGGCGCCGCCCCGGACGGCCCGACCTTGGAGAGTTCGCGGACCTGTTCGATCATGCGGTGGACGTTCTCCCTGGGGGAGAGAGCGGCGCTGCCACCCAGCCGTTCGGCCATCCGTTCGTAGACCCGCAGCTCCGGCGTTGGCAACACGTCCCGGTAGGGCGCCGCAGTGAGCACCGACAGGGTCAACAGCAGGGTGGCCCGAACGTCGGGGAGGCCGGGGTCCGACGAGTCTTGCTCGGGGTGCTGCCTGGAGTTCCGCGACTCCTTGATGAAGCGGACGCTCGCCTCGATGCGGCCGTCCTTGCGGATCCTGCGGATCTGGTGTTGGAGTGCCGGCAGGCCGTCTCCGGGCGTCTGGCCCTCGCGCTTGATGACGGCCTCCATGCCAGCGATGACTCGGTCCGACATCTGCGTGATCGCATTCCCGAAGTCGCCAATCTCGGCTTGGCGCGCCGCCTTCCGTAGCCACTCGGCCGCCTTGCCGAGCTCCTCCTCCTCCTGCCGCGAGACTCCAAGAACTTCAGTTCCCATGTTCATTCCTGCCAAAGAGGGGGATTATCGGCCCCGCGACCTGCCTGCAACTGGGTCGCGGCGGTGGATTTGTTCGGCGAGCTGTCCGGCCTCCGCCCCTCGCCGCGTCCCTCCCGCAACGGAGTCCCCGATGCCCAGCCCGCTCAAGACAGCAATCCTCCCCGTCGCCTTCGTGGGCGGCACACTCGAAGGTGCCGCAAGAGGCGTCGCGCAGACGGTCGGTGCGCTCGGGAGCACAGTCCTCCGCACGGGGACCGAGGGCGGGCGTGAGGTCTGGGCCATGTGGCAGGGGGCGAGCCTCCCGACCGGCGGGAAGGCGGCGCTCACGCCGTTTGTCTTCCTGTTCGGGACCGCCAAGGGGGTCGTCGGCGGGGTCCAGGGGGTCATCCTCGCGGTGGCGGGCACGGCAGTGGGAACGCTCACGGGCGGGGTGCAGGCGTGCGCGGCCGTCCTCGCGCCGGCCGCCGGCGAGGCCGAGTGATGGCCTGGGACTTCGACACGCGGCTCGCGATCAAGCCCGGCCGGATGCAGACCAGCGAGGTGCTCGGGCGTGCCGTTCGGACCGCCGTGACGACTGAGGACGGGCGTCTCGCCAACCGCGTGCGCGCCTTGCTCGAGGCCGCGGCCTCGACCGGCGTGAGCGAGCTGTCCTTCAGCATGGAGGAGGATCGCTCGCTCCTGATCGGACTCCGGCGCGGCGAAGCGGTGGCGGGTCTTCAGCTCGGACACCACGACCATGTCCACATCAACGTTCGTTTCCCGGTGGAGAAGACATGACCCCTACGACCAAGACCTCGCATGAACCCGGTTTCTGCGACGCCCCCCCGACCCTAGCAAGCGGTCCCTCCGGTGCATCGGGGATCAGCGCCAGACCCTCGTTGTCCGGCTTGGCCCCCTCTCGCAACCCGTCGCGCGCTGTGGCGAACATTCGCGCCGGCTACGAGAACGGCTTGGCCGAGATGAGCGTCGTCGAGGAGGTCGAGGTCTGCGTCCACATCGGCGTCACCGTCCCGAAGCTCACGATCGGTGTCCGCACGGAGGTGCGGACTTCCACGCAGATGACGGTCAAATACAAGTAGGGCGGGGAGGTCAGGCGTGATGCTCTCTTGTCCGCCGCAATATCTGGTTCCGCTGTCCGGTCCCCGACGCCACCCGCGTCTCACCGTTCCAGCGCCCTGCTCCGAACACCCTCCCGCCAGCCACACACGGACCGCCAACATGAACATCCTCCTCACACAAGCCCACTTCGACCACGCCGCGAAGGTCCTCAAGGCCTGCACCGAGCCCTCCCTGCGTGACGTGATCGAGGACCAGACGGGCTGCTTCAACTTCCTCGGCACCACGCACCCTTGCTACACCGTCGGCTCGCGCGACCATCGCTACTCCGAGCACCGCACCGCCGTCGTGATGCGGGACTTCGACAAGTACCGCGACGCCTCGTTCTTCCTCGAGGTCTGGCCGGAAGAGATCCAGGTCGGTGCCTGGATGACCCCGCGAGACGACGTTGACCACGACTCCTCGCTCCCGGAGCACGACAGCTTCTACGTGCGGCAGGCCATTTTGTCCGCGGCGTGGCCCGGGTTCGTGTCCTGGCTACCGGGCGCAGCACCCGGCCGCTGGATGTACGTATGCGACGGGGTCGCGACAGCCACCATTCCGCCCCAGCTCGTCGATGCCGCCGCCTGGGCAACGGTCTCGGACTTCCGGCTGGCGTGCGTTCTCTCCCGGGCGGCGTTCTTCGCGCTCTCCAAGGAGCACCGTGGCCGGTACGTTCGCAACGCGATCGAGCAGAGCCTCGCTGCAGTGGTCTACGCACGCCCCCTGTCTGCGGCCGAGCCGGCGGTCACCGAAACCAGCGGATGAGCTCCTGCCCGCCCCCGTGATGAGCGAACGGTGTTCCGGTGAGAGGGCCGATGATCGCGAGTCGTCGGGTTTCCTGCTTGCAGCATCGGGCACACCGAGCTACGCGCTTTGCGTGATTCTGGTCCTGCTGCCTCACCGCAGCGGCCGGGTGTTTCGCCCGGCTTGATATTGCAGTTCCGGTAGCCCGTCCGCGGACGAGCCACATACGGCGCGCGACTTCGGTCGCGATTGCAGAATCACTCCCCTTTCAGGACTTTCACCGGGTCGGGCACCCGGCGCTCGTCCACCATGTGCCAGTAGGCCAGCCAGCCCAACGTCGCCGACTCCGACAGGATCTCGCGGGCATCGGTGCCGTCCCCCCGTATGTGAACCTCCTGCCCAGTGCGCAAGTGGTGCTGTAGGGCGCGTAGGCGACGGCGGCCGAGCGGGGCCGGCGCCAATCTGTCGTTGACAGTGAGCCCGGTTACAACCTGCCGGGAGTCGCGCCAATTGGCGTTCACCTTTTCGCGGTTGATCCGGAGCCCTTCGGCCTCGAGCAGGCGGGTCAAAGCACGCACGAAATCGCATGGCAGCGAGTCGCCCGAGAAGGCCAGGTCGTCGGCGTACCGGGTGTAGGTCAGCCGCGCTTGCTGGGCGTACGCGGCGACCCGGTCGTCAAGCTCCCGCAGGGCGATGTTGCAGAGAAACGGACTCGTCGGCGCCCCTTGGGGTAACACCCGGTAGTTCATCGGGATCCGGTGCTTCTCGATGGCGTAGAGGTCCGGGTGCCGGGTGACCAGAGCGGCACCGTCCGCGTCGGTCAGCACCAGCCGCGCCTGCGGCGTGGCGGCTGGGACAGACCAGAGGACCGGGGGAGGCGGTCGCTTATGACCTCCGGCGATGAGACCGTCCCGCAGGCGGTCAACCTCCACGAGCCCGTCGGCCGTTCGGTACTCCGTCCTGCTAAGGCCGAGCTCTGTCGCGCAAGCGTCGAGCAGTCGATGACGGGAGGCTGCGACCGGGTCGCCTCTGAGGCGTCGGAACCGTGCCAGACGCTGGGCGGGTGCACTCCAACCAAGAGGGTCCCGGTCGAGGCGTAAAGTGCGGACCAACTCTCCCGGCATGCCAAGCTCTGCCCCAACCAGATCCTTCACTGGCTTGGGGAGGGGCCCATTCGCGCTCAGCGCCAGCCAAGTGGTGGGGTAGCGCGACCTAAAGACGTGTTCGATCAGCTCTAACGCTCGCGTCAGCGCGGTAACGCCGTGGGGGCGTCGGGCGTGCTGTGCTTCGATGGTGACGAGCTCGACGAGCGCCGCGCCCGCCCCTTGGGTGAGGCCAAGCTTGCGAAGCTGAAGCCAAACATGCAGATCCGTGATCGAGTCGAAGCAGTCCTGAATGTCCACCGACGCCACGACCCTGCGGCCGACGTGAAGCTTCGCGTGGCTGACGTGCGAGCGCCCCTTGACGAAGCCGTGAGCGCAGTCGTGGGGCTGGGCACCGTCTTGCGATTCCAGCCACCTCAGCAAGTGTCGTTGGACGACCTTGAGTCGATTCGACGGCTCCGCGATCGTCCTGATCCGGCCGTTTTGTTTTGGGATTGTTCGGATGAAGTACGCCGACCGCCGCGCGTCAGCGTGCGCCGCCGTCAGCTTTTCGATCGAGATGCCCGTCGCGGCGGCGAGCTCGATCAGATCTGGCCTTCCGGGTGGGCATCCGTGGTCAGCGACTACCGTGGCCCCCGGGCCGCTGCGCGTCTCGGCGACCACGCGCTCGACGAAGCTGCGGTGGATCAATGCTTCGAAGTGCGGCGAGGGTCCGGGCGAGCGGGGGGGGGTCACGGTGGCTCAGTATCCGATGGCGGTTCGCCCGGCATTCTCGACTTCGGCCGGAGAGCATCGGGTTAGACGTCAATTCCTTGGACCGGATGCTTGCCTCGATTCGCTGATCTCCCCGACCCCCGTGACCCCGATCTCGCCATCGAGTGGCGACTCGCCGTCCGCGCTGAGGAGGTGGCACACGAGCACCCGCTCCTCGGCCTGCTCCACCTGCGTCAGGTTCACGACCTTCGCAACAGTCGGGGCACCAACACCAGGTTCGAGAACGCCTGGCACAACACCATCCACGCCCGTGTCGCGCCGGGCGCCGAGCTGGACGCCGTGCTGCAACGCGAGCAGTTCATGGCGGCCGCGCGCGCCACATTTTCCCGTCTGGCCGCTGACCTCGATTTCAAGAACGGCAGTTGGTCGAACCGGCCGCCGAAACGTGACTCCCGAACGGACGCGCTCGTCGGGCTTCACGAGGACTTGGAGGAATTTGACGCGGCGATCAACCGACGACGAGGTGCGTCCGAGGAGCCGCGGGACACCGAGTCGGACCAGGCTTCGCTCCGCGCCCTCCGGGCTCGTCGACGGGCTCTGGCCGACCTGCCGCTCGCGAACGCACGCCTCCTCGACCTGTACCTGGCGGGCATCGCGCTTGCGATCGCCAACCACTCGGGCGCCGTGGTTGATCCGGCGGACATGTTGCCGAGTCGGTTGCTGGAGGAGGCCTTGGCGAGCGCCGGTGCGGACCAGCGCCGAGCGATCGAGTACGCCAATCGCATCGCGGTGCGGGCCATGAACGCGCTCGACTTCGATGATGCTTGGGAGCAGTTGGACACGCTCCGCGAGAGGTTCATCGGCAAGACGCAGATGCGTGACGAGGCGCTGGGTGCGCTCCTCGGCAGCCTGGGGCAGGCCTACGGGCTGATGGCCTCATGCAGTCGGGACCTCGCGCTGCTGGATGAGGCCGAACTGTGCTTCCGCGCGGCGAAGGAGCACTTCGAGGCCGAGGACGACCGCCAGCGACAAGACGTCTACCTCGTGCATGTCAGCGTCGAGCGGGTGCGGCTCGCACCCGGCGACGCGGGTTTCCGGGAGGGGTTGCGTAATGCGCGGGATGCCATCGCGGCGCGGGTTCGCGGCGCCGCGGCTGGTCGCCAAGACTACCTGGCGGCGGCGTATCTCAAGGCCTGTCACGGCCTTGGGGAGCGTCCTACGGCATACGCGATCTGCGCTGCCCGGTTTTCCGCGGCCGTGCCCGATGTGGAGTCGGCGCTGCGGGACCGAATGGTGCACGGCTTGGTTTGCCTCGGTGGGTGGCTGATCCTCTCTGGCGGCCCCGCGCCAAGGTTGAGCCCGCTGTAAGAACCCCGAATTTCGGGCAAAAGGCGAAAACGACGAGATCCAACCGGGCCGCCCTGTGCCTCCGGGCGAACTGGGGTCCGACGCGATCCCGACCCTCGCGTGCGTGGATCGCGTGCGCCTGAGTC
>CAIMSU010000313.1 GCA_903844155.1 uncultured Pseudomonadota bacterium | reverse complement strand
CGGGCGGGACTGAGATGGAGGACATGGGGTGTGGCCTGTCGCCGGAGCGATCGAAAGCGCCACCTTATACGCCGTGTCTTGACGCGACAAGAGCTGATCGAGAACATTGCCCAAATAACTCGGTTTTTTCGAACGCACCCGCCCAGCAGCCGCACGGACTCAAGCTCGGCCTCGGTCTCCACGCCCTCGGCTACCAGCTCAAGCTTGAGCACGGCCGCCAGGGCCACGATCGTCGCGACGATCGACGCGTTGGTCTGGCTCGTCCGCATGGTGTTCACGAAGGAGCGGTCGATCTTGAGGCCGTGGACATGGATGCGGTGGAGGTAGCTCAACGAGGCGTAGCCGGTCCCAAAGTCATCCAGGGCCAGGGACAGGCCCATCCCCCGGAGCGCTTCCAGGCAGGACTGGACTGCCTCGTCGTTGTTCATCAGCGCGGTCTCGGTGATCTCGAGCCGGAGCCGCGCTGGTGGAACCCCGGTGCTGGCCAGGACCTGGGCGACGGTGCCCGGAAACCCCGGGGACGCGAATTGCCGTCCGGACACGTTCACGGCCATGCCACAGCCCGCCATCTCCCCGCCCTCACTGTCCCATTGCACGAGCTGACGACACGACTGCTCCAGCACCCAGCGCCCGATGCCCACCACGAGGCCGGTCTCTTCCGCGATCGGGATGAAGTCGCAGGGAGGCACCCGCCCGTGTCCAGGTCGCTCCCAGCGGACCAGGGCCTCAAGCTCCACCACCCGGCCGGTCGCCAGATCGATGATCGGCTGGTATTCCACGCGCAGCTCATCACGCTCGACGGCGGCCCGCAGGTCGTTCTCCAGTCGCCAGCGCGCCATGGCGGCGTCGTGCATCACCGGATCGAAGATCTCGTAGCGTCCGCGGCCCTGGGTTTTCGCGCGGTAGAGCGCCGTGTCGGCGTCGCGGAGCACGTCGTCGGCTTGATCGTACCCGTGCTCGCCTCCGACGATGCCGATGCTCACCGACGTGAAGATCTCGTGTCCGCCGACCTCAAACGGCGTGGCCAGAGCCGCCAGCAAGCGCTCGGCCACCCGGATCGAGTCGACGGCGCCGCCGATGCCCATGAGGAGGACCACGAACTCGTCGCCGCCGAGTCGGGCGAGGACGTCGTCGCCAGCTCGCGCAAGGGTGTCGAGGGCGCGAACCGCGGTGGTGAGGCGCGCAGCGACCGCGACCAGCAGGTGATCCCCCACAACGTGGCCAAGACTGTCGTTGACCAGCTTGAAGCGGTCCAGATCGAGGAAGAGGACAGCGAAATGGTCGTCCGGGTTCCGGTGGGATCGGCGCATCGCCATCGCGAGTCGGTCGCCGAGCAGCGCCCGGTTTGCCAAGCCCGTCAGGGCGTCGTGGCCGGCGAGGTGCCGGAGGTGCTCCTCCGCGAGCTTCCGGTGGGTGATGTCCGTGAGAGAACCCGCCGCTCGGACCGGGGTCCCTCCAGCGTCCCGAACGGCAAGGCCGCGGCAAAGGAACCAGTGGTACTGCTCACCTGGGGCGAGGGCACGGAATTCGGCGGTCAGGTATTCGCTTTGCCCGAGGACGTGCGCCCCGATCGCGCCCTGGAGCCCCTCGACGTCGTCCGGGTGGACGCATGCAAACCATTCCGCGGGCTTCGTCGCTCCCTCACGGCCGGCCTGCCCGAGCATCGCCCACCACCGCTCGGTCACGTGCATCACCCCGGCGCCGAGGTTCCAGTCCCACAGCCCATCCCGAGCGCCGTCCGCCGCGAGCGCGAAGCGCTCCTCGCTCTCGCGTAGAGCCTGCTCCACCGCCACGCGTTCTGCGATCTGGGTGGTAAGGCGGTCGTTCGCCGCCCGAAGTTGAGTGGTCTGGGCGTCCACCAGGTCCCCGAGGTGGTGCATCTGCAGGGCGAGCTGCCGAGCCAGCTCCCACTTTCGGCTCAACGCACAGGCGAGCTGGGAAACCTCCGCGTTATCGAAGGGTTTCTTGAGGATGAGGATCCGATCCGAGGCGCCCAGCCGATCCACGATGCCGGTCCAGGAGTAGTCGCTGTACGCGGTACAGATGACAGTCTGGACCTCGCGGTCGATCGCGTGGATCGCGGCAACGGTCACGACGCCGTCCCACCCGGGCATGCGCATGTCGACAAAAACAACGGCGTAAGGACGACTTTCCGCGATCGCCTCCTGCACGCGCGCGTACCCCTCCTCCCCGCTGAACGCGGAGTCGATCACGTAGGTGCGCTCGGCGGTGAGGCGACGGTCACCAAAGATGCGCGCCTCCAGCGGCTGCAGCCCCGCAGTGTCATCGGCCGGGATCAGGATCTTTCGGAAGTCCTGATGGATTGCCCGATTGTCGTCGATGATCAGCAGCCTCAGCGCTGGGCTCTCCGTCACGTCGCCTCCCGACCCAGAGGTAACCCGACCGTGAACGTCGCACCGCGACCGGTGCCGTCGCTCGTCGCTGTCAGTGTGCCCCCGATCTCCGCGACCGCGCTGGCGCTCGCGGAGAGGCCGAATCCGGTGCCGCCAGTGCGCGTGGTGTACCCGCTCTCGAAGATTCTCGGGAGCTGGTCGGCGGTGATGCCAACGCCGGTGTCCGCGACCTCGAAAACCAGTCGGTCCGGGCCCGTCAGGCGGGAGATGCGCACGACCAGGTCGCGCGAGACCCCGGGTCCCGCTTCCAGCGCCAAAGCCGCGTTTCGAACAAGGTTTACAAGCACCTGAAGGATCCGGTGCTTGTCGAGGCGCTCCGCGGTGGTGGTGTCGTAGCTGCGGTGGACACGGGCGCTCGCCCGGTCCAACTCCAGCCGATTGATACGCAGCGCCTCGTCGGCGATGTCCCCGGGAATCAGCATCTCACGGACATCATGCGCGCTGCGTGCGTGCACCTGCTGGTCCCGGACGATGCGTCGGATGTGCTCGACGTTCTGCCGGAGCGCACCGAGCTCCTCCAGCAGCCGCTCCCGCTCGACGTCCAGATGGTTCGAAAGTTGCCGGAGGTATCCGGGGATCTCGGCGCCGCGCGGATCGTCCTTCAGGAAGCCCGGCACGTCCGTTCCGTGCGCAGCGAGCAGCCCATTCACCCGAGCGAGGTCACGCACGCGGGAGTGCCGGACCGTCTCCTGGACGATGGTTGCGGACACGTTCAGGCTGTTCAGGACGTTTCCAACGTTGTGAAGCACGCCGACCGCCACCTCGGCCATTCCCGCCTGGTGCGCGAGCGCCACGAGCCGCAGATGGGCAGCTTCGAGCTCCGCTGTCCGCTCGACCACTCGAAGCTCCAGCGTTGCATTCGCTTCCTGCAGTTGGGCACGCGCTGCGCGAAGCCCCTCGCGCGCGCGCCCGAGTGACGCGGCGGCCCGTGCGACCTCATCCTGCATGAGATTGAAGCTGTCCGCCATCGCGCCAAGCTCGTCGTGCGATGTGACCGTCACCGGCACGATGTCGACCCGAGCGTGCGCATTGTCGAGGTCCCCGGACCCCAGCGCCTCCATCGCCAGCGAAAAGTCGGCGAGCGTGCCTCCGGCCAGCCGGGACGCCCCGGCGCTCACCTGCTCCGCCGAGTGGGCGATCATGCCCGGCAGCACCAGCCCAACGGTGAGCGTGAGCATCGCGACGACGACGAAGATGTCCTGGAGGGCGGCCACGATCTGGGGCTCGGCGGTCTGGGCGTTGGTGACGGCGAGGTAGTAGCCGGCGCCGTCGAGAGCGAGAACGAGGAGCATGGCACCGGAGAGCTTGATGTGCAGCCACCGCGGGAGGCCGCGGTGGCCCGCCGCGCGGGCGTCGAAGAACCGGCGCCACGCGTACAGAGCCGCACCACTATACGCCAGGAAAAGCCCGAAGAGGACCGTTGGAAGCCCGAACTGTTCGAATCCCAGCACGGTAGCCCAGGCCCAGGCGCAGGCCGAGACCAGCCCCAGCGCGATGAAGCCGCGGGGGGCGCGGTAGGGCCGGGGCATGTCCGGACGGTCGCGGCGCAGCAGCCAGACCGCCACGCTCGGCAGGGAGATGCCGATCAGGTAGGTGAAGTCTGCGGCCGCGATGAGCCACACCGGGTCGCCGGCGAGGAGGAACAGGATGGCGCAGGTGGCGGTGATGGTGATGGCCACCCACGGGCAGTCAAAACGATTGCGATGGGCGAATACGCGAGGTAAGAGGCCATCTTCGGAGAGCTGCGAGAGCGTGCGGGCCACGCCGGTCAAAGGGGCGAGGGTGCCGTGGAACATGTTGAACGTCATGAACCAGACCGCCGCCGACTTGGCGAGGGAGCCCAGAACCGGGGCGAAGGTTGGCGCGAGGGTGACGGCGAGATCGCCAGAGAGGGCGGTTGGGCCGAGCGACCCCAGCCAGACCAACGGAAGGACGCCGAAAAAAAGCGCCGCCATGCCCCCGCTCGCCAGCATCGCTCGCGGTACGCTTCGACCCGGGTCGACCATCTCGCCGACGTGACAGAGGGAAGCCTCGAACGCCGGTGCGGCAAAGCCGACGAGGTACAGCCCCGCCATCGCGCTCGTCACTGCGCCGAAAACGCCAGGAAATGGCGTGTGCAGCGTGATGTCCGAGGCCACGCGCCAGTCCACGGTGCCAGCGACCACAGGCCCGAGCGCCGAGACGAACGCCAACGTTGCCGACACCGTCGCGATCGGCATCGCGAGCCGCGCCGGCCACCACACCCCGCAGAGGTTCACGGCGGTGAACGTCAGCACGATGACGCAGGCGAGCGGCGCGACGGGTACGCCCGGCAGGAACCATTGCTGGAGGGCGGACGCCGACAACAGCGCCGTCACCCCGCACGTCGGCACCCAGCCCCACCAGTAGCAGACGCCCGTGAGGTTCCCGAGCACCGGCGCGTACGGCCGGAATGCCTCCCCGCACGTAGCCGCGAGGCCGCCTACCCGGTCGGGCCACATCAACACGAGCTCCGTCCACCCCGGGGCCGCCATGAAACTCAGCAAAAGTCCAATGACGAGCAGGGGAATCGCCGCAGTCCCCTGCCCGGGGATGTCCCCCTGACCGACCAGAAGCGCTCCGAGCAGGAAGAGGCTCTGGTTGCTCCCGCCCATCGCGAGCGCCGCGGCGCCAAACCACCCCATCCGTCGCGGATGGCCAGCAAACGAGGCTTCGGGTGGCAAGGGCCGGCGCTCCGTGGACGAGGTCGGTGATTCGTAGCCCGAAAAACGAGAACCGCCCGCCGGGTGAACCCGGCGGGCGGCCTTTACCTGCGAGTGGAGCTGTGGAGAATCGAACTCCAGACCCCCAGAATGCCATTCTGATGCTCTACCAACTGAGCTACAACCCCGAAGGTGCGCCTTTCTAACGCCGGTGCCCCGACGGCGCAAGGCCTCCATCGGTCAGATCCCGCGATGCGCGTGGGTGCGGTGCTCTATGTGCCGGTGCCCGCGCCCGGATCCGCCTCTGGCTCCAGGCCCACCGCCCGCATCTGATCTTCGAGATCGGCGATCTTCTTCTCCAGATCGCGGATTCGCTCGACGCCGCGTGCCACGCCAGGGTGGGCCAGCTCCCCTGCCTCGAACAGGTGCCTCGCCTCTTTTCCGAGCTTCTGGTACATACGGTCGCGGTCGCCGCGGAGCTGGCGCAACGTGAGCTTCTCGCGGGCCCAGCGGGCGGCGTTGCCGGCCTCCGACCGGCTGCGGTTCCAGAGCTTCGAGAGGGTGTCCGCCAGCAGTTCCTGGGCGTTGCCGGCGGAGCGGTCGGGACGGTCAGCGGGCATCCTGCGCAGCTAACCCGGCCGCCGATCCCGGCGCTCGGCGAACCCCACTCGCGGCCGCCCTTTGCGGGCGTCCTCCGTGGGCGGGCTACGCCGCCTGAACGCCTTGTCGGCGTTCGCCGTCGCAGTGCTCCGGCCGGCGGCTCCGCGTCGGGCGCGG
>CAIMSU010000312.1 GCA_903844155.1 uncultured Pseudomonadota bacterium | reverse complement strand
GACTCAGGCGCACGCGATCCACGCACGCGAGGGTCGGGATCGCGTCGGACCCCAGTTCGCCCGGAGGCACAGGGCGGCCCGGTTGGATCTCGTCGTTTTCGCCTTTTGCCCGAAATTCGGGGTTCTTACAGCGGGCTCAACGAGTGCTGCCGTCGGGTGCTCCCGCTCACGTTCAGCGAGGACGGCAAGATCGGCTCGCTCGACGTGGTGTTCCAGGATGAAGGCGTGCCTGAGGAGGCTTGGATCGGCGTGCCGCCCGCGCCGGATGTCACCCTTTCGTGGGAGTTGGTGAAGCCAATCCACGGTGGGGTCTTGGGCGAGGCCTGAGGCTACCAGCCAAAGTGTCGGGCGGTCCAGGCACGCCGGTCGCGGTCCAAGGCGTCGAGATCCACGCCGAGGGCGGCGAGCGACGTCGTCCCGGTTCGGGCTGCGGCGTCGAACACTTTTGACAGAGTCCCTGACCATGCCGGATCCTCCAGCAGCGTGCCCATCACGGTCCAGGCGTCGCCGTAGTACCTCGTCTCGATCCGCTGGCCGTCGCACAACCGGGACAGCGGGAGCGGGTTGGCCAACCGCCCGCGGATCACGTCGCCGAGGCTGGGCTGCGGAAAGAACCGCCGCTGGTACCAGTTCGCGAGGCCCTCTTGCAGCCACTCGCTGCCGTTGGGAAGGCTCGCCGTGTGCGTCAGAAGCGCGTGTACGAACTCGTGAACGTACACGGAGCGACCAACGCCCTGACTTGGGTCCCACGACGACGTTGCGATGCCCTCGATGGTGAACCCGTCGTCGGACGGTGCGGTCGCGATCGCGGCGAATGCAGCGCCCAACTTCACGACGCCTGCCTGGTAGCTCCCCTGGTCGGAAAACACGACGAGGGGTACCGGGACGGCGGGCGTTTTCAGGAATGGGAGGTCTGCGAGGACGGCGTCAGCGACGCTGTCGAGGGTTGCGACGAGCGCGACGCCGTTGAGCGAGGGGACGAGCGACACGACAGCCGCGTGGCGCCCGCGGGTGACGGTGCCACCCGTCACGGCTGCGACCGTTTCGGGAGTCAGGATCGGGCTACCGTCGGCAACAGCGATGTCGTCGAGCCACACCTCGGTCGTGTCGCGAAAGGTGAAAGAAAATGCCCTCACGGCGGACCACGAGGGGGCGGGGCCGTCGCCACGCCGGAACCAGCCGAGCGGGACGTGGACGTCCTGCCACGAGCCGGCCTTCAGCTCGATCTTTCGCCAGAATGCGGCTCGGGCGGGGCCGGCCGCCAGCCAGATTTGCACACTGGTGTCCGCGGCGGCCCGCGCCCGAAACGTCACCTCGCCGTATCTGCTCCAGTCCGCCGGCACACGGAGTGACGCGATCTTGGACGTCGCGGAGGGCTGGACGTGGAGGCACCAGCCTGATTCGGCTGCATCGCGGGAACCCGAGCCGCCGCCACGCATCTGCCATTGGTCGTTCAGTCCTGGGGCCTCGAAGTCGAAGAGGATCATGGCAGTTCCGGGGTGGAGGTTGGTGGTGGGATGACACGGGCAGCAAGCTCGACAGCGCGGTCGACATAGCCGGGCGTAGTGCCCTGGGCCTGGCCACCATCACCCCCTGATGTTCGCGCTGGCCTCGGCGAAGGATTCAATGGCACCGTCGCGCGACCTACGCCTACCAGACCGCCAGCAACATGCGCTGGTTCGAAGCGGCCCGATGTTGGCTGGCACGGCCACGACTGGCGCCCGCGCACCGTGCTGGCCGTAGTCCCTGGAACTGCCATCGCCGGTGCCCGGTGCCCGGTGCGCGTGGCGCTGATCACGATCTGGCGTCGACGCTGGCTTCGGGACGGCGATCCGCGCCGCGCGAGATACATGCGTCCAGCCATGATCCACCGCCCTTCCCCTCGCCAGTTCGCCCGCGTCCGGGTGGCAGTGAGTGCGCTTGCTCTCGGCTCGCTCAGCGCGTTGTTGTTGTCCAGGACTTCTGGCGCTGGAGAGCTGCCGCTTTGTAAGCCCGTCGATACAGGGGTGTGCGCAAGGGTTGCTGACTCACTAGCTTCGGCGCGCGAGGGCGTCACATCCGGGCCCGCGACCTCGGTCACGCAAGTGACGGCCGATCCGAGTTCGGTATCGGCGTGGCTCAAGGTCGCGTCCCTTTGCCGCGAGGCTTCCGGTGGGGGGGATCCTCGTGATGTCGAACAATTCTGGTCGTCGTACGGCGCGGCCCTCGGGGTCCCCAAGACCTGCACGGCGACCCCTCCGCCGCCACCTCCTCCTCCGGTCGCGGTCGCGCCTCCGCCCACACCCGAAGCAGATCACGGCAGCCCGCTCCTGCTCGACGTGGACCTTGGGGTTCCCGTGGGCGTTCGCGTCGGGTACAACAACCCCGACCAGTACTGGGGCATCGGTTTGCGAGCGGGACTCGGTCCGGCCCTCCTCTCCGGTTCTTGGTACGGGGCCGGCCTGCTCGCGGCGTTCGGCGAGATTCCTCTCGGTGACTCGGGGATCTGGCGCCTGGAGCCGAGCGCCGGCCTCGCCGTGACCGTCGTTGGGGTAGGGCCGCTTGGCGGCGTTGACATCCACGGGTCGTTTGCCCCGGACGCGGATTTCTCGGCGGGGTTTCGTGCCGGGCTGGACATCGGCGTGGTCAGTTCGACAGCGTTAATCATGCCGGAGGGCTCGTTCGTTCTGTCCTGGTAGTCGGGGCGGTGCTCCTTACGAACTGCTCCGCGTCGCAGCCCCATGATCTGGTCCTGGTGACCCTGGACACGACCCGCGCGGACGCGCTCGGCGCGTACGGGCGGACTCCCTCGCCGAGCCCGACCGTGGATGAATTGGCCCGTGAAGGTGCGCGGGTCGATGAAGTAATGACAGTGACTCCGCTGACCGTGCCCGCGCACGCTGCGCTGCTCACCGGGGTCTACCCCGACCGCACGCATGTCCGCGACAACATGAGCTTCCGCCTCGCGGATACGTGGACGACACTGGCCGAGAGCCTCCGGTCGCACGGGTACTCCACCGGTGCCTTCGTCTCTGCTGCGGTGCTCAGCCCAGCGTTCGGGCTGGATCAGGGCTTCGACCGCTACTCGTGCGTGACCGTGAGCCCGACGAACGCGCTTGGCATCCCGCGGCGGAGCGCGAGCGCCGTCGTCGATGACGCGCTGGGATGGCTCAAGTCCGTTCCACCGGAGGTGCCCGTATTCACCTGGGTACACATCTACGATGCCCATCGGCCCTACGATCCGTCCGCTGACGCGCTTCGTTTGTTCCCGGACGACCCGTACCTCGCAAGTATCAACGGCGCAGATCGTGAGGTCGGCAGGCTGCTGGACGGCTTCCAGGCTGCTGGGCGGAACCCCGTGGTCGTGGTGGTAGGCGACCACGGGGAAGGCCGCGGCGACCACGGGGAGGAAACCCACGGCTGGTTCGCCTATCGGTCGACGATGCGAGTGCCGCTGGTCATCGCCGGTCCCGGAGTGGCGCCGGGCATCGTGATCGACGGGCCCCAATCCGTGGTGGACGTAATGCCCACGGTGCTCGATCTCCTTGGGTTGGCCGGCGTGGAAGGCGTAGACGGCGTGTCCTTCGCTGACGCCCTTCGCTCCGGTCGGCCCCTCGCACGCGAGCCCGTTTATGGCGAGTCCTTTACGTCCCGGCTGGAGTTCGGGTTCAGCGAGCTTCGCGTCATCGAAAACGCAAAAGGCCGCTACATCCTGGCGCCGAGCCCCGAATATTACCGATGGCGCGTGGACCCCGGCGAGCTCGTCAACGATGCGGCCCAACTCGATGCCGTCGGAGAGGCTCTTCGGAAGGCGCTGTTGGCACGCACGTCAGCCGACGCGGCCGGTAGCACACCTTCGCAGGTGGACCCCAACCTGATGCCAGCCCTCGCTGCTCTCGGCTACACGGCGAGTGCCGGGCAGCAGGAACCGGGGGAGCCGCTGCCCGACCCCAAGGACAGCCCCGGCCTCCCCGAGGTGTACGACGCGATGATGATCCGGGCGCGCAGCGTTCCTCCCGCTGAGGGCATCCCCGAGATCGAGGGCTTCTTGGACGAGTATCCTCGCGTCGTTCCTGCAAGGATGCTGTTGGCGCGGGCGTACTTTCTTACCGGGCGGTTCAGCGACGGACTGACTGCCCTACAGCCGATCTTGACTGGCAACGCGCAGGCCCAGGAGCTTGAGATCCGGCTCTTGATGGCCAACGGGCGCAACACGGAGGCCGTCGCCGTGGCCCGAGTGGCGAGCGACACCTGGCCGCATTGGGCCGGACCGTATGCCGCGATGGCTGCTGCCAAGCGCGTTCGCAAGGACTGCGCGGGCGCACTTCAAGAGGTGGCAAAGGGCGTGTCGATCGACCCCGACGACGGCGAACTCCTCCTCGTGCGCGGTGCCTGCGGCGGGCCAGGCGCGGAGGCGGACCTCCGGCGGGTTTTGGTGCTCGACCCAGGCGATCAGGAGGTGCGCCTCCTGCTGGGCACTCGGTTGGCCAAGAGCGGCCGGGTGCAGGAGGCCATCCCCCTCCTCAAGGAGCAAGCGACGCTTACGCCCCTTGCCCCGATCGCGCTTTCAACGCTGGGCGTCGCACTCTACGACTCCGGGGCCATCCGCGACGCCATCGCCCCGCTGTCGAAGTGTGTTGACGAGGACGTGGGGGCCGAACCTCCGCTCGTGCTCGCAGACGCGCTGCTCCAGACCGGCGGCGACCTCTCGGACGCGATGCGTCTCCTGGACCTGGCCGAGCGGCGCGACCCGTCGGAGAACCAGGTCTTGGCCGTCAGGGCCCGCGTGCTCAAGGCCATGGGCCGGATTGCTGACGCCCAAGCCGTCGCTAAAACCTACCAGCAGCGGACCTCGGGAGCGCGTGCGGGGGGCGAACGGGTGTCCAAGTGAGTGGACGGCTTGATGTGGCTGGAGCTACTCCGAAGACCGCCAGTCGAGGTCACCTCGAAGTACACCCCGAATCCGCACGCCGGTGGCACCAACGGGGGCGTGCTTGACCACGCGGAGCACGAAACCGCCGGAGTCCAGCATCGTGTAGGTGGAAGTAGGGTTATAGGAACGGAAGTTTCCGACGGGGGTGACCAAGTCCGCTGTGATCTCCACTTCCTCGGTGAAGTTTGAGCTCTCGAACGCTGCAACGAGCTTGTCCTGCTCGGGGCTGACGGCGAGCAACGCGACATCCGCGAGGTCCACTTTGCGGTAGTCCAGCTTCTTCAGCCAGCCTTCCACGGGCTCTGCGTTGCGTTGACGGTAGATACCGACAGTTGCGATAAAGTTCTCGGACGAAATCTGCTCCACGAGGTACTGGCGCAGCGTCTCGGGCGACTTGTCCACGAGTTGGCCCATGTTCCCAGCGATCGGGACCCACACCACCCCGCCCGTGGAAACCGACATGCTGATGATGGCCGAGCGTTCGACAGGGCGCCGCCGGGGATACGAAATGATGTCGATGCGTTGGTTGTTCCCCACGAACCGCGAGCGCACGTCCATGCGAAACGAGTCGTCCTTCTGATTCACGAAGTCGACTACCTCGCGGGTCACGCGCTCATAGTCGTTCATGCTGCCGGGGTGAGGGGTCGGGGCGAGCGCGGCGGCGAGCGTGTCTTGCCAGCTAGACATTTGGTTCTCCTAGAATTGCCATCACGGGAAGGTGGTCCGAGGCGCGTCGACGGTCCGGCACTCCCCGCGGGGAAACAAGCTTTTCCCCGTCAAGGTCCACGAGAATCTCGACTCGGCGCAGGAAATCTACCGCGGATGGGCTCAACAGGATCTGGTCGATGTGCGACCAGCGAACGCCATCCTCGTCATTGTTGAGGTACTCGATCGTGCCGTGCGGACCGTGCTCGGGCGACAGGCGTTCAGGAAGGAACTGCCACATCGGATTGTAGAGAGGCGGGTTGCCGTCGATGTGACTCGAACGGCCATCCAGGTCACGCCTGTCTCTAATAGCCCACAGGCACTCCCGTGAAACGAGCGCGTGGTCGAAGGGATTCTCGTTTAGGTCGCCGAGAACTATGAAGTGAGGTCGGGTCGGGTTGTGCCATTGAAGCCGCACGGCGGACCAGAACTTGCCGCCCTTGCTCGCTCGCGCATCACCATGCAGGTTGTGCCGGTCCAACCAGTGTACTCCCACCAGTCGCACAGGCTCGTCTAACAGACCCTCCACATCAACGCGCACCGCCCGTTTCGCGGTGCCGGAGCTGGTGTCGGCGATGCCTTCCTTGCCGGTCACCTTGAGCGGGCCGAACGTCGCGACCGCGACGTGGTGGAGGGCGTCGGCCACCACCTGCATTTTCGTATCCGTGGCGCTCGCCAGTAAGGCATCGAAGCCATCCGGTACTTCTTGGAACACGATGACGGCTCGGTCGATGCCCGCGCCCTCCAGGTGCCTTCGCAGCCAGCTCATGCAGGTAGACACCCGCTGGCTCGCCTCCGCCAGCGCCGAGGGCTCGCGCGAGTTCGGTCGCCCGAGCAGGTTCCAGGTGATGACGGCGGCATGGCCCATCACAGGTACATAGCGCCGAGACCCGCACCAGGAAAGGCCCGTCCGCAGGTTCCCAAAGCGGGGGCCCGCCTCCGGACGGGCCCGAAAGCATTCGTTCGGGAGTCAGGAGCGGCTCCGCGCTGTGGACCTCGGCCACGCCGCTCCGAAGCTGTTTGTCAGGGAAGCATTCTTGACGCCACACCCTTCGCCCCTACTCCATCTCGTCGTCGTCGCCCGGCTCCTCGTCGTCGTCGACCTCGCCCTGGTCGGTGTCTTCCGGATGCCGGTGAGCAGCCGCCTCAAGTGCGTCCAAGCGCTTGTGGAAGTTGCCGATCTGCTGCGCCACGGGCCCCATCGCGGCGATCGTCGCCTTCAGCAGGGCGATCTCCTGATCCTGTGCCGCCAAGCGCGTGATCACCCAGGCGAACTGCGCCTCCATCGTCGCGAAACGCTCGGACTCGACCGCGGGCGGGCGGTAGCTCGCCGGGGCGGGCTCAGGCTGCTCCCGCTCGCGAACCGCCGCTGCCGCCCTCCGAAGCAGCGCGCTGCCGACCGCGTCGCCGCCCTCTCGATGCACGCGCACCCGGAGGCCCCGAGCATCATTCGCAAGGCTGCCGCCATGCTGCCCGACGCGCCCAGCCGCATCCTGCGATCCCGCCCATTCCCAGCGCCCAACCTGCTCCTCCCGCTTGTCTCGCCCGACGACGGCGACCGCGACATAGCCGCCCGGTTCACGCGACAGTTCACGCTCTGCCCGGCTGAGCAGCACCTTGAGCGCCCCGAGATTGCTCCAGACGTGCGTGCCGACTTTCGAGGTATGAACTATGTCATCCGAGGATCGAGCGACGCCGCCCCGCGCCCGGTTCACGCGGTTCACGCCATTCGCCGATACATCATCTGATACATCTCGGTGTGTCATTGTGTTGCTCATGATCCACCACCGTGGAGCACTCCGTCTCCCCCATCAGGGACATTCACATCGACGGCGTGAACCGCGTGAACCAACGGTCCGAGAACCTGGGTGACGTATGCCCTGCTCACCCCGAGGTGCCGAGCGAGGTCAGCCCGGGTCTTGATCACAACCCCGTCCAGCAGGGCCGTCAGCCGCTCCTTGGTCTGCCGCACGGAGGGCGGTACCTTGCCCACTCCCTTCCGCTTCCCCAGCTTCCTTCCTTCCTTCTTCTTCTTGATCCTAGAAATTAGGAAGGGTACGCCGAACCAAAAAACGGGCCTTCCCCGCCTCCCCAATGTTTGCCGAGCGCCAGAAGTGGGGAGCCATACACCGCTTTACCCGCAGGTGAACCCAGTGGTTCACCGGGGTCGGAGCGGGAAGCGGCGTTGACGCGCTGGGTTGTGGAGGTGCTGATCCCTCCCTCCCAGTCGTCGCTCCCCATCGTCCGACCGCCCCGCGCTGCCTACAAGCGGCGTGGTGGAGGTCTGCCCGGCGCCGACGCGCGGGAGGCCGCGCTCGCGGGCCTCGGCGCCCGCCTCATGCGGCAGGGGCAGGCTGCGCCCGTCGGCAGCGGGCCGCGGGCCGTCCTGCGTTCTGCCGGAATCGCGCCAGCGGGAGCGAACGTTGCAGCTACCGAAGAGCGAATCGCGCCAAGCGGAAGCGAATCGCGCCAAGACCCGTTGGCGCGATTGCCGGACGAGTGGGCCGGGCGGCTCAGCCGCATCCGGGCCACGCTCGACAAGGCGCGGCGCTGGCAGGCATGGCTCGACGCCGAGGAGGGTCGGAAGGCGTGCGAGGTCGCGAAGCGCGAGGGCGTGACGAAGGCGCGCGTGAGCCAGGTGCTCCGGCTCCTCAAGGTCGCGCCCGAGATCGTCGCCGACCTCGACCGGCCGGGGCGCACGGGAGTGGTCCCCGGCGAGTCCGACCTGCGACAGCTCACCAAGCACCCGCGGGCCGAGCAGGTCCGGCTCTACCGGGAGCAGACCGGGCAGCCGATCGCGTGCGCGGACGGGCGGCGTGGCGGGGCACGGGCCAAGGGGTTCCAGCACCTGTTCGCGCGGGCACGGCGGTACCGCGAGTTGCTGGAGACCGGCGAGGCGCTCTCGATGATGGACATCGCGCGCGCCGAGGGCATCACCGGGGCGCGGGTGTCGGACCTTCTCTACCTGACGACGTTGGCGCCGGAGATCGTGACGGAGCTCGACCAGCCGCTGGGACGGGCGCCGCGGATCACGGACCGGGACCTGCGGAAGATCGCTCGGCTGCGGGACCTCGGGGAGCAGGTGCGGAAGTACAGGAGCGTGGTGGGGGAGGCGGCGGCGGCTAAGTAGCCGGCCTCAGGACCACAGGTTGAAGGCGCCCTTGACCTTCCCGCTCACCATCGCCGACGCACGATCGAAGGCGCCTCGCGGGGTCATGTCGTGGTGAGTCACCAAGAAGTAGTAGTTCACGAAGAACGCGGCTGCCTCGGCGAAATGGACGTCGTGAGTGGGCGCGATGACGATGGCGGCCCCTGTTACCTCACAGAACCTCTCGATAAAAGCCTTCCTTCCCAAGCTGCACGCCGACAGAGTCACGACCTTGCCTTGGAAGCAGAGCTCCGGGAAGTCCTCCGGTCGCATCCGCCCTCGCGGCAGCAGGAACTCGGATTCGTCCCCGTCTCCGTGCCCAGACAGGTGTACGTGGGACGCACCTTGAACGTCAGCGTCCTGCTCGAGAATCTCGATGAACTCCGACTTGTTGGTGACGTCAAACTTGGTGGCGTCACCGTCCGTCATGCGGAGAAACTGCCAGATCACCTCGCTCTCATCTTGGGCATCCCGCTTCGGGATGCACTCCAGCATGACTACGTGACCACGATGCATCACCGACTCCGATTCACGCCGGAACGTAGTCGGAATTTCTGGCTTCGCCATGACGCTGCAGGCTCTTGGACTGCACCAGCTTGGTCAACAGTCTGCTCGCCGTCCTGTCCGCCATCCCCAACCGCTCCATCACCATCCGCTTCGTCACCCGCCCGTGCTCACGGGCCAGCGCCAGAACCGCCTCGCGCTCGGGATCGCGCTCCTCGACGACCACCTCGGGCACCCGATAGCGACGCATCCGGTTCTCCCCCTCCGCGGCCAGCTTCCCTCTCTCAACGAGCCGATCCAACGCCCGCCACGCCGTCACCCGGTCAACGCGCAGCGCTCGAACGACATCGCCCGTGCTCACGCTGCCGGCCCCCTCGACGAGCGCGAGCACCCGCTCGTCGAGAGGCTGCGCGACGTCCGCCTTCCGGGGCAGCGCCGCGCGCACGTCGCCCGCGGTGATCCGCTTCCCGTCGCCGTCGATGGCCGCGCGGAAGAGCACGCCCTGGAGCTCGCGGACGTTGCCCGGCCAGTCGTGGGCCCGAAGTGCGGCGCACGCCGCCTCGCCGAGCTCGCGACGGCCAACGCCCGCCACCTGCGCGAACCCGACGACGATCGCCCGCGCCAGGAGCACCACGTCGTCTCCACGCTCGCGCAGAGGCGGCAGGACGAGGTCGTAGCCGGCGAGCCGGAAGTAGAGGTCCTCGCGGAACTGTCCGCCCGCGACGAGCCCTCGCAGGTCCCGCCAGGTGGCGGCCACGATGCGCACGTCTGCGCGCCGTTCGCGGGTCGAGCCCACGGGCCGGTAGGTCCGCTCCTGCAGGAACCGGAGCAGCCTCACCTGGAGCGCGAGCGGCATCTCGCCGACCTCGTCGAGGAAGAGCGTGCCGCCATCGGCCTGGGCGATGAGCCCGGCCCGGCGGTCGCCGGCGCCCGTGAACGCCCCCTTCTCGTGCCCGAACAGCTCGGACTCCATCAGGTCCTTCGGGAGCGTCGCGCAGTTGACGGCGACGAACTCGCCCTTCCGGTCGCTGGCGACGTGGACGAAGCGGGCCAGCAGCTCCTTGCCGGTGCCGGTCTCGCCGGAGATCAGCACGCTCGCCGGTGTCGGCGCGACGCGCGCGGCACGCTCGAGGACGCGGCGGAGGGCTGGGGAGCGGCCGACCATGCCGTGTTCTACCGATCGTGGATCGGGCGACACGGAGGACGGGAGGATGTGTACGGTGGCGTTGCGGCTCACGTCCTCCCTGCCGAAATTTCCGCCGTCTCCCCACCCCAGGGACGAGCGATCGAGCGAAAGCAAGCTTCCCAAGGTCTGAAGTTCGACGGCTCGAAATTGTTGTCAAGGCGGGGGGCATCGCGGAAAAATCGACGCCACCCGCATAAGAGACGCCGATGGCTGACCCGACCCTCCTGCTCGCCCCCCGCGGCCCCGTCGAAGCGATCCAGTGGCCCGGCGACTGGACGGCTCGCCACTCTCCGCCCGCGCTCGACGTGCTGCGCCGGTGGGTGGCCGACCGACACCTCGACGACGAGATCGAGGACGACCCTCGCCGGCACCTCGGGGTCTCGGTGCTGTACGTGTCCGGTGGCGAGCAGAAGTCGCCCATCCTCCACTTCCGCGTCCGCCACGACGCTGGACCGGACGACTGCGCGGACGACGACCGCGGCGACGTGACTCTCAACCCGGGCGACTGGGTGCTCCGGGAAGCGGGTGGGGTGCTGCGGGTCGCGACGAACGCCGAGGTCGAGCGCGGCTGGCGCGTGCTCGAAGACCGCGAGCTGACGGTGCTTCCGAGCACCTGACCTTCACCGCGGCGGCCGCCCATCCACGAGATGGAACCCCGCCCGCCACCCCTCCGCCGCCGTCCACGGCATCACCGGGTTCCCCACCAGCTCCGGCGCGAACAACCTCCGCATCGCCTCGCGAAGCGCCTGCGCCGCCTTCCGCTCGTCCTCGCCGCTGCCGGCGTCACCGGTCTGGAGGCTCCCGCCGTTGCGCGCGAGCAGGAGCAGGAACGCCCACGCACGGGTCGGCTCCCGGTCACCCTTGCGCGCATCCCCGAGCCCGACCTCGGCGAAGGTCCGGCGCTCGCGGACTCCGGGCGCGACGATCTCGATGGCGTCGTCGTCCACGACGCGCACGGTGACCCGCCGCCAGTCCAGCCCCATCGCCACGCGGATCGGCTCGACTGCCTTGCGACGCTTCCGACCGAGCGCCGCTTCGAGGCCATCGACGTCGACCGCGAACGCCTCGTGGATGTCTACGACCGTGCGCAGGGGCAGCACGACTGCGTCCACCGCTGCCCAGGCCCCGGGATCCGGCGTCAGCACGACCGCGCCGGCCTCGTCCACCGCGGCCGGATCGAACTCGCCGCGAGCGAGGAACACGACGCGGCGCGCCCCAGCGAGGGCCCGATGCCCGAGCCTCCACACCCGCCCCGCCAGCACCTCCTCGATCACGCCCACGAGCCCGAGGCCGTCCGCGATCCGGTGGGCGAGCATCCTCGGGTGGACGCGCACCGTCGCACGATCGGCGTGCTCGAACGTGAGCAGCCCGGCGACCTCGCCCTCGTCACAGGCGCCGACGAGGAAGGAGCGACCGTCGGCGTGCTCGACGGCGCGCGCATCGACGTGGCAGTGGCGCCAGCAGCGTCCGCAGACGGGGTGCTCGACCGGCTCGCCGTCACCGAGCAGCTCGGCACGACGAAGCGCGTCCGCCAGCCCTGCGGGCCACCGCTCGCGCGCGATCACGACCGGCCAGTCGGGCGGGTCCGCCGCGAAGAGCGTCTCCAGGTTGTACCTGCGGCGCGCCTCTTCGAGCCGCGCCCGCTCGAACGGCGTCACGCGGCGAGGCCCCACTTACGCAGGTAGCCACGGAGCACCTGGTGCCTCGGCGCGTCGTCGAGGTCGGTCGAGTCGGGCATCGTGAGCGTGAAGGTGGTGGACGTCCCGCACCTGGCCTCCGGGCGCCACGTCGCCCGGAGGCGTGCGCTGTAGAGCGTGAGGCCCTGCCGCTCCAGCGCGTCGAAGTTCACGACCCGGCCGGCGAAGGCGTGGAGGCTCTCGTTCTGCCCGCGCTGAACGTCGAGCGCGGCCCCGCTGCGCCGGCCTTCGGTGAACCGGAACTTCACCGGCTCGATGCACCGGATGCCGTCCTTCGGGTCGGTCGGGTAGTTGAACTTGGGGTCGAGCACCGAGTGGATCGCGATGGACCGGCCGTTGCCGCACGACTCGACGCCGGGCAGCACCGCGGCGCGGAACACGTCGGCGAGCTGGTCCACATCGCGGCGGTCACCCGGCGCGGCGATCTCGAGGAGGCCCTCGTCGGGGTGCCACATGTAGGCGACCTCGAACGCGGGGCGCCGCGGCACGCAGGTGAGGCCCAGATCATCGAACGCGACCTCGGCCTGCTGGTGATCCTCGCCGACGCCGAGAAACCAGTGCCGGTTGGGGAACCGGCGGGCGGAGTGGCTGACCTCGAAACGGTAGCCCCGGCGCTGGGTGCGGAAGTGCGCGCACAGCCCGGCACCGAGGACGTCGAGCGCGTCGGCGTCCGTGCGCGGGGCGACAAGCGGGAGCCCGGAGCGCCGGTGGAACCGGCCGGCGGGCAGCGAGCGGGCCTGGGCGAAGTGGAGGATCTCGGCGAACACGCCGTCCCCGTCGTGGTCGAGCAGGAGGCGCAGCGCGCGGGCGTGGTCGTTCTCCAGGGCGGCGAGCGCGTCGGCCTCGTGCACGCGGCCACGGACGCCCACGACGTCGCACAGGGCCGACGTGCCCGCACGAGCGGCCAGCGCGAGGTTGCGGAAGTCAGCCTCGACGGCGACACGATCTCCCTCCGGCAGCTCCGCGATAGCGGCGGCGACGACGCGCGCGCCCGCCCGCCGCTTCAGCCCCTCGAACGCCACACCTTCCAGCAAGGCACGGCGCGAGAGGTAGACGCGCAACAGGTCGGGTGGAGTGTGGAGGAGGAAGGTGGCGAGACTGTAGTGGATGGCGGGCATCGGAAGGCTCCATAGGTGAACGTTTGTACCGGTCTGCGGTAACGAGCACCTGCGGCGAGCGGTACTGAACGGACCACTTTTTCCGATCGCCCTGCCAAAATTTGTCCGTTTCTACCGGCGTCAATAGCAGACGCCGAAGGCCTTGGTTCAACGGGGATCGTCGCCCGTCACCCTCGGACGTAGCCCTTCTCCCCGGAGCCACCACCCGACCACGCGCGGGCCTGTCCATCGTCGCGGACACGAAAGACGAAGCGGGTTTTCCCTTCGTGCAGCACGGCGCGCCGGCTGATCACCATGCCCTGGCGATAGCTGGGGGTGTCGCGCGAAGCGTGCAGCGCGACGACGCGCACCGTTCGGGCGTGCTCCGCGGCGACGTACCAGACGCCGGTCTCGAACGTGCCGTCGCCGAAGTCGGTCACGTTCAGGTCGTCGCGGCAGACGAAGTGCATTCCGATGACGCGGGCCATGCCGGACTCCCTGGAGCCGGCAACCTACCTCGCGGTCACGCCGCTTCGACCCCGAACTCACCGAACGTCCCGAGCGGCACGCGCTTCCGCATCCCCGGGCGCAGCCGCACCGCGAACTCGGCGACGATGCCGCCGCTCGCGTCCTTCCCGAAGCGCGGGCCCGCAGCCTGGCCGGCGGCGATCTCGGCCGTGAGCTGGGCGAGCACGACCTCGGCGATGGCCGGGGGCACGATGAGCACCAGCATCCCCTGCCAGTTGCGGAACCCGATGCTGCCGAACAGGCGAACCGGGATGCTCATGCCCTCGCCCTCGGGGATCGCGAGCGGGAACACGTCGACGAGGCCGCCGCCCGGGAGGGGCCGCTGGAACCTCGCGCCCCGCATGAGCGGCGCGAGGACGTCGTCGAGCTTGGCGCCGAGGAGCGCCTGCACGCCGTCGAACGCGAGCGGTCCGAGGCGGACGGTCGTGGTCGGCAGGGTGAGGTTGACGAGGAGCGCCCCGTCGCAGACCGGCGGGGTCATGCGCCCTCCTTGTCGTCGTCGTCGTCGTCGTCGTCGGCGTCGATGTCGATGACCACCGCGCCCGGACGCGGACGGAACGGAACAACCGGCGAATCGGTCATCTCACGGGCGATGGGCGAGGTGTCCTCGGGTTCGTCGCCGTCCCCGTTGCCGTGGTCCTCGTCCTCCACGGCTTCGGCGTCCTCGTCGTCGTCCTCGTCCTCGTCGTCGTCACGCTCGCGCGCCGAACCGCCCGCGGTGGCGCCAACCTGCTCGATCACGCCGAGCAGCTCCTCCTGACCATCCGCGAGGTCACGAACGGCGACGCGGATGGGTGCGAGGTGCTTCAGCGCGCCGAGGTCTGCCCCGGCGAGCTTCACATCCATGCGCGAGAGCACGCCGTGGATCGCTTCGAGCGCCTCGACTTGTCGGAAGAGGAGCTGGCCGAGGTGGTACGCCTGCTCGCCGGGCTCGAGGTCGGCGAAGTCGTCGGCGGCGTCCGCGAGGTCGTTCGCGTCCTTCACCACGAAGCTGGAGTCGTAGAAGCCGTGGAGCGCCTCCGCCCAGGGCGGGCGGGTGAGCTTCGCGGGAATGGGTGCTTCCGGCCGGGAAACGCGGGGCAGACGGGGGGTACGGCGGCGCTCGGACATGAGCCCTCCTTTGGGGTGAACGGGTGAAGGTCAGTTGACGGGGCCGTCGTCGGTGGGCGGCTTCTTCGGCGGCTTCGTGGGCTTGGTCATCGCGCCGAGCTTCAGGATCTGGGCGACTTCCTTGAGCGCGTCCGGGTCCTTCAGCATCTCCTTGAGCTCCGGCATGGAGAGCACTTCGAGGAGCTCGGGCGACTGCTGCACGCTCGCGACGAGTTCGGCGAGGTCGGGCGGCAGGCCCATCTTGGCGGCGGCGAACGCGCGCCCGAAGGTGCCCAGCTCGCCGATGAACGTCTTGGCCAGCTCCTGCTGCATCCGGGTGTTGCCGGCGTCCTGGGCTGCAGACGCGCCGGACTCGGTCATGCCGACCTTCAGCGCGATCACGTCGGCCATCAGTCCCTCCAGCACGCCCTGGAGACGCATCTCCTTGTTGTTCTGGTTGACGATGGTGGCGCTCTGGAGCCCGGCCAGGTGCGTGTACGAGGACTGGAGCAGGGCGATCATGCTCATGTAGGCGTCGCCGAGGGCCTTCCAGGTGCGCCCCTCGGGCGCGACCTCGCCGCTGGGTGCGACGACGGTGGGCATCGGCACCGGTACGCGGTCACCCTCGAGGTCCCGATCCTCGGTGTCGGCGTCGGCGTCGGCGTTCCGGCAGAGGAAGCGGGCCGAGAAGAGGGTCTTCTCTCCCTTCGGGTTCATGACCCGGAGCTTGAAACGGCCCAATCTGCGACCGCCCATATTGGCGCGCGCGACGAAGCGGAGCCAACGACCCACGGCGACGGCGAGCTGCTCGGGTTCGGGGTCGGTGCCGTCAGCCTCGTCGTCGGAGCCGAGCCCGTCGCCATCGATCAGGAACGGCGCGAGGTCTGCGCCGTTGAACTCGACCCGCGCGATGGTCTCCTCGTGGTTGCGGTCGAGGCACTCGCAGAGCGTGATGTAGCCGATGTCCTCGGCGAGCCGCGTGATGCGGCGCTCGGCGGGTTCAAGCTCTTCGAAGGTGAGGTCCATTGGCGCTCCGTCCGGCACAACATGGCACGGGCAGGATCGCTCGCAAGTGGGCGTTCGCGGCTCAACTCAGTGGGTCTGACTCGCGCGCGGGCACATCGAAACGGGAGTTTCGATCGACGTGAGGCCTTCGCGGTAATCACTCCCCGCGTGGTCCCCGCGGAAAGGTGTGGGTGGGGACGGGGTGGTCCCCGCGGGGGTGGAGGGTGGTTCCCGCTGTCAGCGATCCGGCCCCGGCCCCGGGCTCGCCGCTCCCCGCTCGGCTTCAGCTGGCCCCCGCGCCGACCTCAGGCGCCCGGGGCCAGCACGGGTAGGTCCCCGCGGTCACGACCGAGAGGTCGGGCGTTTCCGTCGCTACCGACGATGGCGTGCTCCCCGGCAAGCCCACCTAATACCGATGAAAGTACGTGGTGACTTCCTCTTCCATGCCGGATCCCAGCAGCATCACGCGGCTGCCCTTTGGAACGACCACGAGGTGGTACACGATTGCATCGTCGCGTTCGGTACGCCAGAACCGGCCGACCAGCGGTTCGATCACCGCGGCAGGGACGATCAGCACTCCATCCGCCGCGCAGGCCACCACGACGCGTCCTTTGGGCCCGGCGCTTCGCACGGTCTCCCATGACTGTTGTTGGAGGGCAGCCCAGTAGCGGTGGGGCTCGCGCGTCGTGTGCAACTTGGAGTAGGACACGACGACGGTCTCGCCGGATGGTCCACGAGCGAGGCTCCTGGTCAGACGTGTCAGCGGCACCCCGAGCTCGCCCTCTGCCTGAACGACCGCTCGGTCCTTGGCCTCGGCGACGTCGACAAGCGCCTCCGCCGAGACTGTCCGCGTGCGTTGGCCCGAAGGAGGGTCCGCCCCTGGGGCTTCGGGCCCCGTGTCGCGCTCGACAGCCTCCCGAGTCGTGTCGAAGACGAGCTTGATGATGCCGTCTACCTTCGTATACTCCTCCGGCTTCAGCACGCTGGTGATCCTGGCCACCGCGCTCTCGTCGTCGAGTCGATCGCGGATGGACAGAAGCCAGAGCAGCGCCTCGACGCTAACGAGCCGCATGTCCCAGGCGTACTTCGAGCCGCGGACCTGGGCCTCCAACTCCCCCGTGTCCTCGCGGCCCACTACCAGCAGGTGGGAGCTGCGCGCGAGAGTGACTCTCTCCGCGGCTACCAGGCGGTCTCGATACTTCGCCGACCGAGCCAGCTTGACTCGGTATGCATCTGTGGTCTTGACCTCGACGATGATCTGCCAGCCGTCTGGAGCGGTCCAGAGGCCGTCGAACGCCGCATCCGTCTGGCTTCCGGTGTAGCTGCCAAACTCCACCCCGAACCCGAGTCGCCTGCCGATTTCGTTCAGCACGTCCTGCAACGCCAGCCCAGACTGCTGGAACCGGGTCGCAGGGTCGAGGCAACTGTTCGCGTAGTCTGCGAGCTTTGGCTGCGGGATCAGCCCCAGAAACTGCCGAAACTGGCGCGAAGTATCCGAACCGTTCGTCAGCCTGCCATTCCCGAGGAAGCCCACCACCTGGGCAACCGACTTGGTGTAGACCTCCTCCTGTCGGAGGGGATCGCGAACGTCGTCCAGTATGCTCATGCCGGTCAGTTAACCCACGAGCGAGGCGCCAGAGCACTGTGGCTGCCCGTGCAGGCTACCTCCTCTCCCAGAAGCCCACCGCGGCCACCAGCGCTGCCCGCATCCGCTCGCGCCCCACCGGGTTCGCGCTGTGGATGGCCCACGCGAGCGGTGCGAGATCGCCGACGGCCGCGTGCTCCTCGATCCAGCAGGCGACCCCGTAGCCGCTCCCGACCTCGGACTCGGGCTCGCCGAGGTCGTGGTCGAGGCTGATCTCCGTCACGTCCCCGGACTCGAGCAAGCCGATCGCCTCGGCCTGGGTGAGCGCGTGCGCCCACCCCTCGGGTGCCGGTCGCAGGTCGTCGAGCCAAACGCGCATCCCCGCCTCATAGCCGCGCCATCGCTCGCGCGCTCGGCGCGCTGAACCCGGCGAACTCGGCTCCCCGCCCCATCCCCCGCGCACTTCCCGCGCCGCTCCGCCAGCCTCCCCGCGCGCCGGATCGCCTGCCGTGAACCCCACCGGCCCGGTCCCCGCCGCACCCGTCGTGGTCCCCGCCGCCGACTTCGAGCGCGGCGGACGCGAGCGGACCGCTCCCCGCGTCGGCACCGCCGCGACGCCCGATCTCCCCGCGAACGTCGACCCCATCGCGGGGAGAAGCGGGGAGTGAAAGCGCGGGACTTCGCGGCGGGCGGGCTCTACCTGTTCACCATCGCCGACACCCGGTCGGCTCCCACCCACCTCCCGCCCCGCACGGAGCCCACGCTCATGCCCACTGATTCCCCGCTCGCCAAGGTCATGCACGGCGAGAAGATCCCCGAGAGCAAGATCAAGGGCGCCCTGACGGACGCCGCTGGTCGCATCAAGAACCTCACCGGCCGCTTCGCGAAGGCGCGAGAGATGTCGGAGCAGCTCGCCGACGCCGTGATCGCCACGGCGGAGACGCAAGGCACCGTGTTCGCGGCGTCCTTCGCGGAGGGCTACTTCGGCGAGGAGAAGATGGACATCGGCCCGGTCGACGTGCGCGTCGGCGGCGGCCTGATCCTCGGGGGCTACGGGCTCTACAAGTCGATGTCGGGCAAGGGCGGCCAGCACGCCCTCGCGCTCGGCAACGGTCTGCTCGCCGCCGGCATCGGTCGCATCGGCCGCCACGCCGGACGGGCACTCGCGGAGAAGAAGACCGCCCCGACCCCGCCCGCGCAGACCCCGGCGCCGGCTCCGGTCGCGGCCCCCGTTCCCGCCACCGCCGGCGTCCCGCAGCTCGCGGCCGACGACATCGGCGAGATCGCCCGCATGGTCCGCATGACGCCCGGCACCGAGGGCGAGCGCGTCGAGGGCCGAGGCCACCGCCGGGGACGCGAGCGCTTCCCTCGCTCCCGCCGCGACCGCGACGACGACTGAACCCCACTTCCACCCTTCCTCCCACCCACATCCGTTTCACCGCTTCACACAAGGACAACTGCCATGACCGCACCCCTCTGGGCCCTCGTGACCTTCACCGCCGCCGGCGAGTGCCTGGTCGACCGCACCTCCCTCCGCGCCTCCCTCGACGGGTTCCGCACCGAGCCCAGCTTCGGCGCGGATGACGACGACGACGACTTCGACGACGACGAGCTCGGGGACGACCTGGGCGACGACCTCGGGGACGACCTCGGCGATGACCTCGGCGACGACCTGGGCGACGACCTCGGGGACGACCTGGGCGACGACCTCGGCGATGACCTCGGCGACGAGGTCGGGCTGACCCCGCGCGAGCGCCGCCTCCGCCGGATCAAGCGCAAGGAGGCCCGCCTCAAGCGCCGCGAGAACCGGCTCGAGCGGAAGATCCACAAGCACCGCAGGGGGAAGATCGTGCAGCGCAACGTCACCGTCACCGGCACGGTCGCCGGCGCCATCGGCCAGTCCATGAGCGTGACCCTCACGCCGCGCACGAGCCTGCACCTGTCCAAGATCTTCTGCACCGGGGACACTGCGGCGACGATCAACACGATCATCTCGGGCGACGACCCCGTGGTGCTCGACAACCTCGACGCCGCGCTGCTCGCGCCGACCGCCTACCACGGCCCCGGGTTCGAGGGGCGCGTGCTGAAGGCCGGCGTGCCCGTCACGATCAACTACACCTCCGGCTCGACGACCACCGCGCTGAAGCTCTCGTTCTACGGGAAGGTGCGCGTCCGTTCGGTCCGCTGCTGATCGGGCGGGGGTGAGCCGTGGGCGCCTGCAAGCTCTCTCGTCGCTCCGGCACCGCGAAGCTCACCGCTTCGACGGTCGCCGGGACGGCGGGCACCGAGGGCGAGGTGCTCACGGCACAATCCCTCGGGCAGGGCGACGGCGACTGGCGCATCATCGACCTCTGGTCGGACGAGGGCACCCCCTGGGAGGCCCGCGTCGTCTGGTCCGGCGGCGGTGGTGCCCAGCGCACCGTCAAGCTTGACGTGCCGAACAGCGTCCGCGTCTGCGTCCACGCCACGATGGTCCAGGTGTTCGGGTCGAACCTCTCGACCTCGTCCAACATCCAGGCGCGGGCCGCCATCGCGGACGGGCAGACGGACACCGAGAACCAGTGGACCGTGCGGGGGGACACCTCGCAGGTCGTCGGCGGCGGCGCGAGCACCGTGGACGTGGTCCCGCCTCCGTGGGCCAAGTTCGCCCGGCTCGAGCTCTCCGACTCGACCCTCCTCCCCACCGCGTTCGTCGAGCTGCGCGACGCGAACGCCACCACGCGCGCCCGGTACGCCGGCAACGCGCAGCCGCAGCCCGGCGCGCCCATCGGCGACGCCGCCTCCCTTCACCTCGTCCTGCCCGCCGGTGCGTTCGCCTGGCGTCTCGTCTTCCTCCTCCACCTCTGATCTTCGAGGACCGCCGCCATGAAGTGCTTCGCCAACCGCGTCACCACCAGCCTGCTCAACATCCCGTCGAGCGCGCCGGTCGCCGTGACCACCAACGGCACCGCCTACCGCGTCCTCCCCGAGGGGCAGGACCGGCTGATGGACGACACCCAGGACTACCGCTTCGTCACCAACATGGACTTCGCGGGCGGCGCGAGCACGCCTACTGCGCAGATCATCATCCAGGGCTCCGTGGACAACGTGAACTGGATGGACCTCGCGCCCGGCACCGTCCGGTCGGCGGCCGCCAACTACCGGGAGATCATCGACGCCGCCTCGGTCCCGATGCTCCCGTGGATCCGCGCGCGCCTCGTCCTCGCCGGTGGCACCCCGCCGAACGTCAACGCGACCGTCGACCTGGTCTCGACCGGCCCCTTCCAGCTCTCGACCTCCTGATCCCTCCGGTTTCACCCTCCCACCCTCGGACGTCCTCGTGAACATCACGGTCGCCCTCACCTTCAACGAACGCGACGCGGTCAGCCTGCTCAACTGGCTGGCGCGCTGCAACGCGCGCCTCCTTCGCGAGCGCCCGTCGCTGCCGTTGCTCTACGCCACCGCGGTCCGGTACGGACGCGAGGAGGAGGAGACGTGGTCCGACTTCATCCAACTGCTCGCGCAGGGGTGGGAGGACTGCGACGCGCTCGCCGCCGCCCGCGCCGGTGAGCTGATCGCCCGCGGCTGGCGGGCGCTTTCGCCGCGCGACCCCGGCTACGCCGTGGCGAAGGCCGCGAACCTCACCACCATCCCGGCCGAGGTCGCGCTCACGACGACGCTGCGGCCCGGCGAGCATGGGCTCTACCACTGCGTCGTCCGCTACGTCGTCAACGGCACCGCCTGGTACGACGACCCCTCGGCCCGGCTCGGGATGCTCCCCGAGCGCCTCGACGGGCACGAGTGCCACGAGCGCATCGTCACGCGGGTCCGCCTCTCTGGCATCCGCCGCGACCCCGACCACGCCCGCGCCGCCCGCATCCGCGGCCAACTTCAACGCGCCCACCGCTCGCGCCGCTCCCGGCGCCGGGAGTCCCCATGACCGCCTCTTCCCGCTACGTCCGTGCCCGCGTCGTGAGCTCGTCCGAGTTCCGTGCCGCCGAGTTCGCCGGTGACCCGCCCGCCGGGGACTTCGGCGCCGGTCCGAAGCGCAAGCTCTCGAAGCGTGACCGGCAGATCCGCCGGCTGCTGCGCAAGGCGCGTGCGCTCAAGACGCGGATTGCGCACCTCCGCATCCAGCACCCGCTCGGGTGGAAGGGCACGGTCCGCCAGGCCAAGACCAACCTCCGCGTCGTGATGAGCGACCTGAAGATGCTCGGCTGGAAGCCGAAGAAGCCGACCCGCGCCGCCAAGCCCGGCGAGGACGAGCTCGACGCCGCGCTCGACGACATCCCCGAGGCCGAGCCGGGCGAGACCGACGACGGACCGGAGGAGGCCGACGAGCCCGCCGACGGCCCGGAGCCCGCCACCGAGGGCAACTGGCTCGACGGCTACGTCGGCGTGGAGCCCAAGCCGTTCGCCCGCGGGGCCCGCGCCCTCCTCGAGAAGGCCGCGACCGCGGCCCGCGGGGGCTGGCGTCCGTTCGACCACCTCGGCGAGAACGCGCGCATCCAGACCCGCGCCGGGCAGAGCGCGATGATCTCAACGGTCAAGCCGGGCCTGTTCATCGTCCAGATCGTCTCGGACGAGGCCGCGAAGAAGATCGCCGGTGACAACGTCGGCATCCTGCCGCTGCTCCTGTACCCGCTGGTGAAGGACAGCGTGCGGAAGGCCCTCGCGCCGAAGGCTGCCGCTCCCGCTCCGGCCGCTCCGCCCGCCGCCCAGCCCGCCGCCGGGCCCGCGCCCGCTCCCAACCCCGGCGTCGGCTGCGACTGCAAGGACGGACGCTGAGATGGCCACGCTCCCGATCAACGCGCAGGCCGTCACCGAGCGGATGAACGCGATGCGGATCTCCGCCGAGGAGGCGCTCTCGCGGGTGCAGACCGCGGCCGAGACGAACGCCGCGCCGCTCGCACGGGTCGTCGTGGCCTATCGGGCGCTGATCGCCGACACCGGCGCGCGCCTCGTCCGCGCGCACGGCCTCGTCATCCGTGCGCTGGCGGCGAAGCCCGGCGACCCGACGCTGCTCGCCGTCCTCCACCGCACCATCGAGCTGCTCACCACCTGGTCCGCGCACGCGAACGGCTACACGCAGTACGAGCGCACGGCGTCGGAGGCCGAGAAGGGCAAGGCCATCCAGGTTGGCGTGGCGCCAGCCGTGATCATCGCCATCGCGATCGGCGCCGCCGTGATCGCGGTCTCGCTCACCGGGATCGCCTGGGCCATCGTCCACTACAAGGAGGCGCAGACGCTCTCGGACGAGGTCGCCCTGGTCGAGAAGGACCCGTCCATCGCCGACGCGCTCGCGAAGCTCAACGAGAGCGCCCCGAGCTCGCCCACGCCCGACCTTCCCACCCCCGACAAGGGCGGCTGGGGCTGGGTCATCGGGGCCTTCGGCCTCGCCGCGGCCGCCATCTACTTTGTTCCCAAGTTCGGAAAGGGGTGAGTCATGCCCGAGAAGTTCCGCCTCGCAATCACCGGTGCCGACGAGGACGTTCCTCGCATCCTGCTTGCCTACGGCCACGCCTGCGGCGGGGAGGTGGCGTTCATCCTCCGTCCGCGCGACGGCACCGGTCTGCTCGTCCACCAGGTCAAGAAGCAGCCCGCGAAGGTGTGGCGCACCGACCTCGGGCTCGCGCCGTCGCACCCGCCCGAGATCGACGCCGCCCCTGCCGACGCCGTCGCCGAGCTGCGCAAGATGAAGGCGGCCCCGCCGCCCGCCGGCCCGGCCACCCTCCGCGGCCAGTGGACCGGCGCGCTCCACTGCATCGACGGCACGCCGTCGGTCACGCTCGAGCGGAAGGTCGCCAGCTACGGCACGCTCCGCCTCGCGTCGAAGCCCGACGGCCGCTGGGCCGCGACGTTCGACCGCTCCGAGAAGTGGTTCAGCAAGGCCAAGGTCGAGACGGTCGAGCGGTCCGCGCTCGCCGAGGCGATCCAGGCCGGGATGGGCCTCGTCATCGGGCTCGTGTCCGAAGCGTGCAGCTTCCGGGACACCCACCGCCGCAACACCGTGGACGCCGGCTACGCCGCCCAGCACCCCTACGCGCCTCCGCGCGAGCAGAAGGACCCCACCGACCGGCTCAAGCCGACGGCGGCCCCGGTCTACGCGCTCCGTGAAGACGCAGCCGGGTTCGACGTGCTCGACCTGGTTGGGAACGTCGTCGCCCGCTTCGGCGCGCGCGAGAAGGGCAAGGCCGAGAAGCACGTCCGCGCGCTCAACCGCGGCAAGGCCTCCGGGTCCGGCGCGCCGCCGCAGACCGATTCGGTCTTCAGCGCCCCCGCTGCAGACCGAGGGCCCGCGGCGCTGGACGCCGTGCCCGAACCGGAGCCCCCGTCCTACGCCACGTCCGTCGCCCGCATCGCCTCGTCGCTCGACAAGGAGGCCCAGGCGCTGGTCGAGATGTCGGACTCGCTCTGGGGCTCCACCGAGGCGCCGGACATGCTCAACCGGGCCGCGCGCCTCATCAAGCACGCGCACGCGCTGGTGTCGTCGCCCCTGTGCAGCGGCAAGGAGCAGAAGGCGGCGTTCGAGGACCTCCGCCGAGCGAGTGGTGCGTACCAGCAGGCCTGGGAGGCGATCGGCCGCGGCGAGAAGCCCGACATCGTGACCACGCTCCGCCGCATCGCCGAGCGCGTGTCGCTCGCCGCGGCGCGCGCCGCGAAGTCGTGTGCCGCCGGGCAGCAGAAGATCGCGGCCCCCGCCCGGACGGTCGAGGACGTGAGCCGCGGCATCGAGGCGCGGGAGACCGGGTTCGCCTACGGCGACCGCGTGGAGTACCGAGGGCAGAGCTGGATCGTGCGTGAGCACCGCGGCGACGGGACCGTGAACATCACCCGCGAGGGCTCCGACCTCGCCGACGTGGTGAGCCCGTCCGAGCTCCGCCCGGCGTCGCGGGCGACGGTGCCGATGCAGCCCGTGTGGCCGCCCGCCGCGCCGCCGCAAAGCGTGCCGACGAAGGCGCCGCGAACCCGGAAGCCGAAGGAGGCCGCCGTGGACCCCGAGAAGGACAAGGCGCTCATGTCGGCGTTCGCGGACGCGATCAAGACGGCGGCGCAGCAGATGGGCGGTGGGGCGTGACCCGCGCCTACCTGTTCGCGGGGCCGTTGATCATGCTCCTGTCCTGCGTGGCCACCGCGCTCGCCCAGGACCCGGCGAGCGTGACCATGCCGACCTCGCCGCCGTCGCTCGACCACCTGCTCGCGCTGGGGCCCTACGGGGCGCTGGTGTGGGGGGCGTACCTGCTCGGGAAGGGCGTGAAGATCACGGTGCAGGTGGAGCTGTCGGAGAGGGATCGGGAGGCGATCGGGAGGATCGGTAAGGGTGGGGCGGCCTGATCTCCTGCGGCGGTTCGGGTCCGATCCGGTTCGTGGAGGGTACATCCTCGCCCCGCCCCCTTTCCGCCGACTTTTTTCGATTCTCTCCGGCCGCTCGCGCGCTCAGCCGTCCGACGGTCGGCGTCCCACGTCCCGCTCGGCCTTCCACACGTGCGGCGTGAGAACGTCTTCGCGG
>CAIMSU010000311.1 GCA_903844155.1 uncultured Pseudomonadota bacterium | reverse complement strand
TGCACCGGCGCGCCGAGGTGTCCCAGCGGTCCAACGAACGCTACCTCGACGCCCTCTCCGTCGTGGACGACTCCACCCCGCTCGGCACGCTGCTCGACGCCGTCGCCGCACCGACCACATGGCACGACAAGCGAGTCCGCGCCCTGCGCACTGGCGACCCCGACGACGTCGCGCTGCTCGCGGCCATCTCACGCGGCGAGTTCGTCACCGCCGGCTTCCGCAACCGTGACATCCGCCTCCTCCTCCACCCCAAGACAGCCGACGCCGACAGCGCCGAGGTCCGTCGTGTGGCGGCCCGCGTCGGTCGCCAACTTCGTATGCTCCGCGCGCACGGCATCGTCCAGAAGATCCCGAAGACCCATCGCTACCAGCTCACCGCGACGGGGCAGGCACTGACTGCGGCGCTCACTGCGATGCGCTCGGCGACCATCAAGCAACTGCGGGAGGCGGCGTAGGATCTGCGCGCGGGGAGCGAAGGCGCGGGAGTAGTAGATCAGGGCATGATCGCGCCGGTCGGCTGCCCCACCGGCAGCGTGACAAGTCGTGACCTGCGCCGTCGGCTCCACCCGCGGCTCCGCCCGTCCCACGCCTCGGTGGGTGGACCTGGACCCTGCGACTTGGCCCCGCCGAAAGCGCCTCGGCGCGCTTCGAGCCGCCCGCCCGCTAAGTACCTGGGATCACCGGCGGTGGGCGGTTTAGGGCGGTGGCGGTCAGAAGACCATGCCACGGCCACCGTGCGCGAGGCCGTACGCGTACACACTTGCACTGGCCACCCCCTCCGGGTCCAGCGTCCTACCCCGCACTACGAGGCCGATCAGCGCCTGGTCCACGTCCACGCGCCACCCGCGCCGCTGAGTCATGAGATTCGGGAGCAACTGGGCGAGGCGACGCCCCCAGCGTTCAGGGGTGCGCCAGCGGAGCTGGGCTGTCCGGTCCGCGCCCTCCGGGGCGCAGACCGGGGCGGGCGCCGATTGCGGCCCGTCACCCACGACCCGGGAGCTGACGAACCACGCGACCACGATGGCCGAGAGGCTGTACAGGCACCCGGGCACGACACCCTCGGGCAGGACGGTCCAGCAGTGCCCGCAGGCGTTGCAGAGGAAGCGCCTCGACCAGCATCGGATGCGCCTGAACCGGAGTCCGCCCTCATTGACGACCACGACGACGTCTCGCAGCCTTTGCCCGTGGCCCTCCACGGTGAAGCCGGTGCTGGGCTGTCCGCAGATGGCCCGGCACTCCGGGCAGAGGGAAGGGCGCACGGCGTGGACCGGGGGCAACCGCTCCATCCAGTGCTGAGGTTGGGGGTGGGCAGGGGGACCTGCTTTTGACAAGGGCGGCTCCGGGCTGATGCCCCCTGTAGCGAGATCACCGAGCAAGTTCCTCGCGGCCCCAAACACCGAGAAGCCGTGAGGGACGTGCACAGGGAACGACCGGATCGCCGCAGCTGGGGTGCGCGCCTACACCTTGAGGTGCGCGTTCATCCACGCCCCGATACCAGCGACCTTGTCCTCGAACGTGACTCCGCCGATCTGCCGGGCCACGCCCTCAATGTCAGCGCGGCGTCCGATGCTCGGCGGCAGGGCGAGCGCGGCGGAGGGAGACCCGTAGTCGATGCGGTCGACCGAGGGGGTCGGCGGAGCAGCGAGAGCCGCGGTGAGCAGGAACCAAACCGCCAACATCCGGCCTCCAGCGCCGACAGAGCCTTCCGAGTAACCTGTCGGCTCGGCGGCCTGGCGGGATACCGGGACCGCGGAGCGCAAACACGGCGATGCCGGCACCCCGACCGCTGATCGTCTACGTCGATGTCGACGACACGCTGATCCGCTCCTTCGGGAGCAAGCAGATCCCGATCACCGCTGCCATCGAGAGCGTTCGGGCGCTGTGCGCAGAGCCCGGCGTGGTCGCGTACTGCTGGAGCTCGGGCGGGGCTGACTACGCGCGTGATGTCTGCGAGCGTCTCGGGATGGTCGAGCTGTTCAGGGCGTTCCTACCGAAGCCCAACGTCATGGTGGACGACCAGCCGCCCGCCGAGTGGAGGACGCTGGTCATCGTCCACCCGAACGAGATGAGCGGCCTGGACCATGCTGGCCTGAAGGGGAGGCTCGGATGGCAGTAGCCGAGAAAGAGCCCGCATCCTACGGCCCCACCTCGCGCTCTGGGGCGACGTTCGAAGCCCGCGCGGAAGCCCGGCAACGCCGCTACCGGGCGGAGGTGCTCGGCGTCGGCCACGCCGCCTACGGGCACTGGCTCGACGAGAAGGCAGCGCGCACCGGTGCCAACTTCGTCACCTCCGGCGCCCACGTCGCAGCACGCCAGCGCGACGCCGAGGGCAAGGGCGTCGGCCAGCGCACGTTCACGAACATGCTGGCGAGCCAGCCGATGGCGTTCAACGTCTTCGCCCCGCTCGCCACCGACCCCGAGCTCGCCGGGCGAGTGCTCGTGCCGCTCATTCCCGACCTCCGCTCAGTGCGGAGCATCACCTTCGAGCACACCCCGGCTCCCGACGTGTTCCGCGACCAATCGGCACTCGGCGGCGTCGACTGCGACGTCTTCATCGAGGGGACGTTCACGGACGGCGAGTCCGCGGTGATCGCGATCGAGACGAAGTTCGTGGAGAAGGAGTTCAGCCGATGCGGGCATCGGACCGCAGCGAAAGCGAAGGCCGGACGGGCGTGCCCGGATGACGTCGATGTCGACGTCTCCCGCGGGTCGTGCCTTTACCAGCGAATCAACGGCTACGCCTACTGGGAGCGGGCCGATGAGCACGGCACCCTGCGGGCCCTGCCCGCCGCGGCCTGCCCGTTCTGCGGCGCGTTGTGGCAGCTCTGGGTGAACCACACGCTCGTGCATGTCGAGGCCGCCCGCCGGGGTGCGCCTCATGCGCGGTACCTCGTCTGTGCGCCCGCTAAGAACGACGCCCTGCTGCGGGGCGGGACCGTGCTCGCATCGTTTCAGGCGCTGCTCACGCGGCCGGAAACGGCGGCGTTTCTGTCGCTCGACGACGTGATCGCGAGCATCGCTGTGGTGGGGTCAGGTCCGATGGGGTGGATCGAGGGGATCACGGCGCGGTATGCGGGGATTTGATTCGCGGGCCCGAGGTACTGGCGTCGTTAGTGGCGTCGAGGCTGGAGCAGCCCTGCGGCGAGGAGCCCCCTGACGACCCGCTCCGTCGCGGCCTCCCGGTCCGCCCCGGTCACGTCGACCACAACGGTCGGGCGAAGGTGCGGCGCTCGGTCTGCCGACGTCATCTCCAGGAGCACGCGCTCCCGGAAGCTCGACACCAGGGTCTCCCGGTCGGCATCCGTGTAACCGCGGTCGTGAAGTCGGCGTTGCCTCGCGGCTTCGTCCAGCGTCACCAGCACCGTCACATCCGGTGCGGGCACCGCGGCCTCGATCGCGGCGACCTCAAGTTCGACTCCGCGGGCCCGCGCGTAGCAGATCGTGGACAGCCAGTACCGGTCCATCACCACGGTCGAACCCCCATCGACAACCGCTCTGGCCCGCTCTCCGGCGACCAGCACGGAGGCCGCGTAGAACAGGCACCTCGCGGCCTGGTGAAGACCCAGCGCGGTGAGCACCTCGGTTCGCAGCGGGCGCAGCTCGGGCCCGGGGGTGTCCATCGACACACCACCCAACCTCGCAGCCAGATCGCCCGCCAATGTGGTCTTTCCGACGCCATCGAGGGCCTCCAGAGCGATGAACAACGCGGGCCTCACGCTGCGCCCAGAGCGAGGGCCGCGGGGATCTGGCCGTCGAGCCCGTCCGCGATCATGCCCATCTGCTCCCACTCGACCCGCGAGAAGCTGTCGCTTTCGACCACCACCGGGATCGCGTCGGCGCTCTCGACCAGCCCCCAGCGGTGGCGATCCCGGTCCAGTCCGGTCCCCCGCAGGAGCATGAGCGGGAAGGCCCGGAGGACGGGCACGCCACGGTCCAGGCACCACCGGACGCTCTCCTTGAAGGAGGCGAGGGTCTGGGTCGGGAGCCCGTAGATGAGCGACACCTCGAAGGCGATGCCGCGAGCGTGCAGCTTGGCGATGACCGCGTCGGCTGCGCCGAGGTTGTTCATCCGGTTGACAGCCGTCATCTCGGTGCGATGGACGGTTTGAAGCCCGAACTCCAGCCGCACTTGGACCTCGGAGCATGCGTCGAGGAAAGCGTCGTCGATGGACTCGAAGCGTGATTGCAGGGAGAGGCGACCCGAGTAGCCGCGGGCGGCGAAGCGACCCAGGATGTCGACCGCCGCCGGGTTGGTGTGGAAGATCGGGTCGAGGACGGCGATCTCCCGAGCTCCGCCACTGACAAGCACATCGACCTCGGCAGCGATGCGGCCGTCGGCGAGGACACGCTGGCGGAGCCGCGCACCGGTCTCCCGGTGCTGGCAGAACGAGCAGGAGTAGATGCAGCCCCGTTGCGTCTCCCACCGCATGAAGGGCTGGATCGGCGCGATGCCGGTGAGAATCGGGGACGGCAGCGACAGCAGGTCGGTCGCGGCGGGGTCGATCGAGTCTGGCGCTCCGCGTCCGGTGACCCCCTTGATGGCACCACCCTCGGGGTGCTGGACAATGGTGGCCACGGCGTCCTCGGCGTACCCCCGGATGATGACGTCGGCGTCGGGGTAGACAGCCAGAACGCCGGCAGGAGCGTAGGTTATCTGCGGGCCGCCGAGGATGATCCGGCCGACGAACCCGGCTTGGCGAAGCGCGGGCAGGAGCCACTGCACGACGCCCTCGTTCCAGATGTACACCCCGACCGCTATGTCGGCCCCAGAGCTGGCAGCGCGGAGGACGTCCGCCAGCAGGGCACGGCGGTCGAACCCGGCCACGTTGACTGCGTAGCTGACGGGCACGACATCCACCCCAGGGTCAGCGGCGAGACGGGCATGGAGCGATGCGTGCCCGAGGGTGACGCGAGGATCCTTTGGGCGCAGCCAATCCAGGGAGACAAGGACGATGCGGCGGGTCATTCCGCGCCCCCGGGGAGCCAGTGCACGGTCACGACGAGCTGCCGGATCGTGTCGATCACGACCCGGAGCCCCTGGGCGAAGGTCTCCCCGAAGTGCAGCCGGAGCTGGTCGGCGGAGAGGACGAACACGGCTTGCTTTCCATAGCGGGTCGGGCGTGTGCGGGTGGTGGCATCCACCCAGCGGCGAAGAATGCCACGTTCTCCGAGGCGCTGAAGGGCGTGGGCGGTGTAGCGGAGGCGGCGGGTCATGAGTCACTCCGGCCGACGGGGGTGAGGATCGTCGGCTCGATGGGAGTGTATGTTTAGAGTAGATAACTAATAGTTAGTCAACGCTGAAACGGTATAGACTCGCCGCATGAACTGGACCTTCACCCCGACTCAAGCCGCCAACTGGACCCAGCACTGGGATCGTCACCCCGACCGCGATCAGTCTGGACTCGCCGGGAAGCTCTCGCGGATCCCCGTCAAGGGGAGGGGAAAAGACGCTGCGAAGCAGACGAAGACCGCCGACTCGTGGAAGCCGGACCTCTCGAATTTCTTCGCAGGCGATGCGAAGGCGCTGGCCAAGGTGTTCGGCGACGACGCGGTCTGCGAGGTCGTCGCGCGCCACCTGGGTCTCCAGCGCGGGGCCGATCTCCGGGCCGTTCATGCCCGGATGCGGGGAGAGGTCGCTGACGGCCCCCTCGACGTGCGCATCCCCGGCTTCGAGGACTACGGGCCGGTACCGGCGATCGAGGTCTACATCCCGCCGCTCGGGGGCGGCTCGGGTGGCATCCAGGTGGAGGGCGAGCAGCTCAACCTCCACCCGCCGCAGCTCGACCAACTCGTCCGGGCGTGCGCTCCCGCGGCAGACGCCCACGCGATCGCCATCGAAGGCGGCGCGTGTTCCGGGAAGACCACCGTGCTCCGCGCGTTGGCGGCCTCGTTGGAGCGCGCGGGGATGCCCTGGTCTTCCACACCGGCTGTTGACGCGGTGGTGCTGGTCGTCGACGACTGGCATCGCCTGAGGGGCGAGCAACAAGTCGCCGTCAAGCAGTGGCTACGCCCAGGGCGGAGCGTGGTCATCGCCAGCGAGGTCGAAGCCCGTGTCGGCGAGCTGACGACATCCTGCGCGTCCATCAAGCTTGGGGCGCCCCCGCCCTATTGGCTACACGGCTACGTCGACAAGGTTCGCGGGGTGCTACTTTCGCGCTGGAACGTAGCGTTCGACGCGGCATCTCTACACCGTTGGCTTGACGACGAGGTGCTGGCCCCAGAGTTGGTCCGAAACTTCCGGTCGCTGGGGATCGTGCTCCGAGCGGCGACGGAGGGGAAATGGCCGGTGCGGGCTGGCGAGCGTCCCGCCTTGCTCCTCCGCCAGATTGTCAAGCTGGTCAACCCGGGACCCGAACGTACCTTCCTGGAAGACTTCGGGCAGGACCTCCTGTCGGTGCTCGCCGCCCGGATAGTCGCCAGCCCTGCCGGAGTCGTCTCCCGGCGAGATATCGCGCTTTTCGCAGGGGAAATCGCCGCGCAGGCCCGAGCGCGGGTCGCCCTCGATGACGCGGGGACCTTTCGGCCGGTGGATGCGCTGCTTGCTGAGGGCCCGTTCCGGGTCACCGAAGGGCGCGTCACCTGCGATGCACCCGCCTTCCTGCTGCCCGCCATGCGGGACGGCTGGGAGTCCGACGTCGGCGCGCTGTTCACCGGACCCGATGCGGGTCACGCCGCCGAGGCCGCAGCCGAGGAGTTCGGTGACGAGGTCCTGCGTGCCACTATCGGCCTGCCTCCAGGACAATTCATCTCGGCGCTCCCCACGATCACGCGGATCCTTCGCGCCAACGCTCCCTACCGCGAACCCGAGCTTTGGACGGCGGCGTTCCGGATGTGCGCGACCTGGTGGGCGCACGGCCCCAAGACGGTCGGGGGCGCAGCGAACCCGCCACCACCCGCCACTGAGCGCTTTGACGGCGTTTCCCCCCTACTCATCCTCGCGCAGGCAGGGGTCAGGCATCAGGCGCTACTTCCGACGACGCTCGCCGCGCTCTCGGCTGCGGACGATCTTCCCGAGCCGCTTCGCCGATGGCTGGCGATCCACGCCGTGGCGGCACCGGACGCGGGGGTCCTCGACGCAGCGCTCTGGTTCGTCGCCCCTGCGCAGCACGACTCGTTTCCCACCGTGCCGGAGGTTCGTTCCGGGCAGGACTGGCATGAGAGCAAGGTGCCGGGCCTGCTGCCCCAGGAATGGGAGGTCTGGTGGCGCACGGTACTGGTGCCGCTCTGGCGAAAACACTCGCTCGGGGATGGCTACATCGCCGGAACCGCAGAGGGATCGTCCCCGATCGTCGGGGCGTCCCAGAACACCGATGAGGGGCTCATGATCTGGACAGATGCGTTGGTCGCCCGGGTGGCGGCCGGCGATCCTTCGGCCGCTGCCACCGTCGTCCGCGCCATCGTGTTCGCCTTCAAGCGGGGAGGCAGCCGCGTGCAGCAGGCGCTAGTGCGGTCTGCACGGAGCTGGACACGGATGCGCATCTCGCTCCGCGACGACACACTCGCCGTGATGCTCGCCCTCAGGCCCTCGGCGTGGTGGGAGTCCAAGGACGCGTTTGGAGACGGCGAATCGTTGATTGGTGTCATTCTGCGCGAGGTGCTGGAGGCCGAGCAGGTCGATGCCCTCTGGTCTGCGTGGGCCACCCCCGAGCAGGATGACCTCCCGTGGCGGACGTTCGTGCGGGCCGGCGTCGCGCGGGTGCGTGTGGTCGCATGGGCGCTGAACCGTGGCGCGGACGGTCTGAAGCCGGTGTCGGACGACTCTCCGATGCTGGCTGCATTTGGTCGGTCGAACAAGCCCAGGAAGTCCGTCCGGCTTGGCGTCATCGAGGAGATCGCGGCTTCGGAGGACAGCGCCGCTGCGATTGCCATCTTCGCCGGTCCCATCTCTTCTGAGCTGCGGTGGCGACTCCGGCACCGAATCATCCCCCTCGGGCCAAGGGAATTCCGACGGGAGCGCATCGAAGCGGCGTTGGCGGTCGGGCGGTTTGAGAACGGGCCGCTCCTCGAGAACCTGCTCCCGATGGCGGAGGATGCCGAGATCTGGAAGCGTCTCGTCCTCGCTGGATCGAGTGTGGCCGAACAGGTCGGACGCTTGGCCCAGTGGTGCGGCGGCCAGGAGGGCGAGGATCGATGGCGGCCACTCCTTTTGGCGTTGGACGCGACCGAGGCCGAGTGGGCGAGCCGTCCTGCCGCGCCCGAGGGTCGGCAGCATCGGGACGTTGAAAGGCTCCAGATGGAGGGTGGCGGTTGGATTTCCCGCCAGGTGGCGAGAAAGGACCTGCCCGGCCCCGAGGACCGCCACGAGGTCGTGAGGCGGCTCGTCGGTCGACTCCCCTGGGCACCGGCCTTCTCGGGTTGGTCCCTCGGAGGATTGTGGCCGTTGGCGCTGGAGATCCTCCCTCGTGATGAATTTCGGGAGCTGTTGGTGCGCGACCTCGGCTCGCCCTGGGGCGAGGACGCACGGCCCGGCACGCTCGGCGCGCTGATGTATGCAGGTCAGTTCGACCTCGTCGTCGGCTTGCTGTCCGACCCCGACCTGGGCCCTGCCGCAGCGTCCGCGCTCATGGGGGTCAACTTCGTCGGCGACCCTGGATGGCCGCTCGCCAAGTTGACCGCACTCGCCTCGACCCGGCCGTTCCGGGTGGATGGCCTCCTCGACCGACTCGCGGTGCTCGCCGTCCGCCATCAGCCAGAAGTGGCCGTCGCGTGGCTGGCCGAACGCCTGGAAGGGGAGGCCCGCGAGGTGGCCGTCCCGTGGTGGGAGATCGTCCTGCGCACGATGCCACCGTCCACCCACCGATCTCGGGCGCTCGACCTGTACTTCACGCTTGTCGCCGAGGAGCCCGACGGAGTCGACGAGCGGCCTTGAGAACGCGGACGTTCTTTGCTCCGGCCCATCGGACTGCGGGCGTTCGTAGTTGCCTCGACCCAGACCGCGCGCACGCAGGCGATCGCTCGCCAGCCACCCCATGCGACGACTTCCCCGTCACCCCTCGCCGATCGCCAGCGGCCCGAGGTCGAACAGCACTACCGGGTCGACGCCGAGCCACATGCCACCCTCGGGCACGGGCGTCGGCTCCCACCAGCGGATCTCGCGGAGCCGCTTCGGACCCGCGGGGCCCTCGGGAAACTCCATCGAAGCCCGCGTCTCGACGAACTTGCCGTCCATCTCGCCGATGACCTGCACGAATGGCACGGTCGGGACGTCCTGCGGCAAAATCGCGATCATCGCGACGGCGACGCCCTCGGCGGGAGGCTCCCGCTTGTTCGCGACGTAGCGGACCATGCCCTCCAGGCCGGTGGGCATGTTGTCGCCGAGCACCCACATCTCCCAGGCCCGCTGCGCGTAGCGGACGACGATCGTGCCCTTCACGGCGCCCTTGAGCAGGTCGCCGACAGCGATCTGCGCGGCGAGCTCCGCCATCATCCGGGCCGTCGTGGGCGTTGGTGCCGTCGATGGCAGGTTGTCCATCGCCACCTGGATGTCCGGATGCGTCGCTCGGGGCGGCAGCACGCGGGCCGGCCGACTGCCAGGCGGCGGCGCGGCGAACTCGCGGAGGAAGGGCATGAGGTGGTCGATGTTGGGGGTCTCGAAGGGCGAGTCCTGCCACCCACCAATCAAGTGGCCCAGCTCGGTATTGGCGTCGGTGCGGAACTCCTGCATCGACACCCACCACCGGCGGGGCTCGTCGACCTCGGTGATCTCCTCGAAGACGACGGCGTAGGAGTGCTCCTGGTCGTCGTTGTCGGTGGCCTCCATCCCGATGATGACGAACGCGCGCTCGACGTGGGGCCGCCGCCGCAGGAGCTGGAACGTCGCGCCCATGCTCGCGTCACGGTCGTCGCGGATCGCGGTCGTGAGGTCGAGGACCTCCTCGTACCCGTCCGCGAGGAAGACGAGCTTCGTGATCGGCTGCCCCTTGAGCTTGACCTCCAGCGCGACGCTATCCTTCAGCGAGGCGCGGACGGCGTGGGCGTCGTTTACATCGACGGAGCTGGACTTGCGGACGAGCGTGACGGGCATGGACACCTTCGTTCGGAGCTCTATCGCGGGGGACTGGGTGGGCCGGGCGGCCAACGACCACCCGGCAGTTCATCGTGCGACGGCACAGTCGCCCGTCCGCGAGGCTACATCTCGCAGATGAAGCCGTGCATCGACCTGCGCCCCGCTCCCGATGGCTGGGTGGCGGCATGAGAAAGCGACGCGAGAGGAGCCACTCGTCGAGAGGCGGGGACACCGTTCTCGCAGCGTGGTCGGCCAAGCGCGACCCGGGGCGAATCGACACCATCCTCGACAAGCTCGCCCAAGCCTGGGCCAGCGCCCCGGACCAGCGATTGGGACAGCTCCTTGTCAACCTGACGGCGAGATTGGAGCCGTTCTACGTGGAGGACACCCAACTCGAGGCCGCGCTGGACGCGTTCATCGCCAGCGGCAGGACGACGCTGGAGAACGCGAACTGTCGATGCGAGCTGGGTATCTTCCAGAAGAACCGACAGCACGCCGTCAGTCTCGGCGCGATGGACATCCCCAGCGCCCGGCTCGCACTCGAACGGGCCGACGCCATTGTGGAGAAGGCGGGTCCGGTACCCACCGACGACCCAGGGGAAACCTGGGAACTCACGATTTTTGAGGCGGCGCGGCTCGCGGATGAGGCTTGCTGGATCGCCGCCCGGGCCGCTTCACCGGCGGCACCGCGCGGTAGGGACGATGCACGCCGGTAGGGCGGTCGAGTCGGCACTGCGGGCCGATCCCTTCGCGTCCTCGGGCTGCGCTCGTGGGCGGCGGACGCGATCATTGACGCCGCGTAGTGCACGCCCTACGGTAGGGCAGAAGTATCGATCATGCCTGCCATCCACGGAAATCTCGGCGTTCTCCTCTTCGGCGGCGGAGCCTTCCACCCCAATGGAAAGACAAAGACCCATGGCGCGCTTGCCCGCGCCAAACCGGGTGAGAAAATCGGCTCTCCGTGCTCCGCCCGGATCATCGTAGGATTGCATGCGGGGAATTCGACGGTTGGGTACAAGATCAAGGACGTAATTGAGTATGTCAAGGGCGTGCTTTCCTCCCCAGATGCGTCGTTCATTGCGCAGCGTGGCATCTTCACGCAGCTCTCGGAGTCCCTGAAGGGAACTGTCGTCTCCGAGCGAGGCGTCCAGATCTTTCTCATCGACATGGACAATCGCGACGGAGCGACGTTCACGGCCGACATGCAAGCGTTCGCCGAAGGCGTCGCCAGGGCGTTTCAGCAAGAGGCGGTGATTCTCGACGTTCAGGAACGCGGGATCAGCATGGGGGTGTACCGGGTGACTCCGTGACCGTGGCCATGTCCGTTCGGCTCGCTCAGGGCACAAGGCCGCACTGAACGAGCGTCCGCGACGGGTTCGGATGCGCGCGGGCAGCACGTCGCGCTCGGCGATGTGGTCGCCGTTGGGCCTACGCCAGCACTCCCAGCACCCTGAGCCGATCCCGCAGCGGCCGAAACGTCTCCCGACGAAGGCCGGTGGCTTCGAACATCTCCTCCAGGATCGCCTTCAAAGCGACGATCTCCCCCGCCACGTCGCCCTCGGCCCGACAGACCCAGGAGGCCACCTCCTGCTCGCGTTGGGCGGGATCGCCATCGGCCATCAGCTCATCCAGCGCCTTCCGTGCCGCCCGGACGTTGCCTCGCTCGAGCTCGCGTCCGACCTTCGCCCGGCGTCGGTCCCGGCGTCGCCATTCGGCCTTGATCTCCTTCATCGTCATCCGTCGCAGCGAGCCGTCCTTGGACATGATTTCCATGAAGGGTTCGACGTCGTCGTCCTCCTCCTCGTCGTCCTCCTGCTCGTCGGCCCCCTCCGGGTGGAGATGCGCGCAAGCCGCCTCCGCCTCCCGAATCATCCCGCGGGACACCCATTGCGGCCAGTCGGTGTACTCCTCCCCGCAACCCTTCGCCGGGCAGATCCACTCGTCATTCCACCGTTTGTCTTCGGGCTCGTCCGCATCCTTGAGCACGAGCGCCGTGCCGCAGTATTCGCAGTTCGGGTCAATGTAGAACGGCTTGTTGCCCGGTCGGAGGTCGCCGGGTCCGATAGGCGGATTCCAGAGAGCGCCGTCCGGACCGTAGACCTCCACGCCGTGCCCGGCGCCCCCGGCCATGCCGATCAATGACCACAGCCGCGCTCTGGGCTTGTCCGCGAGGACGACGACCACGTCGGCAGCGAGGATGACCTCGCGCGCCGTGCGCGCCTGATAAGCTTCCCAAGGATCATCGCCCCGTTCGACGCGAAGGTGCCGGACGCGCCTACCTCGGGCGTGCGCTTCGGAGGCGAGCGCGCGCGACGTGGCCCCGCCGTCCACGACGACGAACCGGGCGTCCTCGACGTAGACGTCGAACAGTCCGCGAGCGGCATCCGGGTGCGGGTAGCCGCGGCTGGCGACGACGACGATCACCGGCTTGGCGACCTCTTTTTGCTCCTGATCCATAGTGACTCCGGCGAATCCCTGGCTCCTATCGCCCCACCGGCCCCCTGGTCGTTTGGACGCTGGCTGCCCCTGCCCGCGTGAAGCGCGGCCACCATCCGCGGCCACCTCCCCGCCCCCCGCGTCCAGCGCGGCCAGCCCTCCGCTGAACCGCAGCAACCACCCCAACAAACCGCGGCCACCACCCCGCTGAACCGCAGCAACCCCCCGCGGCCAGCGCGGCGAGGCCCTGCGGCGAGCGCGGTCACCGTCGGCGGCCACCGCGGCCACCGTCAGCGGCAACCTGCGGCAAGCGGAAATCCCTCCCCGACGACAACCTCGAAGCTACATGAAGGGTGCAGCGTCAACGACCTTTCATCACTACGGATAACCCTCAATGCCTGACTTCATCTTTCACGACCTCGAACCCGCCGAGAAGCGCCTCTTCCAGCTCGCCGACGACGTCGGCTACCTGATCCTCGCCGAGGTCACGAGCCGGCACAACACCGAGAAGCTCGCCCGCATCGACTACACGGCGACCGATCTTCGCCCGTTC
>CAIMSU010000310.1 GCA_903844155.1 uncultured Pseudomonadota bacterium | reverse complement strand
TCCGATCTGATATCGCGTGGATGGCTGGTCGGATTGGCCCCCCATCGCGGCGTTCCCCGCACGTTCGGTGCGGGCTGCCGTATTCGGCGGCTGGCGGCGAACGTGGCCTTGGAACGCCGAAAAATCAACGCCGAGACTGGCGCGAGCGGTAGCGAGCGCCGGGATCGGCGGCGGCTCGCTCGATCCGACCCCGATCCAGGCCCTCCACGGAACGCCGCGCCGATCCTGCGCCGCTCACGGGGCGTTCATCCGGGCGCTACGGCTCGCTCAAACACCCGATACCGCTTGTAGATCGTCATCCCCGCCGACTCCACGACGTGCCGCATCGGCCCGTTCCGCTCGTCGATCAAGCTCGCCTCCAGCCGGCGGTAGCCGGCGGCCCGGATCCCCTCGATCGAGGCCGCGATCAGCTTCGCGTGCAGCCCCGACTGGCGGTGCTCGGGCATCACCCCGAGCAGCTTGAAGCTCGCCGTTCGGATCCCCGGCATCGCCCGGAGCAGCCGCGCCCACCCCAACGGCCACAAGCGGCCGTTCGCGGCCACGATCGCCTCGTTCAGCTCCGGAACGCAGATCGCAAAGCCGGCGGGCTTGCCCTCCACGAGCGCGAGCTGCATCATCTTCGTGCCCGTCAACACGAGCACGAGCGCCACGAGGTTCACGAATTGCGCCCGAGGCATCGGCACATTGTCGGGCACCCCGCGGAACGCGTCGACGAACACCGTGTGCGCGAGGCCGAGATCCTGCCGGATCGACCGCCAGCGGATCGGGCGGATCACGAGGCCTGGGATGACCGTCTCGGCGGCGCGGTCGATGAGGCGCTGCGGCAGCGGGCGGGGTTGGCCAGCGGCGTCGTAGAGCGGCACGTCGTAGGCGTGGTGATCGTGGTGCTTTTCAAACCCGAGGGCTTCGAACAGCGGCGCCTGCCAGCGGCCGTGGTGGCTCGCGAGCATCGGCGGTGGGACGTCAAAGCCCTCGACCGTCACGCCGACCTCCTCGACGCGCGTCAGGTTTCGTGGGCCGCGAAGCACGGCAAGGCCCCAACCCCGCACGTCCGCCTCGGCCTGCGCGAGCAAGCCCCGCGCGACCTCGATGTCGTCCCCGCACTCAAAAAACCCGAAGAACCCGACCGGCTCGCCGCGACCCGCCTCATGCTTCGGGTCCCGGAGCGAGGAGATCGTCCCGACGACCGCGCCGTCCCGCCGCGCGACGTAGAGCCGCAACGTCGCCTCGCGCAGGAACGGGTTTTTCGGGGAGAGCCGGTGGCGAACCCAGGCTTCCAGCGGCGCCACCCACGCGGGGTCGGAGCCATGGATCTGGCGGGGAAAGGCGAGGAACACGCCAAGGTCAGCGCGGGTACGAACGAGATCGACGGTCAGCATCGGGTCACCTGACTCCTGCAAAGCACGCGCCGTGCCAGTCCGCTGGAAACATTGTCGCTTATCGTTGACAACGCACCGACGACAGGAAAGGGCGGAGGGATGATCCCTCCCCCGCTGCAGGACCTCACGATCCGGGTGGCCGCCTTGAACGGCCCCCTCGGCGACCGCGTGGCGGACGCATTTGCGCGGCTGGTGCGGGGCGCTGGAGCGTTGGCGTGGGCACGCGATCAGCTCCCCGGGCTGCTCGCCTGCGCGACGGAGTTCGACGTGCTTTCACACGTGGTGACCGAAGCCGCAGCGCTGACCGGCGCGCCGGAGGTGTGGGCGGTGCGCTGGACCGGGCCCGCGGGCGAGTCGGCGAGCCTCTCGGCGATCGCGGGAAAAGGCACGTCCGATGGGCCCATGGCGGTAGGAGCGGCGGTGCTGGCGCCGGCGGCTGTCTCCCGAAGCATCGTCGCCCGCGTGCTCAAGGAGGGGAAGCCGGCGTTCAGCGACGACGCCCGGGCTGAGGCCGAGCTTCGCGGCGCCGCGTCGATCCAGGTGGCGTCGCTGCGATCGCTGGGGTGCCTGCCGCTCGGCCGGAACGGCGTCCTCTACCTCGCCGACCCGTCAACCCCCGCGCGCTTCGACGCAGACGCCCGCGCCCGCCTCGCGGCGCTCTGCGAGATCGCCGCCCCTTTCCTCGCTCGTAGCCCAGTCGCACAGCCGGTCGTCAGCACACTGCCCGACCTCATCGGGACGAGCCCGCCGATGCGCGAGCTCGCTTCGGCCGTCCGCGCGTTCGCCCCGATGCCCTGGCCGGCGCTGGTGCTTGGCGAAACGGGCACGGGCAAGGAGGCCGTCGCCCGAGCGCTCCACGACCTCTCGCCACGAAAAGGCAAGCCGTTCCTGCCGATCAACTGCGGCGCGATCCCGGACGAGCTCGCCGAGAGCCTGCTCTTTGGGCACGAGCGCGGCGCGTTCACCGGCGCGGATCGACGGAAGGAGGGGATCGCCGAGACCGTCGGTGAAGGCACGTTGTTCCTCGATGAAGTCGGCGAGCTGTCCCCGCGCCTGCAGGTCAAGCTGCTCAGGCTGCTGCAGCAGGGCACCTACACGCGCGTTGGCGGGGATCGCGAGCTCCGCTTTGCCGGCCGCATCGTCGCCGCGACGCACCGGCGCATCGACTCCACCGGAGAATACGCGTTCCGCGCCGATCTCTACCATCGCCTGGCTGCGTGCGTGCTCCGGGTGCCGCCGTTGCGCGACCGACGGGAGGACATCCCCGCGCTGGCCGATCACCTGCTCGCGCGGGCGCTCTCGGAGGTGCCCGGCGCGCGTCCGCTCGGCCTGGCGCCGGATGCGTTGGCGTGGCTGCAGGTCGCGGAGTGGCCCGGGAACGTGCGGGAGCTCGAAAACACGCTCCGCAGCGCGATCGCGAGGGGATTGGCAGGCGGGGTGGACCGGCTCAAGGCGACCGACCTTGGCGGGCCCGTGGCTGCGCCCGTCCCCCCTCTGGGGCCGCCGGCGGGTGGGGGTGGCCGAAGGCCGGAGGGGGGCATGTCGGACGCTCCGGACGTCGCCGTCCCCGCCGCCCCTGCCGACCCGACGAACGCCTCGCCGGGCGCCCTCCCGAGCTCCCGCCCCCTGGCCACGGCGCCGGAGGCCAAGGCGCCCTTCGCCACGGCAACCGCCGCGGGCAATCTGTCAACGGCTGTGGACACCGCCCAGCGCGCCAGGGTCTACGCCACGCTGGCCGCCTGCAACGGAAACAAGTCAGCGGCGGCGGTCCAGCTCGGCGTTTCGCGGCAATGGCTGCACCGGCTGCTGGCCCGCTGGGAGCAGGCATGAGCGACCCCCTCGGCGACTGGCTCGACGACCTCGTCTCCGGACCCGGCACCGGCGCGACAGACGCTGTCGATGGCGTCGGCCCCGCCATCGGCCTCGTCGATCTTCAGCGCGTCGCGACGGGCGCTGTTCACGCCGTGTACCGGGCGAGGGACCCGAGGCTGAACCGGACGGTCGCGCTCAAAGTGTCGCGCATCGGCGACGATGACGCGGCTGCGATGCTTCGGGCCGAAGCGACCACCACGGCACGGCTTGAGCACCCCGGCGTGCTGCCCGTGCATCGCGTCGAGGAGGTGGACGGGCGCGTGATCCTTGAGCTTCGCTGGGGCTCGGATCGCACCCTGCGGGACGCGTCGGAGGCCCTGCGCCTGGAGCCCCCGCCGCTCGCCGAGCGCCTCGGCCTGCTGCGTGGACTCGCAGACGTCCTCGCCCACGCCCACCGGCTCGGGATCGTGCACGGCGACGTCCACCCGGCGAACGTGCTGATCGACGGCGAAGGCCCTGCATGCTGGCTCTGCGACTGGGGCGACGTCTCGGCCGGCCATCCCGGCTACGCTGCGCCCGAGCGCCTCCGCGGGGGACCGCCCACGACCGCCGGCGACGTCCACGCCCTCGGGGTGATCGCCTGGGAGCTGTTGACGACGCGCGAGCTCCGCACGCGTCGGCACACCGAGTCCGTCGGCGAGTGGGTGTCGCGCACGCTCTCCCTCCCCGTGCCGCCCGTCCCCCGGGTTGAGCCGGGACTCTCCACCTTGATCGCCGAGATGACGGGACCAGCCGGGTCGAGGCCCGCGGCAGCGGCGGTCAGCGAGCGCCTGGACGAGGCCATGGCTGGCCTGCGGAGCCGGGCGATCGCCGCCGAGGGCGCAACGACCTGCCTGGATCGGGCGCGCGCTGCGCTCGGTCGTGAGCGGGAGCTTGAGCGGCGCCGGGCCGAGGAGGAGCGCGTTGTCGCCGTGCTGCGTGCGAAGGTGCCCGGGTACGCGCCGCCGGCCGACAAACGCCCGATCCTGGAAGCCGAGGACCGCGTCGAGGCGCTGGTGGTCGCGGCAACGGACGCGCGCTCCGAAGCCCTCGACGCCCTCGCACAGGCCCGGCTCCTCGCGCCCGACCCGGCGCAGGTCGACGAGGTCGCCGCGGAGGTGGCGTGGGAACGGTTGCGCGAGGCTGAAGCGGCCGGAGACGCCCGATCCGCCGGGCGGGCACGTCGCACGCTCCTCGACGGTCGCACCCCGGCGCAGGGTCGCATCGCCGCGCACGTCCGCGCCCCCGGCATCGTGACGCTCAGCGCCGATGTCTCCGACGCCACCGTCACCGTCGCGGAGGTCGTCGAGCGCGGCGCCGTCCTCGTCCCGGAGCCCTCGGCGACGCACGCCCTGCCCGTCGAGACCCTCGCGCTCCCACCCGGTCCCTACATCCTGACCATCAGTGCACCGGGCCGCGCCGCCGTCCACCTCCCCGTCCTTCTCGGCCGCGGCGAACGGTATTCCGCAACCGTCCGCCTGTGGACGGCTGCGCAGATCGGCGCGGGCTGGTGCCCTGTCCCGGCCGGGCCGTTCCGGATGGGCGGCGATCGCGGCGCCAGGAGCGCGCTCGCGGGGTGCGTGCCCTACCTTGGCGACCGCTTCGCGCTGCGATGCTGTGTCACCTCCGCCGAGTACCGCGACTTCCTCGACGACCTGCCGGTCGAGCAGGCCGAGGCGTTATGCCCCGGCGAAGTCGGGCTTTTCGGCGAGCGTAGCCGATACTGGACACACGTTGCGGGCGCATGGACGATGCCGGCCGGCTGGGACCCGGCATGGCCGGTCATGGGCGTCTCGCTGGACGACGCGCAGGCGTACGGGCGCTGGCGGTCCGCGCGCGAAGGGCGCGAAGTCCGCGTGCCGACCGAGGAAGAATGGGAGAAAGCCTCGCGCGGGGCCGACGGCCGGCTGTGGCCCTGGGGCAACCGGTTCGACCCCACGTTCTGCCACATGCGCGAGTCCCGCCCAGGCGTCCCGCGACCAGCGCCGGTCGGCATCTACCCGGTTGACACCTCGGTTTACGGCGTGATGGACACGGCGGGGGGCATGCGGGAGTGGACGACGTCCACCTACCAGGAGGGTCAGGTCGTCATGCGCGGCGGCACCTGGGGCGACGACGCGGACGACTGCCGGTGCGCGAGTCGCGCCGGTTTGCGGCCTGGTTTCCGGATGCCATGGGTCGGTTTCAGGCTGGTCACGGAGTCGCCGCGGCGGACTTGAAGGGCGTCTCGGCCTTCCACACCAACGCCCCCTGGATGCATGGCACCCCGCCGACGCGATCGGCGTCGACGAGGTACGGGAGCACCTGCAAGACCAGCATGGGGACGGCATTTGAGCGCGATCCCGGCCGGAAGTTCACCATGGGCCCCAGGGTCAGGCTGTGGTCACGGGAGACGAGCGCGTAGCGGTCGCGCAGCGTCGCGCCGACCCAGAGCATGCGCTGGTGGCCGTCGCCCTTCCACGGGGTCCAGAGCGCGGCGGGCTGGTGCTCGACGACGACGTCGTCCCAGGCGATGACGAGGTCCCGGAACGGTTCGTAGACATAGGGCGCGGTCGCTCCGGCGACCTTGTCGACGTGCCAGGCCTCGACAATGACCGAGTCAAACCCCACGAAAGGACCGACCTGTGCCTTCAGCGTGGGGTTGGCGGAGAGCGTCCAGGCGGTGTCCGGGACGACCTCGCTGGCCCGGGGATTGCGCTCGGATTCCAGCTTGTGATCCGGCGAGTCGAACGGGAGGAGGCCGAAGCCACCGTCGAAGTAGCGGTGCACGCTGCCCTGGACGTCCATGTCGAAGAAGGCTGCGGGCGCGATGGAAAGCCGGGGACCACCCTCGACAAACGCGGGCGACGCCGCGATTCGCGCACCGGCACCGACGTAGCTGTCCGCGAGCAGGAACGACTTCGACGAGCCCCAGAGCGGGTCGCGGACCTGCACCCGCACGTCGCCAAGCAGGCCCGACGGCCAGCCGCCCGCAGCAAGCTGGGCGCGTGTCCAGAGGTAGGGACCGGGCGACGCCGCCGGAGCAGCGAACGCCGACGCGCTGAACGCCAGCATGGCGGCCGACACCACGCACGCCACGGCGCTGCGGGCGGTCACCTGGACACCGCGGTGAACGCGCCGATCGGGCCCTGAAAGCGCAAGAGTTGGCCGTCCGCGCCATACCAGTAGTCCCAGCTTGGCCCGACGAGGCGGTACACACCGGTCATCACGAGGTGGACGTGCGTGCACGCCGTCGCAGCAGCGCAGACCTCCGTGCCCTCACCGGTCGCCTCAAAACCGTAGATGGTGGCGGATGCCGGATCCACGGCATGAAAGCTCACGTCCGGATGTCCGGACGCGGCTGATCGCCCGAGGCGCACGTCCACCGTGTCGCCGTCCCAGAGGTCCGTGCCCGTCAGCGCGGTGTCCTTCCCAGCCGCGTGAACGACCGCGCCCGCGGCGGTGTAGTCGACGGTCACGGCGTTCCCAGCGGCGGCGCGGCGCTCCGTTCGGACCGGCGTGAGGTCCGCACGCGAAACGTGGTGAACCGTCCACTTCGGCGAGCGGCCGTCGATGACCAGCGTGTCGCCGGAGGCTGAAATTCCCCAGGACAACGTGCCATTCGGCCCCGTCAACATTGAGGATGGCGGGACGGGCGGCGGGTTTGCGCGGGCGACGGTGGCGACGAGCGCGAGGAGAAGCAGGGACACGGGACACCTCCGCTCCCCCAGAAGCAAGCGCCGTGCCACCCCGACTGTAAACGGTCCTTCCCAGACTGTAAACCATCCGCGACGTTCCGCTGTCCTCGCCACGGCACGCTACGTGCAAGGTACGGCGCCGAGGATCCCGCCATGCCCGACCCCGTCCCAGCGTCCACCGTGCCATCCGCACCCGCTACCGCGCTCCCCGCCTCGCTCCGCCACGGCTACGGCGTCGGCGCGTTCGCCATCGCCGTCGCCAACACCGCGATGATGTTCTTCCTGCTGAAGTACCTCGTCGACAGCGCCGGCCTCTCGCCCGCATGGGCCGGAAGCGTGCTGATGATCGGCAAAGGATGGGACGCTTTTGCCGACCCCGTCGTCGGCTGGCTCTCGGACCGCACGGTCACGACGATGGGTTCGCGGCGACCGTGGGTGCTCGGGGGCACGGTGCCGTTCGCGCTGGCCTTCGTCGGCACGTTCTGGGGGTTGCCGTGGACGGGCGTCGGGGCGCTCGTCGGCTACACCGTGCTACTGCTGGTGTACAACGCCGCTTACAGCGCGGTCGTGATCCCGTACGGCGCGCTTACGCCCGCCCTCACCGCCGACTACGACGAGCGCACAAAACTCAACGGCGCGCGGATGGGCTGGTCGATGATCGGCGGCATCGTCGCCGGCGTCGCGATGCCGATGCTCGCGCACGCCTACTCTTGGCGGACCGCGGCCCTGGTGCTCGGCTGCCTGGTCATCCCGCCGCTCTTCCTCGTCGTCTGGGCGACTCGCGGACGCGACATCTCCACCCCCGTCCCCGTCGGGCAGGGCAGGGCGCCGTCGATGTGGACGGTGCTCAACAACCGCCCCTATCGCCGCATCGTCGCCCAATTCTGCGCGTCCTGGACCGTCGTCTCAGCCCTTGGCTCCCTCGTCCCGTTCTACGTCGAGCACCACCTCCACCGCACCGATCTCCTTGACGCGCTGTTCGCCGCCATCCAAATTTCAGCGCTGATCTTTGTGCCCGTCATCGTCTACGCGTCCAAACGCATGCAGAAGCACACCGCCTACGCCGTCGCCATGGTGCTCTGGGCCGTCGTCCTGACCGCCCTCGCCCTCGTTCCTGTCGGCGATGCCACCTCCGCCATCGCCATCGCCTGCCTCGTCGGCCCGGGCGTGGCCGCGGCCCACGTCCTCCCGTGGGCCATGCTCCCCGACGTCGTCGAGATTGACCGCCTCCAAGGCGGCGTCGACCGCACCGGGCAGTTCTACGGGATGATGACCTTCCTCGAAAAAGTCGTCCTCGCCCTGACACTCTGGGGCGTGGGGCTGACACTGCAGGCCGCCGGCTACGTCGAGGGCGCCGCGAGCCAACCCGAATCGGCGCGGATCGCGATCCTGTGCATGCTTGGGCCGATCCCCGGCGTGATCCTGTTGTTCGCGGGCATCGGCGCGGTGCTGTACCCTCCCCTCACGCGGGAGGAGCACGCGCGGGCGCAGGCGAGGCCAAACCCAGCGTGATGCCCGTCAATTCGCGCTGTACCACGACCCGCCCTGAAAGGATCCGCCGTCGATCACCACATTGGTCAGCTCCGGAACCGCGTAGCTCCCGTACATCCCTGAGTAGGTCCCATCCCACTCGTAGCTCTCACTAGTCCGACCACCCCCCTCATAAAACACCGCTGCATAGTACACAAAATACGAGGGATCCAGCGTCGCCGACTTGCCCATGCCGAGAAAGCCGTCCGAGACATCACCGGGCGGGGAGGCGTAGGTGAATGGGTCTTTTCGCACCTTGGAATCGCAATTCCGGCCGTCGCGCCGGGGCGACGAGGTCGTGGCAGAGAATTTGAAGTTGCACTGGGGGCAGGTCTCCGTGCGCCCGGTCGACTCCAGCGCATACTCGACGGCGCAGTCGATCTCCCCTGCGTCGTTCCCGAACACCACCACGTAGCTGCCCTGGAAGCCCTGATCGTCGAGATCACCGCAGCTGAAGCGGGCATTGGGGAAGTCACCCGCGACCTCCGTGACCTCGGCCAACGGGTGGCCTTCGACGCAGTCGGGCGTGGCCGCGCACCCTGCGAGCGGGAGGAACGGCCCTGAACCCCTCCGCGCCGTCGCCCGTCTGCCCACCCCCGACTACGCTCTGCCCATGCTCCTCCTCCTCGTCGCCTGCGCTCACCACGACGCTGCTGACCCCGCGCATCCGTTGAGCAGCCCCGAGCGCGCCGCCATCAAACTTGGGCTGGTCCGCCACACCCTCGTCACCCCGCCCGACTGGCTCGGTCAGACAAAGTCCGTGTGGGTCAAGACGACGAAGGGGGAATGCGCGGAGTTCGCCGGTGGGATCCATCTCAAGCCTGGAAGCACCGACTACCTCCATCACGACCTCTGCTCCGACACGCGCCCGAACGGGGACACTGTGGGCGAGAACGTCTCCATCGAGATCGTCGCGCCGCCACCCGCCCCGCTGCCGGGTTCTCCAGAGCCGTACAGCGAGAATCCGCGAGAGGGCGGGGTCGCGGTGACCTTCGCCGAGAGTTTGTCCGTCGACCGTGCACGACCAAACCGGATTCCCACGGTCTCGTGGTCGTCCTGGGGCCGCCGCGGCCCCTGGTTCGTCACCTCCGCAACCGATGACGCCGTCCGCTTCCAATCCATCGTACAGGCGTGGTTCCTCCCCGTTTGGGCCTCGCGCAAGTGCGACGCCGTCTCCACGCAAGCCATCGAAGGCCTGTCCGACCGAGACAAAGGGGGCCTCGGCGTCGAAAATGGTCGTCAAACGTGCATGGTCGAGGGCAAGCCGCTGACCGACCGACTGGTGCACCGCGACTACACCTGGGACTTCTGGCCCCAGGACGAGCGCCGCCCCGGCACCGCCGACTGCCGCTTCGCCTGCCCTCCCTACCACTCCGACAACCGGCCCAGCCCGCTCTACGACGACCCCAAACCCGAAGTCGCGGTCCTGTACCGCACGGAGTCCGCCTGCGAGGCTGATTCGACGCCCGGACTCTACCAGATGCCCGCTGCGACCTGCGATACGGTGGAGTGAGGCGCGGCGCTTCCAACCGCTTCGAACCCGTCAGATCGGGGTCACCGAAGGCGTCCAGGCGATCTCACACCCGTCGCAGACCTGGGCCGTCCACACACCGCCCGCCGTCGTCAACGTCAACGTCACCGGCGCGATCTCTGAGGGCGGCAGGCCGGAGACCCGCACGGCGCCGTCGTCGTCCCACCGCACCACCCCGGCCGGGCGCGCGTCGATCCGCACGAAACGGGGGTCCACACCCGCGGGAAGCCGGCCGGTCGCCTTGCCCGTGTCCGGGCGGACTTCGACCGTGGCGCTCCTGCCTTCGGGCACCGTCACGGCCGCAGTGCCCGAAACCTCGCCAAGCCTCCGCACCACGAGGAGATAGTCGCCGGCCGGCACCCAGCGCAGGTTGAACGTGCCATCTTCGGCGGCGTCGAGGGGCGCGAAGCTGCCATCGCCCGCCCAGGAGTCGAGGGAGGGCCCGCCTGCCCGCTTCGCCCAGAGCACGCCCGCGGCGGGGAGCGCACCGGTCCATCGGGCGTGCAGTTCGCCGCCAGATGGGCAATCATCGGCCTCCAACTTATGTACACCAGCGGGCACGTCCACAACCGGGATCGACACGAAGGTCCGCGGTGGGCGCGCCGGAGTCACGCAGCCATGGGCTGGGTCGTCGAGGAAAAGGTCAGTGGCCGTCGTCGGGATGCGGCAGGTCCAGTCGCCTGGATAGCGTCCGCGCACCGTACAGGTGGATCGGGTGCGGCCCGTCCAGGCGTACACGGGGTCACTCGTTCCATCGTCCCAGCGCGAATGGAGGTCGTCGGCGAGGCGGCCGAAGCAGGCGTCAGCGAGGCGGACGGTGCGAAAGGGACCGGACGGGGGCGCCGGATCGGCCGGCAGGGGAGGTTCATCCTTGAGGACGGCGGTCACCGTGGTCGTCGCGTCGCAAACGAGCGGTGTTTCGACCACGGCGGAGCGATTGCCGACGGACACGTCGAGCCGGACGAGGCCCGCGTAGGCATGCAGCACCGCGAGGCCCTGATCGTCGGTGTGGGTGTCCGCGTACCCGTAGCCGTAGTCGACGTCGGCGAGGGGCACCGGCGCGCCGCCCCCGTCCACGACCCGGAGCGACACATCGCAGGCAGGTGCCACGCGGTACGCGCGCGCGAGATCCGCGATCGTGGGGTCGTAGGCGTACTCGCTCCCGAGGAATTCGGGCGTGTCGTCCTCGCGGATGACGATGTAGCGCTTGTCGGCGAACTGGACCGCGGGGACGGCGGGGAGGAGCACCTCGCCGCGCTGATCCGTGTCGAACACTTCGTGAAAACGGGAGTCTGGCCGCTCGAATTGCACCCCAGCCACGGGGGCGCCCTGCACATCCGTCACCTCCACGAGCGTCCAGGCGAGGGCCGTCGAGGAGAGGATCAGCATTCAGTGAGCATAGCCCCCAATCCCCGGGTATCCTCCACACGCCCCGGGAACCCCATGCTCGCCATCCTCGCCCTCGCCTCCTGCCTCGGCATCGTCGACCAACCCGCCAGCGCCGCCATCCCGGAGTCGGAAGCGCCAAAGGACCCGTTGATCCAGCGGGAGTGCTTTGGCGGAGGCGGGTATGGGTACGGGTATGGGAGCCCCGCCTACCCGCCTTCGGGCTCGGCGTACCGGGTCCCTGGAGCGGCGACGGCCGGCCAATTGCGGGGGACGGCAGAGGACGATTCGGGTCTCGCCTTGCCCGGCGCGCTCATCCGCATCAGCTCCACCAGCCTGATCGGGGGCAGCCAGCAGTTGACCGCAGACGAGAACGGCGAGTTCGCCTTCCAGCAGCTCCCGCCCGGCAGATACTCCGTCGTCACCCAACTCCAGGGCTTCGGGAAGGTGACGCGGACGGTCGAGGTCCAGATCGGCCGTGTCTCGACGGTGACCGTCCAACTCACGGGCGGCGCCGCAGATGTCACGGTCCCGGAGGGCAGCCCGGTCGTCGACACCACCCAGGCCAGCGCCGCGACGACGATGAACAGCGACTACCTCTCCCGGATCCCCGTCGGCCGCAGCTCCCAGAGCGCTCTCGGCAGCGCCGCCGGCGTGCTTTCGGGAGGCAACCCGAGCGCCGCGGGGGCCTCAGGCGACGAAAACACCCTGCTGCTCGACCCCACGTCCAGTCAGGGGGGCCGCAACGACGACGACGACGAGGACCGCTCCTCGCCCCGACCGTTGACCGCCACCGACCGGGCCCTCGCCGCACGCGCGGACGCCCCTCTCCGCGAAAAAGCCAAGGAGGCCCGGTTGGACTCCATCAACCAGCTCACGGGCCTCCTCAAGTCTGGACCGGACAGCGCGGTCGACACGACCGCCCCCACCCAAACCCCAGCCGCAACCAAGGCACCCGGGCCAGACTGGGGCGCCACCGTCTACCTCTCCAACGACGACTCCATGAGCCTCGCGAGCGCGCAACGCCTGCTCTGGGCCGTCCAGAACGGCCGGCCCGTCCAAGCCAGCGAGGTCCGGCCGCACGAGCTGCTCAACTATTTCAGCTTCGACACGGCGCCCGTCAAGCCCGGCGACACCTTCAGCGTGCTCGGCTCGGCCGAACAGACCGGCGCCAGCACGCTCAGCGTCGGCTTTGCCGTCCGCGGCGCCACACCGCCCCCCAAGCCGCTCGATCTCACCATCGTGCTCGACCGGTCCGGCTCGATGGCCTCGGAGGGGCGCATGGAGTACCTCAAGCGCGGGCTCACCAAGATGAAAGCGAGCCTGCACACCGGCGATCGGCTCTCGTTCGTGCTGTTCGACGACAGCGTCTGCACGCCGGTCGAAAACTTCGTGATGGGTCGTGACGACAACGCCGTCCTCGACGGGCTCATCGCCCAGCTCGCCCCGCGCGGGAGCACGGATCTCGACCTCGGGCTCCGGGAGGGGTACCGGATCGCCAACGCGGCACCGGGCGTGAAGGACCGGAATCGCCGGATGATCCTCATCACCGACGCCGAGCTGAACACCGGGAGCGTGAACCCGGACGTCGTCTCAGAGATTGGCAAGGCCTACGAGGACTCGGGCGTACGGCTGACGGCTGTCGGCGTTGGACGCGACTTCAACGACGACATCCTCAACAAGCTGACCGAGAAGGGCAAGGGCGCCTACGTGTACCTTGGGAGTGAGGCCGTCGTCGACCGAATCTTTGGTGTTGGCTTCGAGTCGCTCACGCGCACGATCGCGCACGACGTGCACTTCTCAGTACACCTGCCCCCCAGCCTCGCGATGCAGCGCTTCTACGGCGAGGAGAGCAGTACGCACGCCGAGGATGTGCAGCCCGTGAACTACGCCTCGGGCACAAGTCAGCTCTTCCTGCAGGATCTCACGATGCAGGGACCCAAGCCTGTACCGACCGACCCCGTCACCTTCCTGATGACCTGGACGGATCCGGACAATGGTGCTGCGAAGACCCAATCCTGGCAGACGACCGTCGGCGCGCTCATCGCCGCAGCCCCGCAGTCTGTGCGCAAAGCGCGCGCGCTCATGGCCTGGACCGACTTTGTGTTGGCCGGCGCGATGCAGAAAGACCCCTGCGCCTCGGCGTTCGGAACCTGGCAATCCCGCGTCCGCAGCCTCGGTCCCGACTCGGAGATCCAGTGGTTGGACGGGATCACCAGCCCGAGGTGCCGGAGGGACGCCGTGACGTTCCCCCTGAGACCCCGACCCACGGTGACCTGGAAGCTCAAGGTCGACAGTGACGTTCCCGTCGCCTCCGCGGAGCTGCAATGTGATGACTGGAGGGACTCGCGAGCACTTGGGGCCGGCACGACGTCCGTGACGTTCGCGGCGCCAACGGGACAGTGCAGCCTGAGCCTCGCGTCGGGCCACGATTCGGACCTGGTGGGCTCCGCCGTTGCGGTGACGGTCCCCGCGGTCGGCGGCGCCTCGCGCTGCCTCGTCCGCGCCGGCGAAATCACCTGCGACTGACGAACCCGTGCGCCCTCACTCCGCCACGGTAAACCCGCACCGAAAGCCGACATCACCCGCCTCGGCCGTCGCCGCGACGGGCTGGGCCTCTGCCTCGCCAGCCATGTCGACGCGGTAGTACGCGGTGCCCCCGTCGCGCTGGTCCGAGGCCCACTCTGCCGCAGTCCCGCGCACGAATCGTTGGGCGCGCTGGCTCGACGCGCGGAGGGACTCGCGCACGGGCCCTACGGTTGCGTCTGCTCGCAGGCGTACCCGGGCCAGCTCCTCGGTCGTCGGCAGGCGTGCGCCCTCCGAGGCACAGGCCGTCGCTGCCAAAGCTGGCGTCAGGCACGTCGCGACCTCGTCGCTCAAGCCCCCGGTGCCCAGCACGCCCGCAAGGCACTGCCCACGCGCCACAAGCGCGCGCGCAACCACGTCCGCCGGTGGAAGGGCACCCGCCGGGGCAACGGCCTGGGGGTCCACGGCGTGGAGCAGCTCGGTGGAATCGAGGTCCGCGAACGTGCGCGGGGCGACGTCCACGTACGCCTGGCCGCTCGGCAGCATGCCGCCGATGACGTTGTAGGCAGTGGCCACCTCCAGGAACTGCGGGAGGCTCGCGACGAGCGACACGGGCAGGACGACGACACCGGCCAGCAGCACCAGCGCCGCCAGCGCGTCCCGGAGCCCGAGCACGCCCGTCGGCCAAACAAACGCCCGTCGAAACGGCAGGACGAACACCACCAACGCCAGACCGAGCATCGCGTCACAGGCGGCGCCGTCCGACAGTACGCCGGACGCCATCGACTGCGAAAGCCCCGCTCGAAGCTGGGGCGCAGCGCCGTCCAGCTCGCCAAACCGCAGCGCGTAGTCCAACGTCATGCCCATCGCCGCCAGCGCGATGACCGCCATGGTGTTGAACACGATCGCGACCCTCGGCAGGTCCCGCCGCAGTCCGAGCGACGGCATCCCCGGCAGCTCAGCCGTGCACCGCGCCAGGGTCGTCGCCGTCAGCCAGCCACCCGGCACCTCACACGCGAGCAAAAGCGCATCTGCGCGGCCCGGAAACAGGTGCTGCACCGCAAACGAGGCGACCATCGCCCCGACGCCCCCCACGAGCGCCCGCACGAGCGGTCCCCGGCCCGCCTGGGGCGCCGGCACGAACACACACGCGAGGATGAGCCCCGTCGCCCACAGGATGACGCACCCCGCGAGCAGCCCCGTCGTGTTGACAAACCCGCTGATGGCGCTGTCGATGCGCTGGGTGAGCAGCGGTTGCTGGGACAGGTCCGCGTAGGCCCGGAGGTCGGCGCCGAGGGAGTCGAGCGTGGCGGAACAGCGACTGGCGGCGCGCTCCAATACGCCCAGGCACACGCATATGAGCGCCAGGGAAACGTCGCGGGCGAGCGCGATGGGCGGGTCCGGCCGGCTCCAGAGGCGCGATTGGAACCACACGGCGAGCCCGCACATGGCCGCCCAGGCGACGGCGATCCCGTAGGTTTCAGGGCGGGTAAGGCCGAACACCCGCATCGTCGCCTCGGTGATGGGCGGGAGGAAGCCGTAGAACGCCGGCCCGCTGGTCAGGAACAGCCACAGCGCCCACTTGCGTCGGGAGGGCGGCGCGGGGCTGGCTTCGGGCGAGGCGTCCGGGGTGGTGGAGGGCGAGGAGACGGGGGAGAACGCCGGGCCGTTCGAGGGCACGGGCGACGACGACGGGGGCGACGGGCCAGCACGGCATGGGGCGGCGACGGCGCCGCCATCCACGTCGAACGTCGATGATCCACCGAGGCTCCCGCCCCCGTCCACGCTCCGGGAAGCCGGCGCAGCGAGCCCGTCGAGCAACGACGATGCAGCGGGTCGGAACGCGGCGGGGTCGGCGTCGCCAGTCCAGAGCCGCAGGAGCGCTTCGCAGCTCTCGGGGCGATCTGCGGGGGCGTGGCTCAGGCAGGCGCGGACGGCGGCGTCGATGCGATCGGGCACGTCGGGGACCCGGGCTCGCAGCGGGACGACGTCGCCAGCGGCGACCTTGCCGAGGATCTCGTAGAGCGACTCGCCAGAAAATGCGCGTTCGCCGGAGACCATCTCGTAGTACATCGCGCCCAGCGAGTAGATGTCCGCGCGCAGATCGACGCTTCGAACGTCACGAAACTGCTCCGGCGCCATGTAGCAGGGCGTGCCGAGGACCTGGCCCGTCCGCGTCTGCGCGCCGCGCGGCCCTGAGTGCTCCGCGTCCATCACGATCTTCGCGAGGCCAAAGTCCGCGACCTTGGGCGTCACGCCGTCGTGGTGCCGCGCGAGGAGCACGTTCGCCGGCTTGAGGTCCCGGTGGATCATCCCCTGCGCGTGCGCGGCGCCGACCCCCCGCAGGATCCCGATGACCAGCGCATCCACCTCGGCGATCGTCAGCCGCCGGGCCCGAAGCAGCGCGTCCAGCGGCGCGCCTTCCACGTACTCCATCACCAGCGCCGGGCACTCGTCCACCGTCACCACGTCCGTCACCGCGACGATGTTCGGGTGGCGCAGGCTGGCCTGCAGGCGCCCCTCCTGGATGAGCCGGTCCCGCACCGCCACCGCGCGCGAATCCAGCACCTTCATCGCATGGAGCGAGTCCAACTGCAGGTGCCGGACCAGGTACACCCTCGCCATTCCGCCAGCGCCGAGCTCGCCCTCCACGCGGTAGCCGTCCACGACGGTACCGGGTCCGATGCCCGTCAGCGCTTGCATGCCGGCTCCACGCGGCAGGTTACCCCGGCGCTTCTCCCGGAGTCCCCATGCGTCTACCCCGCTTCTCCCCCCACGCCCCCGCCGTCGCCCCCGTCCTCCTCGCCGTCCTCCTCGCCGCCTGCACCGCCGGCAGCGCCGCAAAGGACGACAGCGGCGGCAGCGACAGCTCGGTCGGTGACAGTGGCTCCTCCTCGGCCGCTTGCGGCAGCTACTTCCCCGCCGTCGGAGCCGCGCTCGTCTACGACTTTCCTGGCGACACGAACGCGGCCGACAGCCTCGTGAACACCTTCACCAGCTATGACGGCAGCAGCGCGACCGCTGTCATGACCACCGCCTCCCGGCGCACGAACCAGGATGGCTCCCTCGCCCGCCAGGACACGACAGCCACCTTCAACTGCGCGGCGGACGGCGTCTACATCGACACGGCCCACTCCGACTACCAGAGCACGGGCGGCGCGAACGACTACTCCGGCTCCTCCGACACCACGTACACCCCGCCGATGCTCGTCTACCCGGCCACGGTCACCGCCGGCGGCACCTGGACGGAGACGTCCACGGCCACGACCGTCGACACGACCTCGGGGACCACCACGTCCAACTTGTCGTTCAGCGCCACGGTCGGGGACCAGACCTCGCTGACGGTGCCGGCCGGCACCTACGACGTGCTCCCCGTCACACAGACTCCCACAGCGGGCAACCCGTTCCACTCCTGGCTCGCGGTCGGCATCGGCGCCGTGAAGACCGACGGCACCGAGTTGAAGTCGGTGGAGTAGCCCGGACGCCCGACCCACCGGGTTACCCCGCCGCCATGCTGCCGATCTTCCTCGCCCTCGCGCTTCCCGCCCGCGCGACGCCGCTGTTCACGTACGACCCGTCCCTGCTCCCCAGCCCGCAGCCTTGCGCCTCGGACGACCCGAGCACCGAAGGCTGCTACTCCAACCAGGCCCAGCTCGTCGACATCGACGGCGACGGCGACCTGGACTTGATCTACGCAAACGGCGGCGGCTACTACGTTCCCGGCGATGCGCAGCCGCTCGCGGTGTACCGGAACGACTCGACGTCCGGCAACATCGTCTACACCGACGTGACCGACGGCGAATTCGGCGGTTGGACGGGCCGCGTCCGGCAGGTCGCCGTTGGCGACATCGACGGCGATGGCCAGCCCGAGATCATCGTCCCAGACGGCTACGGCATGCAGCCCGACGCGGTTTTCGCGTGGAACGGGGCGACGTGGGAGGACCAGGGCGCCACCCGCCTCGGGACCTCCTCGCGTGCAGGCGCGGTGCGGCTGGCCGACGTGGACGACGACGGCGATCTGGACCTGTTCATCTCCGACTGGGGCGACGCGCCCCCCGGCTCGCCCGGCGTCGGGCACCTCTACGCCAACGACGGCGGCGGGCACTTCACCGAGGTCGTCGGGGCCCTCCCCTCGGATCTGTCCAACGTCGGCACCGGCCCGATCGACGCCGACTTCGTGGACGTGGACACCGACAACGACCTGGACCTGCTGATCGCCAGCCGCGAGGGCGACAGCTACCTGCTCATCAACGACGGCAGCGGCGTTTTCACCTGGACGGACGGCATGCTGCCGAAGCAGCCCGGCCCGTACGTCTATGGACCCGGGGAGTGCGACGTCGACAACGACGGGGACGTGGACATGTGGCTCGACGGCGGCGAGCGGAACGGTCTCGAAGAGCTCCTCATCAACGACGGCAACGGCGCGTTCTCCGACCAGACCACCGCGCGCGTGACCGGCAACCCGACGGCCGACGACAACGCCGTCATCTGCGCGGACGTAGACCAGGACGGCGACATGGACGCCGTCATCGCCTCGCTCTCAGACTCCGAGCGCGTGCTGCAGAACGACGGCACCGGGAATTTCACGCTCATGGACAGCACCTTCGCGGACAGCGACGGCAACCCCCTCTCCGACAGCACGCTGGGGATGGCCGTCGGTGACATCGACGGCGACGGCATCCTCGACGCTGTCACTGGGCAGGGCGAGTCCGGGCCCGACTTCCTCAACAAGGTCTACGTCGGCAGCGGCGCCATCGACACCATCGGCCCAACGATCCGCCACTTTGACCGGTTCGTGGACCAGGCCAGCGAGCAGCAGGTGATCTTCCACTTTGACGTGCAGGACGGCGTTGCCAGCGAGGTCGGCCCGCGCCTGCACGAAGCCTACGTGGAGCTCGACGGGACGCCCATTCAAGCCACGCTGATGGGTGGCGACACGTACCGCGTGCCCCTCGACCTGAAGCAGGGCGCGCACACGCTCAAGGCTTGCGCACAGGATCAGGCGGCCAACGAATCATGCACGATCGAGGCCGTGTTTGCCATCGGCGATGTCAAGCCGACGTGCGGGTGCGCGAGCGCGGGCGACAAGGGGAGCGGTCCGGCGCTCGTGGGCCTGGCGATCGCCAGCTTCGCCCTGGGTCGCCGACGACGCTCATAGGGTGGGCGGGTCACAATTCCCGTAGTCGCATTCTCCCCAACACGCGATCGCGCCGGCCGCGCTGAGCCCGCACGCGTAGTAGACGCCGACGTCGATCGCCGTGTACACCCCCGAGGGTGACGTCCCGAACGCGTACATACCCCAGCATTCGATCGCTCCTGCCGAGGTGATCGCGCAGTAGTCGTCCCCGCCGAGGCTCATCGTCGTGAACGGCCCCGTCGGCGCGCTGCCGTCGTTCAGGTCCGCCGGCAGGTGAAGGAAGCCGTCGGCATCGAGCTCGGCGCAACTGTCGTCAATCGCCGCGGTTTGCAGGTACGGTCCATCGCTCGACGGACTCCCAAACCACCCACGCTCGTTCCCGTCCGTGTCCAGCCCGCAGCCGGAGTTGTAGCTGACGCTCATCGAGGTGTACGCCACGTCCGTGGCTGGCAGTTCCCCATCTGGGAGCACACCCCAGCACGCGATCGAGCCGTCCACATGCAGGCCGCAGCCGCCGTTCGCGTCGCCCTGAACCGCCGTATACGGCCCCGCCGGAATCGCGGCGTCGCTCCCGCCCCCCCAGCACACGATCTGCCCGCCGACCTCCACGGCACAAGTGCTCCACGTGCCCGCCGAGAGCGCGACAAACGGCGTTGCCGGCGGATCGGACTCGCCGTAAACATCCCCGCCCCAGCACTTCACGGTGCCGTCCCCTTCGAGGCCGCAGGTGTGCTGGTAGCCCGCCGAGACCGCCACCCAGGCGCAGTCGCGGGTGACAGAGGCATCGGCGTCGTTGCAGTCGCTGTGATCGGTCGTGTAGCCGACGGGCAGATCACAGGCGTAGGTCGTGTTGAACACGGTGCCAAGCCCGTCCCCGTCGGCGTCCGCGTACCAGAGCGTCTGGCCGGTGGCGGTGGGATCGGCGTCGTCGACACGCCCGTCGCAATTCTCGTCCACGTTCAGGTCGTCGCACACCTCGCTCCCCGAAGGCGACACATCGGGGCGTGTGTCGTCGCAGTCCGTGCCGTCAAAGAGCAGGCCATGGGGCTGCTGACACGACACAGTACCGCTCGCGGCGTCGCCGTAGCCGTCACCGTCCAGATCCGGGTGCCAGACGGTCGTGGGGTTGATGTCGGCGCGCGTGTCGTCGCAGTCGTCGGCCGTGGCGACGTAGCCGGCGGGCGCTGTGCACGCGGTCTCGGACGTGAACGGCGTGCCGTACCCGTCGCGGTCGCCGTCAAAGTACCAGGTCGGGGGCTCGACGCCGTTGTCGATGACACCGTCGCAGTCGTCGTCAGCGCCGTTGCAAGCTTCGACGGCACCGGGGTGAACTTCCGCGTTTGCGTCGTCACAGTCCCCGCCAACGGTCGCGTACCCCGTTGGCGCCGGACATCGCACGTCCGTGGTCCCGCCTCCCGATCCATCACCGTCCGCATCGACGTAGAGCGCCTGTGGGGCGCCAACGGTCGCGTCGCCATCGTCGCAGTCGCGCGGGCGGGAGACGCCGTCGCCATCCAGGTCGACGCGTGCGTCCCACTCCTTCTGCGTCACGAGCGCACAGCCGGAGAGCGACGTTGCGGGGAGGAGCGTCAGGGCGAGGCCGAGGGAGGCGCGAGGCGTCATGGTGTCACTCCGAGGGCGGGGTGCATTCGCCCGCGCTGCTGCGTCCCCAGCAGTCCACAAAACCGTCCGTGGTTACCCCACACGCGTGGTAATAGCCCATGCTGATCTGCCCGAAAGCGTCGGTCGGAGGAGAGGCCTGGCCGTCGTCGTCGTTGCCCCAGCACGTGGCGGCACCCGCAGCGTCGAGCGCGCAGCCGGTCAGGGGGCCCACGTCCATGACCGCAAACGGACCCGCCGGGAGCGTTCCCGTCCGCGCGTCCTGGCTCGTGTCGATCTCACCGTCCATCCTGAGGGTCGCGCACCCGGTGTAGGCGGCGTCGACCTGCAGGAAGGGCCCCGTGGCGTCTGACCCGCCGATCCAGGAGACCAGGTCGCCCGCCTCGTCGAGTGCGCACGCGGCGTGGGCGCTCACGCTCACCTCCGTCGCGCCGGACGTCGTCGGCGTGGTGTCCGTGGCGTTCGCACCCCAGCAGGTGAGCCGACCGGATGTATCAGTCGCGCATGCCAGGGAAAACGCAAGGGAAACCGCCGTGTAATCCGAGCCCGACGGCGGGCTCGGCGCCCCGTAGTTGGCGCTGCCCCAGCACGCGAGCGTCCCGTCGGTGTGGACCGCGCAGGTCGCGTCGAAGCCCGCGCTGACGTCCGCATAGAGGCCAGCAGGAACCTCGGTTTCTCCCGCGGCGTTGTAGCCCCAGCACTCAAGCACCCCGTTCGCACGCAGGCCGCAGGTGTGCTCGTACCCCGCCGAGACCTTCACCCATCGGCACTCCGCCCCCACAGTCGCGTTGGTGTCGTCGCAGTCCCGGCGATCCGCGACGTAGCCGAGGGGCGGGTCGCAGGCCGTCGCGACGTCGTCCGCGTCGCCGAACCCGTCGCCGTCGTAGTCGGCGTACCACACGGCCTGGCCGGTGGCCCCGGGGTCTGCGTCGTCGGCGAGGCCGTCGCAGTCCTCGTCGGCGTTCTCGGGATCGCAGATCTCGACGCCCACCGGCGACACATCCGCGCGTGTGTCATCGCAGTCCGCCGCGTCGGCGAAGTAGCCGACAGGCTGTTCGCACCCGACACTTGTGGTGACCAGACCGCCGTACCCGTCCCCGTCATCGTCGCCGTACCAGACGGTGTCGGGGTTGAGGGTCGCGTCCGCGTCGTTGCAGTCGAGGTCGTTCGCGACGAAGCCGGGCGAGGGCTCGCAGGCGGTCTGGGTCGTGAACGGGGAGCCGTACCCGTCGCCGTCGCCGTCGAAGTACCACTCGGCCGGCTCGACGCCTTCGTCGACGGTCCCGTCGCAGTCGTCGTCGACCCCGTTGCAGACCTCGGTGCCGCCGGGGAACGCGTCGGCATTGAAGTCGTCGCAGTCGTCCGAGAGCGTTGAGAGACCGGCCTCCAACTGGCACCGCTCCACTTCACCGAGGCTTCCGTGGCCGTCGCCGTCCTGATCCACGTAGAACGTTTGTTTTGCGCCAACGGTGGGATCGGCGTCGTCGCAGTCCGCGGGCCTTGGCACGTCATCACCGTCCAGGTCGAGACGGGCGACAAGGTCGTCATCCGAGACGAGCGCGCAGCCGGGCCCGGCGAGGAGGACAAGCATGGGAAGGTGGAAGACGGGCATCGGCGGGCGAGGAACCAGGGCGGCCCGGATGGTACACCGGGTGCCACCCCTCCGGCAAGCCACGCACCCCGTCGGGCGTTATCGGCCCGTCAACCCCCGAACCAACGCGCCGCGCCGGAGCCCCCGATGATCCCCCTCCCCTCGCTCGACAGCCTCGCCAACGTCGTGGCCGGCATGGAGACGCACAGCGTCGACGAACAGGTCAACTGGATGCGCGGCCTCGGCAAGCGGGAGCTGGTGGCGCTCTGGGAAAAGGCGGTGGGAGTTGAGGCGCCGCTCACCTCGCTGCACGGCCCGGAGGGCGAGATCGTCATCCATGAAGGCCAGAATTCCCTGCCGCTGTTCAACGCGTTCCAGAAGCGCTGCGTGCTCCGCAACGGCAAGGTCCAGGGCTACAATCATCAAGCGATGAGCTGGATCACCGGCCCCGGCCATTTTCTCGTGCAGACCGACGGCACCGGGAGCTGGTTTGACTACACGCAGGTCGCCTCGGATGCTCCGGCGGAATTCCCGCCGATCAAGGACAACACCGGGTTTCCGGACAAGCTCGTGTACGGCAGCATGATCGACAAGCTCCGCAAGGTTGGGACGCGCGCGCTCATCGGCGCCGCCTTCCGTCCGAAGAACGGCCAACTCAAGGCGACGGGCGATTACTTCATGTTGGTTCGCCGATAGTTTACCCCCTGCGCGGCCGGTGGCGGGGTGACAGTCAGGGCAGCACCTGCCACCCGGTCGGCGTCATGGTGAACGGGGTCGGGGGGAACGGGTAGTCGGTCGGGGGCGCGGCGGCAGCCCCCTTCGTTGCGGCGTCGACGAGCGTGGCCGTCACACGGGCCGATGCGTCTGTGGCGATGAGAATGGACTTTGCATCGGGAAAAATCAACGTTGTCGGCGTTCCTTCGTCGATGCCGACGGCAAGCTGAGGCGCGATGAGGACGCAGGCGGCGTAGTCCCCGCCAGCGAGGAAATGCATCGGCGGGACGTCGACCCGGTCGAGCACGCGGAAGATCCGCGCGCAATTGTCCTTCGCCGCGGCTTCCAGCCCGGCCTGGTCGACCCCGAGGGTCGCCATCTCGCTGATCTGGACCGGAAAGAGGGCATCGGGCGAGTCGAACATGTAGATCAGGTCAATGCCGCCGGTGAGGTGTGCGCTCACGTAAAGCGTGGGGTCGGGCGCGGCCTGAAGGTAGGCGTGGGGCCGCAGCTCAGGCACGACATTGACGAGCTTCACCGCGTCGTCGTGCGGATCCTTGACCATCGTGCGAACGATACGCTCGCGGGCGTCATCGCATTGCACGCGCCCCTCGGCGCACAGGCTCACCAGACGGTCGGCGTAGAAGACGACCTTGTCCTTGCCGGGGCAGGCGATGTCGTACTCGAGCGCGCTGGGCCCGGGCCCGATCGTGCACTCGGGCTCGGCCTTGCGCATCGCCGCGAGCGCCTCCCGGACCGCAGTCTTCTCCGGGACGGCGAGGGCGTGTCGGCTGACGACGAGGAGGGCCAGCAGCATGGTCATGGCGCCAACCCCGGCACAACGTACACAACCCCCGAGTAGGAGCTGTCCCCTGTCTCGCCCGGCGCCCCGGTGGCGAGGTCGGCGTAGGCGTCGCCGGTCAGGTCGTGCCCGCCGACGATGGTGGTGCCGAGGGCACCGTAGCTGCCACCGCCGTAGAAGGCGGCGTCTGCGGACGAGCACGCGTGACCGCCAGTGACGGGGCCATACCAGACGCACACGGCGCCGGCGCGTTGGCCGTACGTGCCGTCGCCGGACGCGCTGAGGACGACGTCCGCGTTGCCGTCCCCGTCAATGTCGCCGACGTTGGCGACGGCGGTGCCGACGAGGTCGTAGTACGCCTCGCCCGAGAACGTCGCGAGGGCGTAGCGCACATCCGCCGCGCCCGAGACGTCCACGCCGGACATCAGGTAGGCGATTCCGGTCCCGCCGTACGCACCATTGGCCGTTGGAATGCCGATGATGACGTCGTCGACGCCATCGCCGTTCACGTCGCCGACGCCGTTGGAGGTGTTCTGGATTCCGCTCTGCCCGCTCGCCCCCGCCCCCCACTGAACGACGGCGTCCGCGTCTGTCGCGAGGTAATGCCCGGAGATCGGGCCGAAGTAGACGACGTCGCTGCCCGTCGTGCCGTAGGAGCCGGTCCACTGCATCCAGCCGATGCCGAGGTCCTCCACACCGTCGCCGTTCACGTCGCCAGCGTCGAACGCTCCGGTGCCGAAGCCGTAGGAGGAGCTGTGGTCGGTCGAGTAGAACCGCACGTCCGCGCCCGACAAGGAGCCGCCGGTGAGCATCGAGCCGCCGCCCGAGAGCAGGTACACCGCGCCACCCGTGCTTCCCTCCTGCGGTGCGCCGACGACGAGGTCTCCGACGCCGTCACCCGTAAAGTCCACGCCTCCGAAAAACCCGGTCCCAGCCAGGTCGGCCGACCCCTCCCCCGTCCAGTGCGCGGTCGCAGTGCTCGTGTCGCCGCTCGCGGGCACGCCGCCGGCCCAGATGTAGACGTCGCCAGACCCGTTCAGCTTCGGCGCCGCCAACGCCATATCTGCCCCGCCATCACCGTCCACGTCGCCGACGAACGCCACGTTCATCCCCAGGCTGCCCCCGTAGTCAACGCCGTCGACCTCTGCGTCCGCATGCACAAGCTGGCTGCCCGACGTGATCGGCCCCTTCACCAGCCACGCGACCCCGGAATTCTCGGCGCCCCGCTTGGCATAAGCCCCGCCGACCAGTAGATCGTCCTGCCCGTCGCCATCGTAGTCCCCCGCAGCGAGCCCCAGTCCCGCTTCGTCGCTCGCGCGGTCGCCCGTCAGCGCGTAGCCCGCGTCCGAGGCCCGATCCGTGCCAGTCCAACGTCCTCCAGGTTTCAGGCTTGTAGTTCCAGTATCTGTGTCGGTATCTGTATCGGAGTCTGTATCGCTATCTGTGTCGGTGTCCGTGTCGGAGTCCGTGTCGGTATCGGAATCCGTGTCGGTGTCCGTATCGGCATCGCCGCCCGAATCAGACGCAGTGTCACCCGAGTCGCCCGCACCATCGGCGATGCAAACCGCACCTTCGACGTGGGTCCCAGTGCCGCAGGTCACGGGTGGGGGCACGCAGGCAATCAGGAGAAGCAGCATGGAAGGCTCCGATTCAGGGGGCGAGGCCCGGGATGAGGTAGACGATGCCGGCGTTCGTGATCCCGCCGCCGGGGGCCGCCGGCGCACCGAACACGAGGTCCGCGTAGGCGTCGCCCGTAAGGTCGTGGCCGCCGACGATCGCCGCGCCGAGCGATCCGTAGTCGTCGGTCCCAAACCACGCCGCGTCGGCGTCGTCGCACCCGTGGGTGCCCGTCACGGGGCCGTACCAAAGGCACGCCGCGCCGCCCTGATAGGCGTAGGTGGCGTCCCAAAGGACCCCGATGACGAGGTCCGCAGCGCCATCGCCGTCGACATCCCCCGGCGCACCGACCGCGGTCGCCAGCTGGTCTTCGTCGCCCACCCCGTCGAAGGTCGCGAGGGCGAACTGGGTGTCCACCCCCGCCGCCGCGTCCCTCCCCGAGACAAGAAACGCCTGCCCAACCTCTTGAACGCCCGAGATCGCCGCATTCCGGGTGCCGAGGAGCAGATCGGCGATGCCGTCGCCGTCGACGTCGCCGACCGAGGCCTCGGCGCTGTGGCGCTGGCCAAGGCCCCGGGCAGCGCTGACGACCATGGAGTCGGCATCGGCAGCATCATAATGGCCGGAGAGCGGCCCATCGAAGATGGCCACTGCGCCGCCAGCACCGGCGACCTGGTAATCACCCCACCCAACGCCGAGATCGTTCACGCCGTCCCCGTTCAGGTCGCCCGCGGGGAACACGTCGGAGCCGAACTCCCGGCTGAAGCCCGGCGACGTGCAGTACAGCCGGATGTCCGCGCCGGTGAGTGAGCCGCCGACCGAGAGCGAGGCCCCGAGGACATAGGCAGCCCCTGCCTCGGAGGACCAGAATGGGGCACCCACGGCGAGGTCCGGGATCCCGTCCCCCGTGTAGTCGACGCCGCCAGAGAGGCCGAGGCCGGCGCCGTCTGTCGCCCCCTCACCGGCCCAATCCGCTGTTGCGTCTGTCGGCGATCCATCGGCGGGAAAGCCGCCAAGAAACACGTAGACGTCGCCCGGACCGTCCGGCGCGGTCCCCCCATCCGCCGCCCAGGGCGCCGCGACCGCGATGTCGCTGCCGCCATCCCCATCCACATCGCCAAGGAACGTGATGGCTGCGCCAAACTCGGCGTTTGCGGTCGTTCCGTAGACCGCCCCATCGGCGCTCGCAAGGGCGACGTCTGCCGTGATCGGGCCCTTCGCGAGCCACGCCGCACCGGAGAAGCCGCCGTGGCGGGCAGCGTACGGCCCGCCGACGAGCAGGTCGTCCTGCCCGTCCCCGTCTGCATCCCCAACCGCGAGGCTCGATCCCGCGTAGTCGAGGTTCCGGTCGCCGATCAGCTCGGTGCTGTCCGCCGTCGCCTTGCCGGAAGTGGTCCACCGTCCGCCCGGAGACAGCCCCGAGCCGCCTGAGTCGGTGTCGGAGTCAGTGTCGGTGTCGGTGTCCGAATCGGTGTCCGAATCGGCGTCCGAATCGGTGTCCGAATCGGTGTCCGAATCGGTGTCACTGTCGGTATCGGTGTCAGCGTCCCCCGCTGTGTCCGACGCCGTGTCACCCGAGTCAACCGCGCTGTCGACGACACACACGCCGCTGACGAGATGGGTGCCCGCACCGCACGCGACGGGCGCCGGGACACAAGCGAGCGGGAGCGCCAGGAACAACATGGGGACCTCCGCGTAGGACCTAAACCGTTTGGGTGCGGCTGAGATCCGACGACAGCAGTATTGTGTAATATCAATATGTTAGGCACGATTTTGCCTAGACAAAGGGCGGTTTCCGGGGTAGATTCGAGGTTGGAACCAACAGAATCCCCAGGAAACGCACCCATGACC
>CAIMSU010000309.1 GCA_903844155.1 uncultured Pseudomonadota bacterium | reverse complement strand
GGCGGAGCTGGCGGCGAGCCGGGAGGCGCAAGCCCGCGCCGAGCGTGAACGGGTCGCAGCGGTGGCGCTTGCGGAGCAACACGAGCGCGAGGCGGCTGCTCCCAAATTTGTCGCTGCCCCGGTGGGGCCAGCGCCCGCCGAGATCATGGCGGCGCCAGTTCCCCACAACAGGTCACCCGAGCGCGAGGCACATCGAGCGCTCGTCATAGAGAACGAGCGCCTTCGGCTACAGGCCGCGCGGGCACGGGCCGTGAACCAGCCCCCTCTCGCCGCGAGATCCCAGGTCGTAGTCTCGGCACCGCCCGCCGTCCCGGTCCAACGAGGCCCCGGGCGAGCCGCTGCGATGAGGCCAACCGCTGCGCCGACACCGACAATGGCAGAGGCACCTGTCGCTCCGATACAGGCCCGCCCCACGGCGGTGACACAGGCCCGCCCCGCGCCGGGGCCAGCGCCCACGACGTCAGGCGCGCGCTCAGGCCCCGCCGTCGAGATGACCCCGCTCGCCCGGCTGTTCCAACAGCGGCTCACAGAGACGACGCCGGGCCTGCCAGCAGCGCGGCCTCAGCCGCCGAGCCCACCGGAAAGGCGACGGCCGGCGGCGCCAGCAACGCCCTCTCCCGTGGTGCCCCCGCCCGCCGACCCCCTGGACGGTGTGCCGCAGCACACCGGGGCGGACCTCGTCGCCTACCGGATGTGGCTGGGCGTCGATCAGCGCGCGCTCGCCGCCAAGTTCGGCGTCGGCCAGGGCACGATCTCGAAGGGGGAGAGCCGACCTACGACGCTCCTCGGCCCCGCGTTGCGGAAGGCGCTGCACGAGGCGATGAGCGAACCCAGGCAGGATGTCGGGGGTGCCGAGTGAAGCTCGCATCCCAACTCGCCGCCCAGCACGAGCGGCTCGTCTCCCGCGCTGTAGGGCCTTTCCGTGCAGCGGTGCGCGAGGGCCGCTCGATGTTCTGTTGCTTCGACCATCCGAACGGTACCACTCGACTCGATCTACTCGGCCCCAACGGCATGATCGGCGGATCGACCGACGGCTTCCTGTGCGCCCCGGTCCCCACCCTCCGCCTCTGGTCCCCCTCGGCGACGTGTCGCCCGATCGCGCAGGCTGCCGCGAACAAGGACTTCCCCGCGGGGCTCGACACCATCGCCCGACGCGCCGCGCCGCTCATCGGCGACGAGCTGCCGCTCCTCCTCGCGATGCTCGCCGCCATCCAGGAGGAGACCGCCTCGATGCGCTTCCGCACGCCCAACGTCGGCGATCTCGTCACCAGTTCCGGGCACCCGACCGCTGCGGCTTGGATGTCCGCGTTGTCCCTCGCGGATATTCAGGCGGCGGTGCTCAAAGCGGTTGCATAGCCACCGAAAACTATGTCAAGTAGAACCGACACCTCTGGAGCCCCCGTGACCATGATCGGAGCCGCGTATTTGCGGTGCAGTGACCCCCGGCAAGACAAGTCGGTCCAGCAACAAAAAGAAGAGATCGAACGCCGCGCCGCAGCCGATGGCGTGGTCATTCCTGCGTCCAACTGGTTCATCGATGAAGGGATCAGCGGGCGCACCGCCAAGAAGCGCGCCGCGTACCAGTCGCTGCTCCGCGCTGCCGAGGGCCAGCGTGATTCGCGGCTCGGTCGGCGGGCTGTGCGCGTGCAGGGCATTGACCGGCTTTACGTCTGGGCTTTCTCGCGCGTCGCCCGCAACATGTTCGACTGTCTCAAGGCGCTGGCCACGCTCGACGAGGCGGACATCGACGTGATCTCGCTCTCCGAGCCCGACGCCGGGGACAAGTCCTTTCGCAAGTTGATCCGGCCGATTCTCGCTTGGTTGGCCGAGAGGTACTCCGAGGAGCTGTCCCACAACGTGAAGCGTGGGATGCAGTCGCAGGGAGCGAAGGGCTTCTGGCTCAACGGGCACCCGCCCTACGGCTACGCGCTCCAGAAGGTCGATGGCGGCACCCGCCTCGCCGTGACCGACGACACCCGCGCGGACTTCGAGACCGTCCAGCGCATCTTCCGCGAGTACCTGATCGGGAAGGACGGGCAGAAGCGCCTGACGGAGAAGCTCACGCGCGAGGGCGTCCGCCCCCCGAGTCGAGAGGTTGCCCGCGAACGATTCGCCGGGACATGGCGGCCGAAGCACGTCCAGCAGATCCTGACGAACGTGACGTACTGCGGCCACCTTGTCCAGAAAGGCAGCACGCTGGCGCACAACTGCCACGAAGCCGCCGTCACCGACGAGGACTTCGCGCGGGTCGCCGCTCTCCGGAAGCTCAAGGACCGGAACAAGCACGAAGGAGGGAACGGCAACCACGCGATCCACATGAGCGAGCGCGGCGTGCTCACGCCATGGCTCCGCTGCGGCTCCTGCGGTGGCCGCATCGCGATCACCGGCGGTGGCCATACCGGAAACGTGCGCCACTACTACACCTGCGCCACGCGGCAGGAGAACAAGGCCAACTGCTCCGGCCTGTCGGTCCGCGTCGAGAAGTTGGACGCCGCCGTCCTCGACTATATCCACGACGAGGCCCTCTCGCCGGAGAGTGTCCGCGGGATGATCGACCAGGGCGTCGTCGCGCTCGCCGACCAACCCGACGAGATCCAGGCCGAGCGCGCACGGCTCGCGAGCGACATCGCTGAGTTGGACGCCCGCATCCGCAAGATCGGCCTCCAGGTCGCCGACGACATCCTCACCGGCGACGACGCCAAGGCGATCAACGCGCCGCTCATCGCGCGCCGGGAATCGCTCAAGCTCCGGCTCGCCAACCTTCCCGAGCGCAAGGCGGTACCGACCCCCGACCGCATGGACCCGGCCAAGTTCCGCGCCGCTGTGTTGGAGGCGTGGAGCAACCGGCCGCTGGTCGATCGACGCGCAGCGTTGGATCGCCTCGTCGAGAAGATCACCCTGTCAGACGGCGGCGCCCACGTCGACTACCGCGTGAAGGACGAACAGATCGCGTTTCACCAGCCTGACCCCTCAGGCCCGTCTTATGGATCCCGTCCTGTATACGGTGCAATCGCGTGGATCGTTGGGTTGAAGCGGCCGAAGTACCGGAGGCCCGCCGCCTGACTCGGCCTCCGGTTGCGCAGCGCGGCGAGCCGCTACCTTCCCGTCACCAGTTCTCCAGGAAGCCGCGAACCAGCCGATCAATCAGGGCATCCCGGTCGTGCTCTCCGCGCCCGGCTTCGCTCTCGCGGCTGTTGTTCGGCCCCATGGACGACGGGGGCCGGAACTGGCCGGCCGACTCGCGCGCGGCGCCTCGCACCGGGGAGCGCGCTCGGTCGCGCCGCAGCAGACTCGACAGACTCCTGGCCCAACCCGACGTACCGGATGTCCCGTGTTGTCGCCGCAACCAAGAGGCAAAGTCCCTGTTGAAGGACAGATCGGGATCGCTCAGCCCAAGTTGCGCGCAGGCGGTTTCGTAGCCGTGCATGGCCGCCTCAACCTGCGAGAGCGATCGGGGGGACCCGTGTGGGGCACCGAGGGCCTCGAAAAGGTATTCGGCGCAGCCCCGCTTGTACCGAGAAGTCGAAATCAACGACGTCCGGGTGCTTTCGGTGGGCGTTGTACTCCCCGTTTCAGGCGCGACACCGAGGAAGTTGTCGAAGCTGGCGTCAACCTCGTCGTGCGGGCCTCGCGCGATCGTGACACTGTCGCACACGAGTTCGAACCCCGCCCCTTGGTCCCTTACCATGGCTCGATTCTCGCTCCGGTCTACAACGTCAATTGCCGCCCGCTCCCACCGGAACGGACCTCGAACCCTCTCGCAGCCCAGGGCAACCAGGTAGAGCACCTGTGCCTCCGAGTCAGACCGCAGCCGGATCGCCAGCCGGCGCAAGCTGACATGATACATCCATATTTGTGCTCTGGCGCCCCGCCAGCGCCGAAGGTGCGCTTCCGTTTCCATCTCACTGACCAGCTCTTTCATGGCACGAACTCCTGGCCGTTCCAAGTCACAGTCTGACCGTCTCGCACGAAAGTGGTTTTGGCGAGAAGGGTGCTGTCCCCGATAATTCGACCAAATTCATAGCTTGTCACCCCTGGTTTCGCAAAATTCGGGTTGAACCCTGAGACATCGAATCGGATGGCGGTCGCATTGGTTGCAGCTTCGTTGAAAGATTGCTTGAACCAATAGTTGAGCCCGCTGTAAGAACCCCGAATTTCGGGCAAAAGGCGAAAACGACGAGATCCAACCGGGCCGCCCTGTGCCTCCGGGCGAACTGGGGTCCGACGCGATCCCGACCCTCGCGTGCGTGGATCGCGTGCGCCTGAGTC
>CAIMSU010000308.1 GCA_903844155.1 uncultured Pseudomonadota bacterium | reverse complement strand
TACCCCCCGCTGACGAATTCGATGAATTCCAAGCCACCGAGCGGCGCTTCCGGACTCCTCCCGGTTTCGTGGCCCTGGGACGGGCGCGCCGCCCGGTGGTTGACTAATCGTGGAAACGGAGTCCCCATGCTGCTGCTCGCCGATCTGCTCGTCGCCTACGCTGCTGCCGAGACCGTCGCCGCCCCGGCCGATGCCAGGCCGATCGAGATTCGTGCCCTCGCAGGCGCGCTCGTGGAGGTACAGACACACGGGGAGGCTGATTTCGGCGTTCGCCGCGGCCCGTGGTCCGCCGAACTGTACACGGACACCCTCGATCTCCACTGGTCGCCGGACTTCGAGTGCGGTCGGGGGTGGGTCGATGTGCGCGCCGAGGGCGCCGTCGCCGGGTTGATGCTGACACCCTGGTCGGGCGATGCGCCTGCCCCCGGGAATGCGCTGCTCGCCTCCGCGATCGGCCCAGATGCCGGTCTGGTTCGCTACCTCCCCGGGGGCTTCTATGTTGGCACCCAGGCGTCTGCGCGCATCTGGCTGTTTGGCGCCACGCCGACGACGAGCGTGCCGGTGCCGTCGCCCCACCTGATCGCCGGACCTGCTGCTTACGTAGGTTGGTGGACCCCCGCAGGGGCAGTGTTGGCGAGCGGGGGTGCCGACCTCGTCGACGCGCTCGGGCCCGAGGTCACCGACCCCGCCTGGGGTGCTGCTGGCGCTGTCGGCGCGCCGGTGCAGCCGTGGCTGACACTCGAGGCGAAGTGGCACCCGCGCTGGTTCGTGTCGCCACGCCTTGAGTTGCGGATTGGCGAGTCGCAAGGCAAGGGCGCTGCGACGGCGTTTCGGATCGGCGGGGGGATGCCGTACGGCGTCCCGATCGTCGGGTATGGCTGGGCGCGATTGTGGGCGAAGGACTACGAGGCTGGCCGTGTGGGCGTCTACGTCGGAAGTCCGGACGCCGCGCCTGGCAGCGGGGTTGGCGACGAGGGGGTCAACCGCCCGGCGGACGGAAAGCCTCGCCTGCGTTTCGGCGCGGTTGGCGATGCGGTGAGCTGGACCGCCTATGCAACCGGCGCGACGCAGGTAGACGCTGGCGTTGGTCTGAACGGCGGTCTCCGCGTGCGCCGCACCTGGGCGCAGGTTGAGGGCGGCTACGGGCTGCTGGCCGGGCAGCCCGGCCTCGACGCGTTCACGTTCATGGCCCGCGTTGGCCTTGACTGGGCGCCGGTTCACAAGAAATCGACTTAGCACCTGTCAAATGCAGTCCATGGTGCCGTCCTTCTCCACGGGGGTCGAGGCGCAGGTGACCGTCGCGGGGACCGGGCCCCAGGCCGTGTAGATGCGAACGGTCTTGTGGGTGGCGTCCTGGCCGGGTGCACCGTCGAGGAGGGAGAGGGCGACGGGGGCGCGGACGAGTGCGAAGGGGGCAGCAGGGGTGGCCGGTGCGACCGGGGTTCGCGAGCGAGCCGGCGGTGGGGCGTAGGGGTAGAGCAACGTGCCGGCGCGGAGCAACACATGCCGTGTGTTGGGGTCCCAGGGCTGGCTGTCACCGGCTCGGGGCGCCACTGCCGGGCTGCTGCCGAGCGGGTGGTGCGGGTAGACGTCACGGGTCCAGCCGTCGACCCAGACATCCGGCCGCGCGATCACGATCTCCTGCCACCCGGCCGGGGTGGGCGCTCCGACGGCTTGACTCGGCGTGTTTTCCGCGACGACCGCCAGTGGGTCGAGTTCAGCGACATCGTCGACAACATCACTTGGTCGGAAGCCGGTTGTGAGCGGCACCGCTGGGGATTGCTCGGCTGGCCGGGGTCCGCCGTCCAGTGGAAACGGACAGGGCTGCCAGATCTCGCCCAGCGTGTTCGTCGGGAGCCAACCGATGACGTCGATGCCGTCGCCATCCTCGCCGGTCAAGGCGACCTCCGCGCGTCCGGCGTTGGTACCGCCGTTCATGACTTCGGCGGTGCCCACGGTCCGGATCGCCGCGCCGGGTGCCAGCTCGACGCGCGCTTCGTCTGTCCCGGGCTCGACCGTCAGCCCGTCCGCGCCCCGATTGAGCACGACGCGCGCGACCGGCGCCGCGGCGACGTCCGCCCGCGCGACCCCGATCACCATACGGATCTCGCCCTCGTCGCGCAGGATGTCGAGCCAGGCGGCGTCGGCGCCAAGGACGCGGACGATGAAGCCCGCACGCTCGCCGGAGGCGGTGGGGGAAAAAATCGAGCTGCCGATACGGAATGTGCCGGGCGTGGCGAGGCGAGCGCGGGGGGCCGTCAGGTCGTCCGCTGCGAGCAGCGAGGCACCGAGCGCCGCGGCGCCGAGCGGGGGAGGCACAGGGACGGAGGACGGGCAGGTGGAGACAGAGGACGGCGGCGTCCCACGGGTCCACGGGGGCGCGCCTGGCGCCTCGGGCGGGTGGGGCAGCATGGTGGCCGGCCCGGACGGCCCGACGGGATGCGGACATCCTGTCGAGAAGAGCATCAGGCTTGCGATCGTGCCCCGTAGCCTCATGGTTGACACGTCTCACTTGCATCGGAGGTGAGGCTCGTGGGGTCGAGGCGGGAGCAGATGACCACACCGTCCAGCAGCCCGAACGCGGTTGGCACCCCCGTAATCTCGACATTCAGCCAGTCGCCGGGCAGCCGGCCTACGGACTGCGGCGCGAGCGTCCGGGCGAACGCGGGGCCGCCCGCGTGGGTGACGATTCCCGTCGTCATGGGCAGCTCCAGCTTCTCCGACGAGTGGCTCCCCGGCAGGTCGCTGTAGGAGCTGATCGCGACGTACCGGGCCTTCGGCGGACCCGTCAGCGCGCTGGCAGCGACGACCCCAACGATCGTCGCTTCCCGCGTTTGGACGAGGATGCTTCGCCACCCGGCGGTGGCCGGGCCGGCATTGATCGACTCGCCCTCCGCCGGGCTGAGAGTCGCGACCGCCCGCCCATGGCTGGCTCCGGTCGGCATGCGGTCGTACACCAGCACGGCAACGGGCGGTAGTGCCGACGAAGCGGTCGCCAATGCGGCGTTCACCGGGGGTAGCGGCGACCTGGCCTCGCACCAGGCTGGGCCCAGCGCCCCCGTCGGCAGCCAGCCCTCGGCCTCAAATGCCGCGGTGTGCACGGTGACGGCCGCCCACGTCCCCATTTCCGGTGCGGTCGCCCGCACACGCAGAAGGGCGCCGGCCCGAAGCCGTACACCCGTCGGCGCGCCGTCGGGGCCCTGCGTGAGGTCCATATCGGTGGTCGGCACCAGGGTGAGGTCGCCGACCGGCACGCTGACCACGGCTGCCGTCAACGGGTGCGCCGGGTCAGGCCCACTGGCGCGGAGCCAGGCCCGCGTCCCGTCGATCGCCAGTACCTCCGCCAGCACCGGCGCGTCTGTCCACCCCCCGGCGAACACGTCGTCGTCCCGGTCGCCTCGGCGGAGCAGGCCGTTCCCAACGTAGTACGCACGCCAGCTCGTCGCGGGCGTGGTCAGGGCGACGGCCCGGGCATCGCCCTCGAGTCGGTCGGGCAAGGCCGGGCAGGGCGCCGGTGCGACGACGGCGCTGGGTTCCAGGGAGGGCGTCATTCCGCCGAACATAGCGCTGCCGCCGCGTCGCGGTGATAATCCTGCTCGTCCATGCCCGTCCCTGTCCATTTCGCCGCCACCGGGTGCCTGACCGCACTCGGCGACCTTGACGCGACGATGGCCGCCCTCACCGGGGCATCGGACGCGACTGCGGGCATCCGGCCGGGACCGGAATGGGCGCCTGGCGACCTGCGGTTCGCGATGGTCAAGGAGGACGTCAGCGACTATTCCAGGCACCGCACCTTCGGTCTGGCGCTCGCCCTGCTCCGCCGCGCAGCCGGTGAGGGCACCGACATCGACCCGGACGGGCTTGCCGTCATCTTTGCCACCACCACGTCCGGCATGTTGCTGGGCGAGGTTGCGATCGAGCAGCACGTACGCGGGAAATCGCCCGATGTGCCGGATGATGTGTTGATGTGTCACCTCGCGCACCGCCCCGCGGAAGCCGTCGCAACCGCGCTCGTGGCGACAGGCCCCTGGCTGACGGTGTCCACAGCCTGCACGTCCGGCACCGTGGCATTCGGCGTGGCGATGGACCTGCTCCGGGCAGGTCGGTGCCGCCGGGCGTTGGTCATCGGCGCGGACGCCCTTTGTCGGACGACGGTGTACGGGTTCCGGTCTCTCGGCGCATGCTCGCCGGCCCGGTGTCGGCCCTTCGACGAAGCTCGGGACGGGATGATGATCGGCGAGGGGGCTGCGTTCGCGCTCCTCGAACCTGGGGAGGGTGCCATCGAGCTCCTCGGCTGTGCGTCGCGGACCGACGCGCACCACCTCACCGCGCCTGATCCGCAGGGCAGGGGACTCGTGCGCGCCATGCTCGCAGCGCTGGGCAACGTGGACCGGGGCGCCATCGACCACGTGAACGCGCATGCTACCGGAACCGTTACGAACGACGGCGTGGAGGCCGGCGCGCTCGCGGAGGCTGCCCCGGCTGCCTGGGTCTCTGCCACCAAGGGGGCAACCGGTCACACCCTTGGCGCCGCCGGCGTTCTGGAAGCGGTCATCCTGGCGGAGTCGATGCGGCGGGGCGTCGTGCCGGCGTCGGTGGGGTGTGAGCGCCCGGTGGGTGGAGTCGCGGTCGCGGAGGTCTCCCGGCCCCGTAGCCAACGGATCGGCGTTTCAGTGAACATGGCGTTTGGAGGGCATAATGCGGCGATTGTCCTGCGGAGCAACGCCGGCCCGGTCTCCATGGGTCGGCTGTGAAGGTTGCCGTGTTCGCCTCTTCCTCGGTGGCATGGCTCGAGGGTCAGGCGCCCGCCGAGCTTCCCCGACCGATCGCTGTTGATGCCGGGGTCTGGAGACGGTTTTCGCGCCTCGCACGCCTGTCGGCGCTCGCCCTTGCGCCGGTTCTGGCGAGCGGCCCCAGCGTGGACACCAATGAGATTCCGTTGTTCTTTGGGACTGGCCTCGGAGAATACTCCTCAACCGTCCAATTCCTGCGGTCGCTGGCGCTTCGGGGCCCGGACGGCGCAAGTCCGTTGGCCTTCCAGAACAGCGTTCATAACGCGGCGGCGGGCAACCTCTCCATCGCGTTCGGGCTGCGGGGGCCGTCAGAGACGCTCTGCGCGGGCGATCTCACAACGCTGCGCACCTTTGAGCGCGCGATCGCTTGCGTGGCCGCGTCGGGCCTTCCCGCCCTGGTCGTATTGGCCGACGACGTTGGCGCGGACGCTGCTGCGGGGTGGCGGCATGGCGGTGTGCATGCGCCACTTGGTGAGGGTGCAGCTGCGTTTCTCATCGGACCGCGCCCCACCGCGAGGGGCACCGAGAGCCTGTTTCCAGGGCTGGCGCCCCTGACGATTGAGCTGGCCGACGTGTCAAGGTCGGCGCACGCGCACCTCACGTTCCGGCCGATCCTCGATTTGCGGCGATCGATGGACGCGGACCCGTTTGGTGCGTTTTGCACGGTGGAGGCGCAGATCCTGGCCCAGGCCTTTCGGCATCGGTTCCGGCTCGACCTGGGGTTTCCGGGTGCCCCAGGCGCGGCGCTGCTCGTCCGGTTGCCGCGGTGATCGCCCTGGCAATCCTCTGTTCCTGGGCGGCAGCGGCCCGGGCGGCGTCATTGCCTGTGCCGCTCGACGCACCACAGCCGGTGTACCCCGAGGCGGCGCTTCACGATCATGTGGGTGGGACCGTGATCCTGCACCTCCTGGTCGACGTTGCTGGGGCAGTGACGGACGCAAGCGTGCTCCAGTCGGTCCGCGCAGACGTCGACGCTGCCGCGGTCGCCGCCGCCCGTGGCATGAGGTTCACGCCCGCGACAGGTGATGCGGGTGTCCCCGTGCCCGGCGCCGTCGACTACGCGTTCAGTTTTGCGCTGAATGTCGCGGATGAGCAGGGGAATCCGGTCGCGGGCACGCTCTCGGTCCATTTCCTGGATCACGACGGGCTTGACGTGCCGGGTGTCCGGTTCACGCTCCAGCCGAGGGATGGGTCGCCAGCGTGGAGTTACGTCGCGAACACCAGCGGGCGGGTCGTGGCCCCGTTTCTGCCGCCCGGTGGGTATGACTTTGTGTGTGATCTGGTCGGCTTCTCAAGCGCATCCGGCGAGGTTGACGTGCACGCGGGGGAGACCCGTGAGACAACGATACGTCTCACCGCCGATGGACCCGCCCGGGACGTCGTCGTGATCGGGCTGAGGCAACGTTGGCACGACGTGGCTCGCGCGGAGCGAAAGCCGGATCCACAGCCGGAGACTGGGGTTTATGCCCTCACCCGTCGCGACGTGGAGAGCACTCCGGGGGCGCTCGAGGACGTCGCCAGGGCGGTCCACAAGCTGCCGGGCGTAGCGAGCGACAGCGACCTCCTCGGCACGTTCGCCGTGCGCGGAATGGACGCGTCGGACGTTGTTTTTTTGCTCGACCGCGTGCCGCTGGACAACCCGTTCCATCTGGCCGGGTTCAATTCAATCTTCAACCCGGACATGATCGAGAACGTCGACTTCTACGCGGGCGCACCGCCCTCGCGGATGCCGGATAGCTCCAGTGCTGTGATGAGTGTGCAGAGCTGGGACGGTCAACCAAAGGACGATCGCCGTGATCTTGACGGGGCCATCGACGTCTCCATGAGCACCGCGCGGGCCTTCGTGATGGGTCCGATTGGCCCGAGCCCCAAGCCTGGCGACAAAGAGGCCAGCAAGCTCACCTTCGCGGTCGCCGCCCGGCGAAGCTACCTCGAGGCCTACTTCGGCGCGATGAAGGCGTTGAATCTGCTCGACACCGCAATCGCCGCTCCCGAATATGATGAGCTGTCAGCGCGCCTCGCGTGGCGATTTGGCAAGCAGCGCATTCTGTTAACGGGCATGCGTACGAGCGATCACCTGGCACTCCTGGACTCCTCGGACGCGAGCACGATCACCATCAATGGCACGTTCAAGCTGGACGACACTGTATATCTCACGTCACTGGACCACCGCGTCGATCTTGGAAAGGGCAACCTTGAATCGACGCTCGCCTACACCACGGACGCCAGCGTCATCGACAAGTCAATCGCCGGGAATGTCAACCGGACCACGACCCGGGACCAGATCTACGGCCGTTCGGATCTGACCATGCCACTTGGGAGTCGGCTCGACCTGCGAACGGGCGCGAGCGTTCAGGCCCGCCAATACCAATTCTCCGGGCCCGTGCAGGATGAGCGATGGACGCCCACCTGGGATGCGCTCCCTATCTGCGATCGGGGACTCCCGCTCATCACCCTCGACGGCGGCGCCGCGCAAACGCAGCTCTCGGGGTATGCTGAGGGGCAGACGAAGCCACTTTTCGGTGGCGGCAAGGACTTCGGCCTGGCGAGTCGCCTCGGTGTGCGGGTGACGGATGTGACCCGCGACGGCGAAATCCTTGTGTCCCCGTCTGCCGGGATCTCGGTGCCGTTGCCCACCGGCACGATCCCAAAGATCACGGTTGGCATCTACCACCACGTGGTGGAGGACCCGCTCGTGATCAGCGCGGAGTATGGGAATCCCGGCATCCACGCGGAGCGATCGAGCCAGATCGTGGGCGGTGTGGATCAGGCGTTCCCGACCTTCGCTGGTTGGCACGGCGGGTTGATCCGGGTTGAGGGGTACTATGCGTCCCTGTCCAACCTTGTCGTCAACCCGGACAGTGAGGGGGCGGTGGCGAGCGGTGAAACCTATACGAACGAGGGCTCTGGCCGAAACATTGGCGTCGACGCCATGGTCGCGACGTCCTCTGATCGGGTGACCTTGGCCTTCAACGGAAGTTTTCTGGACGCCAGGGTTCACAATCCGATGAACACCGTCTTTCCCCAGGACTACGTTCCCGCACAGGCCCAGACCTGGACGTTCGGGGCCTCGGGGGAGCTGCAGGCCACGCCCAAATGGCGCATCAGCGCCCGCTACGACTACCACTCGGGTCGCCCGATGTCCGACGTCGCCGTTGCAAGCGACTCGACAGTCCAGCAGATAAACCTCAACACAGCGCGGCTCTCAGACTTTCACCAATTGGACCTCCGCGTCGAATGGCGCAACGCGCTCCCGCGGCTGCGGCTGTCGGTCTACCTGGAGGTCCTCAGCGTCGCCTATGCGGCCTGGAAGAGTGACTTTCTGCTGATCGCCACCGTCCAGAACTACCAACTCACCCAGTCGATGTTCTACCATCTCCCAACCCGCCCGTTCCTCGGCATTCGAGGGGAATTCTGATGGCCCGGATCGTGCGGACCGCTCCACGCCTCACACGCCCGGTATGGGCCGGTCCGGCGCTCTCCCTGCGGTACGGGAAGCCCGCCGGCGAACCCCACGTCGGTGAGAGTTGGGAGGTATGGCATGAGAACCGCTCGGCCGATGGGCGCACGCTTGGGGAGCAGGCGGACTTTCCTGTGCTCATCAAGCTCCTGTCGACGCGGGACGTCCTCTCGGTGCAGGTGCATCCTGACGACGCAACAGCGCGGCGGAGAGGGGCGACGTCCGGCAAGGCTGAGGCCTGGGTCGTGGTCGAGGCGGAGCCTGGCGCGCGAGTTGCCCTGGGCCTGAGCGCCCCGGTTGGTCGCGAGGAATTGCGCGAGCTGGCGCTCTCCGGCGGCCTCGAGGCGCACTTGAGATGGTTTGACGTGGGTGCTGGCGACGTCATCGACGTGCCGCCGGGGACGATCCACGCGATTGGGGGAGGGGTGACCATGTATGAGATCCAGCAGCCGACGGACATCACCTGGCGCCTCTACGACTGGGGGCGCGGGCGTGAGCTCCACCTGGAGGACGCGCTCGACGTCGCGATCACGGTCCCGGCCTCGGCTCCCCGGCGGGCTTCGGGGCGATTGATCAGCCACCCACTTTTCGTCGTCGACGAGCTCGTGCCGGGTCCATCGACGGCCGCCGGGTGGCGAGCGGTCACGTGCGTTGCGGGGGAACTACTGGTGGACGGCGAGCGGTTGTCGGCGGGCGACACGGTGATGGTTGGCCCCGGCGCGGTCGTTTTTCGAGGGGACGGGCGAGGCCTCGTTGCCGGGGTCGGGCCGTGATCGCATTGCTCCTCGGGTGCGTGGGACCCCAAGGCGACTCCGTCGCGAACAGCGCAGACAGCGGTGTTTTTACTCACGACTCCTCGGCCGGTGACAGCGTCTCTACGGACTCCTCTGGCGGTGACACTGGGGATACTGGCGGATTTGAATATGACGCCACGGTATGCCCAATGGGGGGGGATTATCCCTCGATCCAGGCGGCGCTCGACGCGACCACGGGCGACATCGGCTTGAGCATCTGCAATGAGCACTACTACGAGAACGTGGTCTACAACGATCGATCCGTCACCATCCAGTCGATCGCGGGTGGCGACACGACCTGGCTGGACGGTGAGCGCAACGGCCCCGTCTTCACGGTTTCTGGCACTGGCACCGAGACCCTGACCCTGAACGGCGTAAGCCTGATGAACGGCGACGGCGGCGCGATCCTGGCGACGAACATGAGCGTCGTCCTGGCAAATTCCTGGGTCTATGACAACGAGGGTGCCGGAGTGATCGCCCCGACCGTCACCCTGACCGGGACTCACTTTCACGACAATCGCGACGTGGCTGTTCGGGCAGAGATGGCCACGGCGGACGACGATGTCATTCTTGGCCCCGGGTTTGACGTCACGGCTCTCGATGCCGCGGGTGATCTCTGGGTTGGAAGCGGCGATTTCAACTCCGGCTCGGTGGCCGGCTCGAACCTGACTCTGGTGCAGTCAGGCACAAGCGACCCGGCCGGCGATGTCGCCTCGGGGGGCACGCTGACCAACAGCATCCTGGATGGCGCCTTTGGGCCTACTGTCGCTGAGCTGCTCTACACCGATGCCTTCGGCAGTCCGCAGGTCCTCAGCACGGGAAGTTTTTCGGCGGACCCGATGTTCGCGGAGACGGTGAACTATTCCCTTGGGCCCAACTCGCCGTGCGTGGACGCGGGCACGGGCGCCGACCCGGATGGGTCTCCCGCTGATCTCGGGTGGTTGCCCCTGTAGCTCAGAACGTGACGTACCAGTAATACCCCGAGGTCGCCGGGTAGTACGTGGACGCCTCCCAGGTCTTGAGCGTCGCCCCGTTGACGTGCGAGAAGATCCGCTGTTCACCCCAGTAGTTGACGATGAAATCTCCGTTCTCGTCCACCGCCATCGTCCAGGTTGTAGATGGGGCGGTGCCGATCGTCACGTGGCCAAGGGCCGCCCCGCTCGCTTTGTCGAAGTGGACGATGTTCCCCGCGCTGTCGAGGCTGTACAGCTCGTTGTCGGCGTCCATCGCCGTGATGGACATCAGCCCGGACACGCTGTTCAGCATGGTGGCCTCGGCGGTCGGCGTGTAGACGACGATGCCACAGCTGGAGGCCGCGTACACCGTGCCATCGCTGTCGATGGACATCGAGTTGTTGCCAAAGTACGGCTTGCAGGCGGTTGATCCCAGGCTCGCGTAGAGGCTGGTGGCGCCCGTCGTCAGGTCCATCTGGTAGATGTTCCCGCCGTTGTAGTCGCCGACGTAGTATTTCCCCTCCAGCGTGACTCCGCCGCCGATCTGCCCGAGGCTGAAGGTCCCGACTTTCGTGGACGACGCCCCAAAGGGCTCCATCTGCATGAACACATCGCCCACCAGGTCGTTGTAGTAGAACGTGCTTTGATCCTCGTTCCATGTCACGCCCTCCGGCGCGCTGGCGGCGTCGGACGAGCCGTACCAGTCCGAGGCGCCAAGGATGCCGAACCCCTTGTCGTTGTAGAGCGCGTAGTAGTAGTCCCCGCCCTTGTCGATGCGGTGCCCCCCATACCCGCCACCACAGGCCACGTCGTCCGTTGTACCATCGCAATTGTCGTCGATCCCGTTGCAGATCTCGGTAGCGGCCGGATTCACGGCGTCGCTCGTGTCGTCGCAGTCGGTGGCGTCGCTCACGAAGCCCGGAGGCGGGTTGCAGGCGGTGATCGTGCCGTTTGGGTCGCCGTAGCCATCAGCGTCGAGGTCGGCGTACCAGATCGGCGCGTCCACTGAGTCGGGTCCATCGATGGAGCCGTCACAGTTGTCATCGAGGCCGTTGCAGATCTCGGCGGCGCCCGGGTACACATCGGGGTTGCTGTCATCACAGTCGGTGCCGCCTGTGACCGTCGAGTTCGTCCCGTCGCCGTCCAGGTCGTCGTCCGGAGTACCCGGGTCACAGTCGTTGTCGAGGCCATCGTACGGGATCTCGGCGACACCAGGCGACACGTCGGGGTTTGTGTCATCGCAGTCGTCGCCGCCGGTGACCAGCGCGTTGTGGCCGTCGCCGTCGAGATCGTCGTCGGGCGTTGATGGGTCGCAGTCATTGTCGACGCCGTCGTACGGGATCTCGCTGGGGCCGCAGTCGGAGGTCCCGGCGGTGTCGGTGTGCTTGATGTTGTCTTCGATACCAAGCGCGCAGCCGGAGTAGAGCGGAAGGGCGGCGCCGAGGAGGGTGATGAGCAGGGGCGATCGGGACACGGTGGCTCTCCAGATTCCCCAGTATACGCCTCTACGAGGACGACGTGGTGGGCTTCGTCACCGTGCAGGCAGAAACGCCTCCCCCGTCGCCAGGGAACGGCCGGCCTCTGCTGGCGAAGGGCGTTGCGTTTGCAGGGGGGTGGCGACGCGGTCCCCGATGTCGGTGAGCGGTTGCCCCTGGCCGATCGCCTCGCGCATGGTCCGGGCGAGGCGGATCGCACCTGCCCGGATGTGGTCCTCGACGGCTCTACGGGTGGAGGCAAGGTCGTCGGCGAAGGCGTCGTCGTCAGTATTGTTGGCCGGCAGCGCGGTGGTGCGCACGCGCTGGACGATCGCGGTGAGGGCGGCGGCAGTGTCGTCCGCGAGGGCCTGGGTCAGCCTGCGGCCCTCGTCGCTCCAGGCGGGGTCGTAGACGTCGTCGTGAAACTTGCGCGCGACCTCAAGGTCAAACCGGGTGCCCATGATGCGGTTGTTGAGCGCGTCGGGCCCAAAGTTTCGGGCGTGAAAGGCGCGCATCGCCATGCGAAAAACGCGCTCGACTTCGGGCGAACCGAGATCGTAGTCCCATTGTAGCCAGTCCCCGCGCACGCGCCCTTCCTTCTGCATGCGCGCGAGCAAGGGCGTGCCCGCGTAGAGCTCGACCCGTCCAAAGTTATGCGGATAGTCACCTGCCGAGGCGATGAACGCGATGTTGCGCTCCAGGTCGTCGAGCGTGGTGTCGGGATCGAACATCAGCAGGTTGAAGCAGACGTACAGGCCAAGCTCCCGGACGATGCGGATCGCCTCGTGGTTGTGCTTGCTCTGGGCCCACCGCTGCAGCGTCTTCAGGCCGGCGTCCGCGTCCGTCTCGATGCCGACGTAGCAGCGGATGCAGTGCAGCCGGTCGACGAGCACCTCAAAAACCCCACGATCAACGTCCGTCGGCCGCGCCTTGACGACCGTGGCGTACTTGCCGATTCCTCGCCGCTCGAGCGCGTCTGCGAGGGCGTTGAAGCGCGCGAGGTTTTTCGGGTGCCCGGGCAGGAAGAAATTGTCGTCGTGAAACACGAAGATCTCGATGCCACGCTCCTTCTGCATCGCGACCATCTCGGCGGCGATGTCGTCGGGCTCGCGCACGCGGTAGCGCTTGCCGGGGAGGGTCTGTTCGTGCCAGGCGGCGATGCAGCAGAACGAGCAATTCGCGTAGCAACCCCGGCTTCCGACGAGCGGGGAGATCCGGTGGTCAAAGCAGGCCGCGGGAGCACCGCGACGGTCGGGGAAGGGGAGGCGTGAGACGTCCGGCAGCTCGGGCAGGCAGGTGAGCTGCACGTTGCCGTCGCGGTCGTGGAAGGCGAGGCCGGCGATGGACTGATAATTCTCACCCGCGTCGACGGCGTGCACAAGTTTGACCAGCGTCTCCTCAGACTCCTGTCGGCAGATCGTGTCGATCTCCGGGAATTCTTCGAGGATGTCCTTGCAGGCGAACGTCCCAAAGTGCCCGCCGGCGGTCAGATGCCCGGTCCAGCCGCGCTGACGCAGCGCGACCGCGAGGGCGAAAAAGTCCTTCGCACGCCACTGGAACGCGAGCGAGAGGCCGATCAGGTCGGGCGCCGACGCCACGAGGTATTCGAGCACAACCCCGAAGTCCGCGGTCCGGTTCAGGGGCACGATCTCCGCCGAATATCCGGCCGCGGACAGCGACGCGGCGAGGTAGCGGAGCGAGAGGTTTTCTTCGATTTCGGGGCCGACGAGGGTGATCTTCATGGCTTGGCTCCGGCGGGGGAGGGTGGGGTGACGGGCGCTGGGGCGGCAGAAGGGAGTACCACCACGTTGAGGTTGCCTTCGGTCTGGAGATTGCCCTGCCAGTGCGCCTCAAGTTGGGCGCCGCCGTGCGCCCCGTTGCAGGTGCCCGCCAGAACAAGGCCGACGACCTGGGTCTTTGGCTCCGGCTGAACCAGGAAGATCCATGGGGGCGCCGTGGCGGCAGGACTGGCGCTGGCCAGGGTTCCGTGAATCACGGCGGGCCGGGCGGCCGGATCCAGCGTGGCGCCGTCCCCCTCGCCGTAGTCCTGCCCGCGCGGGGTGACCCGGAAGTTGATCGAGCCGTCCGCCGCGATGCTCGCCTGCGCCTCGATCCCGTCCGCGAACGAAGTGCACGTCGCAGGCTCCGGCATCATGTCCACCACGCAATAGCCGCAATCGTCGACCTTCGGCGCCTTGGGCGGTTTCGCAGCCTTCGGCGCTGATTTGTCCGCAGCGTCCGCGTCTCCCGCATGCGCAGCCGTCGCCAGCGCCGCCAGGGCCAACAGCGCGTCCGGGTGCCGAAGCGTCGAGCCCCGCGCGGTCCCTTGCGTCGCCATCTACTTGCCGTCCGCGACGACGAGCGCCTCGATGCGCGAATCTTTCGTCAGCGTGCCCTCCCAATTCAGGCGAACTCTTGCCGTCGCCGGAGCGTTCTCGCAGGTCCCGGTCAACTCAAAGCTGAGCGTGTGTACGGAGCCGTCCGGCGTCAGCTTCATCATCCAGGCGGATGACGTGATGCTTGGCGCGGTCACGGTCGCGTGCGCGATCGTCGGCAGCGACGTTCCGAGCGAAGCGTGGCCCCGATATCGCATCTGCGCAGATACCGTCAGGTTGATCGCCCCGTCCTCCCAACTTGCGTAGGCGTAGACCGCCTCCGGAAAGGTGGTGCAATCGGCCGGTGGGGGCATCGGGTCGACGACGCCGTAGCCGACGTCTGGCGGCGCCGTGATCGGAGTGGTCGTCGGCGGGGTGGCGACGGTTGGGGGCGGTGTCGTTCCTGACGCCTCGGGGATGGTGCTTGCTGGCGTTATTGGCGGATCACCCTGCGCGGGAGTTGGCATCGGGTCGACGACGCCGTACCCGGGTTCGCGCGGGTGGCAGGCGGTCGCCAGCGCCGTGAGCGCGAGGAGGGTGTCGAGGTGCGCGAGGGTGCGGGAGCGGACGCGTTGGGCCATGCAAGGCGCTTATCCACCCTCACCCCCGCGACAGGACTCCGTCGACGAATTCCCATCGTTCGGCGTTGAACGCGGTGAGGTCGGGGTCATCGTGCGAGGCGAGGACAACGGGGAGGGCCCGGTCCTTGCAGTACGCCGCGACATCGGCGGCCAGGCGGGCGCGAAGGTTTCGGTCCAACGCGGAAAACGGCTCATCGAGGAGCAGGAGCCTGGGCCGGGCGAGGAGGGCGCGCCCGAGCGCGACCCGTTGTCGCTCTCCACCCGAGAGGTTGCGCGGCGCCCGGTCGAGGAGGGCACTCACGCCCAACAACCGGGCGATCCCCAGGCACTCCTCGGCCCCGGATCGCCGCGAATAGTCGAGGTTCTGTCGCACGTTCAGGTGCGGAAAGAGCAGGGCGTCCTGCGGCACCCAGCCCACTCCCCGCCGCCACGCCGGCACGACGAGCGCGGGTCCCAGCCAGGTTTCGCCGAGCGCCCGCACCGTCCCCGTCACTCCCGGCTCCACCCCCGCAAGCACCCGCAACAACGTGCTTTTTCCCGCGCCCGACGGCCCGCACACGCCCACGCACGCTGCCGTCGTCGCCAGCTTCAGGTGGTGTCGCCCGTCGTGCACGCGCACGTCGACGAGGATGCCGTCCTCAGCCATGGGCCACGTCCAGCCGGCGACGTTGCCAGCGATTCAGGCGTTCCCAGCCGTACAAGGCCGCCACCGAGATCGTCAGGCTGGCGACGAGCAGAACGCGGATCTGTGGCTCCCCGTTCGGCTCATCCAGGAGCGAGTACACCGCCAGCGCGATTGTCCTTGTCCTTCCTTCCATGTTCCCCGCGACGATCGCAGTCGCACCGAACTCCCCAAGCGCCCGGGCGAACGTCAACACCGCCCCAGCGCACAACCCGGGGGCCGCGAGCGGCAGCGTGGTACGCCAGAACGTCCGCAGAGGGCGCACTCCCAGCGCCGCCGAGACGCTCTCAAAGCGAGGATCCACCGACTCAAACGCCGTGCGAGCGCTCAGGACCATGAGCGGGAATCCGACGACCCAGGCGGCGATCATCGCGCCGAAAAGGGTGAACGGTACCGGCAGATCCACGGCGGCCAGGGCTTTCCCGGCGAGGGTGTCGTGTCCGAACGCCCGAAGCAGCAACAGGCCGGTCACGACCGGTGGCAGCACCAGCGGCGCCATCAGCAGGGCTGAGAGCAGGGATTTCCCGGCGAACGACCTGCGGGCCAGGAGCCAGCCGACGCCGACGGCGGGGGGAAGGCCCGCGAGGGTGGCGAACGTCGCCACAAGGAGGGACAGGCGGATGGCTGAGAGGGGATCGATCACGGGGGCGTGCTTCTAGCAGGTTGGCTCCCCGAGGAGAAGGCGGGACTTCGGGGCCCGCACGAAGCGTGCCTTCGACGCTGCCAGCAGCGGTTGTGCTTGTGCGGACTTCCGCGCAGGCGCGGGGGAACCTTGATAGACGCGCGCATCATGATCCGTACCCGTCCCGAGACCGCGGAGCCCGCCTACGAACAGCTCGCCGAGATCGGCTCCGGCGCCATGGGCGTCGTGCACCGCGCCCGCGATCATCGCTTGCGTCGCGACGTAGCAGTCAAGCTTCTCCGTACCGAATACGCCGCGGACCCGTCGCTTCTGGCCCGGTTCATCGAGGAGGCACAGACCACGGCTCGGCTGGAGCACCCCGGCATCGTGCCCGTGCACGCGCTTGGGAAATTGGACGACGGTCGGCCGTACTTTGCGATGAAGGAGGTCAAGGGGAAAACCCTGACGACGCTGATCGCGGATGTGCACGCGAGCTGCAAGGACGGTCGTTGGCTGGCCTCGCCCTCCGGGTGGACACTGCAGCGGTTGGTGCAGGCTTTTCTCCGGGTCTGCGAGGCCATCAGCTTCGCGCACTCCCGCGGTGTCGTCCACCGCGACCTGAAGCCGGACAACATCATGCTCGGCGCGTTCGGCGAGGTGCTCGTGCTCGACTGGGGTCTCGCTGTCCTGGCCGGCCAGGATGACGTCGACCCGGCCGACCCGGACGCGCCGATCCCGCCCGAGGGCCGTGGGTGGGTGGTCGGCACGCCCTGCTACATGCCGCCGGAGCAAGCCCGCGCTGAAAAGACAAGTTATACCGCCGATGTCTACGCGCTCGGCGCCATCCTCTACGAGATCCTCTGCGGTGAGCCGCCCTACGACGGGCCCGACGCCGACAGCGTGCTGCAGGCCGTCCGGACGGGACCGCCGCCCCAGCTCGCGCGGGCGCGTCGCTTCATCACCCCTCTCGGCCAGCAAAAGCCGCTTCCTCCCTCCGACCTCGTCGACCTGTGCGAACGGGCGATGATGCGGGCCCCCCCGGATCGCTTCCCTGAGGCCGGTGAATTCGGCCGGGGTATCCAGGCGTTCCTGGATGGTGCTCGGGACCACGAGCGCGCCCTGCTCCTCGTTCGGGACTCGGACGCGATGGAGCCGCGCGGGCAGATGCTCGTGGACAAGTCGCGGCTCCTCCGTCAGCAGGCGACGGTCCTGCAACGGCAGATTCCGGGGGACGCCGCCGTCGAGGAGAAGCGAACGTTTTGGGACATGGAGGACGAGGCGGAGGAGCTCGAGCAGCAGGCCGCGTTGGAGTCCGTGCAGCGGATCCAGACGCTTCGAGCTGCGCTTTCACTCGATCCGGAGCTGCCAGAAGCCCATACCCGCCTGGCCGAGCACTACCGCCAACGGATGGCCGCGGCGGAGGCGGCGGGCGACATGATGGGGTTGCGTCGCGCGGAGCGGCATTTTCGGGCCCACGACGACGGGCGGCACGCCGTCTGGCTGCGGGGTGACGGTGCCCTGACGATCCTGACCGAGCCGCCGGGGGCGTCCATCGAGATCTACCGGTCGATCGAGCGGGATCGACGCATCGAGCTGCAACCGATCCGGCATCCCGGTCGCGCGCCGCTCCACGGGTGGCATCTGTCGATGGGCAGCTACCTCGTGGTGATCAAGAAAGAGGGGTACGCGCCCGTCCGCTACCCGGTGCACATCTCGAGGCAGGGCCATTGGGACGGCGTTCCTCCGGGTGAAAGCCAGCCTCGACCTGTCGAATTGCTGCGTCCTTCGGAGCTTGGGCCCAACGACTGCTACGTGCCGGCCGGCTGGTTCATCTCGGGCGGCGACCCGGAGGCCACCGGCGGGCTGCCCCGGCGAAACGTCTGGCTGGAGGGATTCGCGATCGCGCGCTTCCCGGTCACGCACCGGCAGTGGCTGGAGTACCTGAACGCGCTGATCGCCGGCGGAAAGGAGGGCGACGCGTTGCGGTTCGCCCCCCGTGATCGCCCACCCACCGTCGGTGCACCCGCACGCCTCATCTACGCCCGAAACGCCGACAATACGTTCCGGCTGCCGTACGATCTTGCCTCCAAGGGCGGCCACGAGATGCCGGTCACGCTCATCGATTGGCACGGCGCGACCGCCTTCGCTGCCTGGGAGGCTGCCCGCACCGGACTTCCGTGGCGGCTGCCGTGGGAGCTGGAGCGTGAAAAGGCGTCGCGCGGGGTCGACGGACGCGTGTTCCCGTGGGGCGAGCACCTCGACCCCACCTTCGCGAACACCAGCGAGAGCTTCCGAACCGGCCCGGCGCCCGCGGCCGTGGACAGCTTCCCGATCGACGAGAGCCCTTACGGCGTGAGGGGCGTGGCCGGCAACGTCCGCGACTGGTGCCTGGACGTGTTCCGGCAGGAAGGGCCGAACGTGCTGGACGGGCGCTTCATCCCCTACACCGAAGGCGGGAGCACGCGGTCCCTGCGAGGCGGCGCGTTCACGGCGTATCGTCGTTCTGCGAGCGCGGCGTTTCGCCTCGGGGATTCGCCAGACGGGCGCGCCAGGCACATCGGGCTGCGCCTTTGTCGCTCGACGCGGTAGGGCCCGAGGCGGCGCCCCCATCGCGCCTGGATCTCGCCGTCATCGCTGCGCTGTGCCTGTGGCTCGTGGTGCCGGGCGTGCTGCTGCGCAACTGGTGGGTCGAGGACGCCGGGATCGCCTTCTCGTACGCCAGAAATCTCGCGCTGGGCGATGGCCTGGTCGCCTTCCCGGGAGGCGAGCGGATCGAGGGGTACAGCGACCCGCTGTGGATTGCGCTGCTCGGGGCCGGGCGCTGGATCGAGCTGGACCCGTTCGGCTTCTCCAAGGTCCTCGGCGGTCTTTTCGCGGCGGCGTGTGTGCCGACGGCGTACTTTGTCGGCCGGCGCCTGGACGTCCCCGGGCCGGCGTGGCTGGGCAGGCTGATCCCCCTGTCCGTCGCCGCACTCGTGGCGTTCAACGCCCAACATGCCATCTGGGCCTCGGCGGGCCTCGAAAACGCGCTGTTCTCATGCCTCCTCGGGCTCGGGGCGCTGCTCCTGGTCCGCGAGCTTGAGCGACCGCAGTTTCCCTGGTCCGCGGTGGTGTTCTTCGGCCTGGCCATCACGCGTCCGGAGGGCGCGAGCTACGGCGCGCTCGCGTTGGGCGTCACTGCCTGGATGCGGGTCGGCAGGGACCCACTCGGGCCATCGCTCGGGTACATCGCCCGCTGGATCGTCAGCTTCGTCGCGCCTTTCGCGGTGTACCACGCCGTGCGCTACGACTATTTCGCCTTGCCGTTCGCCATGCCGTACTACGCGAAGGTCGTGGACGAGTCGTTCCGGACGCACGACTGGACGACCCGGTCATGGACCTACCTGCTGGAGTGGGCGACGGGGCTGGGATGGGCCTGGTTCCTGCCGATCCTGTGGATCGGCGTGGCGGGTAGGGGCAAGCGCGCGATCGCTGTTTTCGTGTGGGCGGCGGCGCTCGGCGTCGCGTTGGCGAGGGGCTACACGCCCGCGGTGGGGGAGGTGCGGATCGGGCTGATGGTAGGGTTGGCGGCGACGTTTGGCCTGGTCGCCCTGTGGCGGAGCCGACTGACGGTAAAGCCCGCGGACGGTGCTGTGCGCCTGCTGTGCACCGGGTCTGTCGTGCTGACCGTGGCGTTCTCGGTGTCGGCGCGCGGGGATTGGATGGCGGGGTACCGCTGGTTCTCGCTGCTCGTGGTCCCGCTCTCGCTGCTGATGGCGCTCGGCGCTGGCGAAGTGGCCGGCTGGGTCAGCCAGGGCGACCGTTCCGGGCGTTCGGGCCTCGCCGCGGGCGTCTACGGGCTGCTCATCGCCGGGCCGGTCCTCTGGAACCTCGCGTACCTCGCCAGCTATGTGCGTAGCCCCGAGCCGATGACGCCCGAGAGCACCCACAAGCGGGTGCGCACGCTCAAAGAGGTCGCCGCGACCGTGCACCTGGAGCGCCCCTGGGTCACGCTCGACCACGCGATGGGCGGCCAGACGTACTGGGCGCCCCCGCAGGGCCGCGCCGTCGATCTCTTCGGCCTGACGGACGTCATCTTCGCACTGCACCGTCCGGTGAAGGACTTCAACGTCCGCTACGTGCTCAACACGGGCGGCCCGACCACCGACGCTGGGTTCCCCTTTGACTTCGCGCACGTCGACGACAACCTCCCAAAGAACGCCTTGTTCAAGCGGCAATTCGTCCCCCTCACCAGGGCCAAGGGCAAGACCTGGAACGATTGGATGAACCGCTCGCTCATCACATCTCCAGCCTGGCCGGGCGACACGTCGCGTTCGGCCGCGTTTGAGGGTGGGCCTCAGCTCGTCGGCTTCACCGTGCGCTCGCCCTCGGTCAGCGAGGGGCTCTACGTGGAATTCGGCCTTGGACGCCCGGAAGGCACCGTCTCCGACCTGAAGCTGCGCGTCCGCCTCCACGGCCCGGCCGAGGCCACGTTCGACGCCGACCTCGGCTACGGCATGCTCCCGCCGGCCGAGTGGCGTCCCGACGAGGTCTACATGGGACGTTACGCCTTCAAGCTGCCGAAAGACCTGCCGACGGGCGACTACGCGCTCGCGTTTGCGGTGGACGGGCCGAACGGACCGCTCCTCGCGACAGAGGTGAAGGGCGGCGAGGCGGTCGACGCGGGCGTCGACGCAGGCGAAGCGCGATTCGCCGACGTTGTTCATGTCGTCGCGGATGCCGAGGCGGTGACGCGGTCGCAGCAGGACTCCGACCGTGCCGTGGCGATGGCGCAAGCGGGCGATTGCGATGGCGCGGAGGCCGCGTGGTGGGACGCCGTGGAGGACCTGCCACTGAACGCGAAGTGGGACCAGGCGATGCATCGTCGTGCCGAGGCCCCGTTCGGGGCGTGCTGGGCAGGTGCGGCGGCGAAGGAACAGGAACTTTCGGCACAGATCGCGGATCTTCGGCGCGCTCGGCAATGGGATGCGGTCTCCCCGGAGGCCTACGCCGTCGGGGCGACGATCGCGGACGCCACCTGGGCGGCTGCGATGGCGGCGCGGGACGCGGGCGACGACGCGAAGGCGCTGGCGTTGTTCCAGGCGATCGTGACCGCGGATCCCCGCCGGTCGTGGGCGCGCCGCTTTGCAGAGGAGGCGCGGTCGACATTGTTGGCGGTAGAGCCGGTGAAGGCGGCGAAGCGGGGGCGGACGTTGGGGGCCGACCCTCCCGAAGACCCGGCCCCAGGCGCGGACGGACGACCGGAGTAGGGCGTGGGGCTGAAGCGGCGTTCTACCGCTGCCGGGCGGACGGGCCCCCAGGGCAGCGAGCCGCCCAAAAGAGGCCCGAGCCTTCAGGCCGGAGGCGTCAGGGCAGTTTGGGGGCGCCCTTTTCCCTGGCCTCCAGCCGGATCTGAGCTGCTCAGATCCGGCTCTCGACACGTCAAGGGCCCGATCTGAGCTGCTCAGATCCGGCTCTCGACACGTCAAGGGCCCGATCTGAGCTGCTCGGATCGGGCGCTCGACATGTCAAGGGTCAGGGCGCGAATCCGGGCTCATCGGCGCACCGCCTCCGCCCGTTTCGGATTAGCCTCGCGCGCGAGCGGAGTGAAGATGCAAGGAAGCAAACGTGCAGAGCGTATCGGCGTCGTCGGGCTCGGCTACGTGGGGCTGCCCGTGGCCCTCGGGTTCGCGCGGCGGTACCCGACGGTGGGGTTCGACATCTCGGTCGGGCGGGTCGAGGCGCTGAAGCGGCGGGAGGATCGGACGCGTGAGGCGACGGCTGAGGAGCTGGCTGAGTCGAGCTTGATCCTGACGTCGGACCCGGAGGATCTGCGCGGCTGCACGTTCATCGTGGTGGCGGTGCCGACGCCGATCGACAGCCACCGTCGGCCGGACCTCACGCCGGTGGAGTCGGCGTCGCGGACGGTCGGGCGGGTGCTGGGGAAGGGCGCGGTGGTGGTGTACGAGTCGACGGTCTACCCGGGGGTGACCGAGGAGATCTGCGGGCCGATCCTGGAGAAGGAGTCGGGCTTGAGGCGCGGCGTGGACTTCTTTCTGGGCTACTCGCCCGAGCGCATCAACCCGGGCGACAAGGAGCACCGGCTCGACACGATCGTGAAGGTCGTCTCGGGCGAGGACGCGGAGACGCTCGACCGCGTGGCCGCGGCGTACAGCGCGATCGTGAGCGCTGGCGTGCATCGCGCGCCCACGATCAAGGTGGCCGAGGCCGCCAAGGTCATCGAAAACACCCAGCGGGACATCAACATCGCGTTGATGAACGAGCTGGCGGTGATCTTCGAGCGCCTCAACATCGAGACCCGCGACGTGCTGGCGGCGGCGGGGACGAAGTGGAACTTCCTTCGGTTCTCACCCGGACTTGTCGGCGGTCACTGCATCGGCGTCGACCCGTACTACCTGACCGCGCGCGCGGAGCAGGCCGGGTACTACCCGCAGGTGATCCTGGCCGGTCGGCGCATCAACGACGACATGGGGCGGTACGTCGCGCAGCGGGTCTGCAAGGCGATGAACCTTGGCGGTACGCTGGCGAAGGGCGCGAACATCGGCGTTCTCGGCCTCACATTCAAGGAGAACGTGCCAGACCTGCGGAACTCGAAGGTGCCGGACATCATCACCGAGCTGCGGGAGTACGGCGCGACCGTGACGGTGAGCGACCCGCAGGCGACGAGCGAGGAGGCGCGGCATGAGTACGGGCTCGATCTGGTCGACGCGGAGGGGCTGAGGGGGTTGGACGCGCTCGTGTTGGCCGTGAGCCATCGCGAGTACCTGGCCGAGGGTACGGCCGCGCTGTGTGCCCGCGTGAAGCCGGGCGGCGTGGTCTTTGACGTGAAGTCCTGCCTCGACCGCAGCCAGGTCCCGGCCGGCCTCCGGTACTTGTCGCTGTGAGCCCGTCCGCGTCTGGTACTTTCCTCGTCACCGGCGTTGCCGGGTTCATCGGTTTCCACGTCGCAGAGCGGTTGCTGGACGCCGGGCGCGAGGTGGTCGGCCTCGACAACGTGAACGACTACTACGACCCGAAGCTCAAGTGGGCGCGGCTCGCTCGCCTCGAAGGTCGGCCGGGCTTTCGGTTCGTCCGCCTCGATCTCGCCGACAATGAGGGCATGGCGAAGCTTTTTGCGGAGGTTCGGCCCGAGGTCGTCATCCATCTCGCGGCGCAGGCGGGCGTTCGCTACTCGCTCACCAACCCGCACGCCTACGTGCAGGCAAACCTCGTCGGGTTCATGAACATCCTCGAGGGGAGCCGCCACAACAGCGTCGGCCACCTCGTCTACGCAAGCTCGTCGTCCGTGTACGGCAACCACACCGACATGCCGTTCACCGAGCATCGCGGCGTTGACCACCCGGTCTCGCTCTACGCGGCGACCAAGAAGTCCAACGAGCTGATGGCGCATGCCTACAGCCACATCTTCCGGCTTCCAACCACGGGTTTGCGGTTCTTCACCGTGTACGGGCCCTGGGGACGACCGGACATGGCGCTGTTCCTGTTCACGCGCGCGATCCTGGCCGGCCAGCCCATCGACGTGTACAACGAAGGCAGGATGGAGCGGGACTTCACCTACGTCGACGACATCGTGACCGGCGTCCTTGGCGTGGCCGCGCGGCCGGCCGAGCCGAGCCCCGCGTTCGACCCGAAGCACGCCGACCCCTCGATGTCCAACGCGCCATTCCGGGTGTACAACATCGGGAATCACCGGCCCGAGCCGCTGCTCAAGATGATCGGCGTGCTTGAGAGCGCGCTCGGGAAGACGGCGATCAAGAACCTGATGCCGTTGCAGCCGGGCGACGTGCCCGCGACCTGGGCCGACGTCGACGACCTCGCCGCCCTGACCGGCTTCACACCGGCCACGCCGATCGAGGTGGGCATCGAGCGATTCGTAGCCTGGTATCGCGACTACTACGGGGCGTAGGTCAGTACTGAAGGACGACCTTGAGGTGCCCCGTGAACTCGTCGAACTGCACGTTGGTGTGCGACTGGTCGGATGCGCGCTGCGCCCACGTTCCGCCGAGATCGAGCCACACCCATTGGCGGATGTAGTAGTCGAGATCCCCGGTGGCACTGAGCACGACGTCATCCCGCGTCTCATCGCCGCGGAACTGCTCGGCTGACGCGTCAAACTCGCCCAGGACCCCGATGTGATCGCCGAACTTCGCGTCCAGCGAGCCGTAGCCCTTGAGGAAGGAAACGTAATTCGTGAAGTACGAATCCCGGAAGTTCTTGGCGACGCCGAGGGTGAGCGCGGTCGTTGGCGTCAGGTTGTAGCGGAGCGAGCCGTCGAACAACAGGTGCTGCAACGCCTCGCCGACTGTGGGCGTGCCGCCTGTGGAACTTCGGCCGAGGTCGATGGACGCGGCCGCATCTCCCGTGGTGTCGACGAACACGTCCGAGCCGTACCCAGCCATGAGCGTGACCACGAGGCGGTTGGTCACCCGCCCGCGCAGCCCACCGTCGATCTTCATCGTGTTCGCGTCGGGGAACGTCGTCGGCGTCGTGCTCAGCGCGGAGATCGCCACGGACTGCGTCAGGTAGTGGCTGTGCAGATAGGAGAAGTCGAGGACGACGGCGGTGCGCGGCAGGAAGCGCCACTCGACGTTCCCGGTGGGTCCGTACGAGTCGCGGGTGTTGTAATGGGACCAGCCGTGGAGGGAGGACAGGTCCGCGGTCGCGTAGTCGTTGATGCCGAACTCCCCGCCAGCGAGGATCTGCAGCGAGTAGCCGGGGCGGACCGCGAGGGCGCCGTCGGAGATGCTGGAGGTCTCGGTCGTGAACGGGTACGCCGACGTTGCCAGATCGAGGGGCGAGTTCTGCAGGCCGGCATCTTCACTGAGGTGGAGGCCGACGACGGACTTGGTCAACGCGTCGAGCCCGGCGCGGGCGTCGAACGCGTTGTATTGGTCGAGCGGAACGTCGGCCCCGAAGTACTTCTTCAGCGTGTAGTCGCCGCCGAGCGTGAGCTGGAGGTCGTCGCGCTGCAGCTTGAGGTCGAGCTTGGGGGCGACCGTGAGGTCGACGGCGTCGGACCCCGGTACCGTCGCGACCGCGTGGTACGGGTTCGTCGAATACTCGACGCCCGCGGCGACCCCCGGTGAGATGGTCGTGCTGCCCACCACAAAGTGCTGGCCAGGGTCGGCATGAGCCGCGGACGCCGAAAACAGCACGGCGAGCGCGAAGCCGGAGCGCCTCGGACACAACAATTTCACGCGCTCAGCCTCTGCACGCCCGAAGCCTATTCCGGAGCGTGCATGCGCGCACGCCCCTTCACGCGGTTGGCGGCTAGAAATACGACCGCCTTAGGGTCACGCGGTCGTCCGGACCGAGCACGACGTCCTGATCCTTGCCGTTTCGCACCCGCACGAGGTTCACCACCAGCTTCGCCCCGGTCGAGCGCAACACAAAGACCCGCCTCAGCGTGGCGTACTCCGTGGGCCCGCCAGCGAGCGTGACGACCTGCGAGACCGTGATGCCCTCGCGGTAGGCGACCGACCCCTGGTTCTTGACCTCCCCATCGACATACACCTGGCGCCCCTGGCGGAGGATGACCGTATCGCCCCCGCTGACGAGGACTGGTGGTTCCGTAAGGTTCAAGGTGGAGAGTTGATACGTGGACTGTTTGCCGTCGGCGCTGTCGACCTCGACGTCCACCACGTTCGTCCCGTCCGGTCCGCCCGCGGCGGTGATCGCCTGGGAGAGGGACGTCGGCCCGGTCAGCACCTGGATGCCGGGGGTCTTGATCGAGCCGCGGACCTCGATCTTCTGGCTCCCGTAGGTGGTCACCTCGACGATGATGTGCGGGGAGACCAGAAAGCCGTTTGCGTAGCGGGCCTGGATGTCCGCCGCGATCTCCGTCGTCGTCCGCCCGCAGATGTGCACGGCGCCGATGAGATCGAGGTTCAAATCGCAGCTCGACGGGACCACGGCGCTGTGGCTCAGTTGCGGCTCGTCGAAGACCTGCACGCTCAGCGTGTCGCCGGCGCCGACCTGGTAGTCCTGCGCGGCGGCGGGACCAACGACGGTCGCGGCCAGGGCCAGCAGCAGGGAGATCCGGTACAGCACGGGCAGTTCTCGGCGGAGGAGGGCGCGGTGCTAACCGGTTGGGCTCAGTTGAGCCTGTGTTGCTGCCTGGATTGGTGGTTTCTTGATAATCCCGAGCGGTGCGCATCGAGCCGAGCGAGATCCCCGACGTGAAGCGGCTGTGGCCGACGCGTCATGGGGACGGCCGTGGTTGGCTCGCGGAGGCGTGGCGGGATGACGACCTTGCCGCAGCCGGCATCCCGGCGAGGTTCGTTCAGCAGAATTGGTCGTCGTCGACGGCGAGGGGGACCGTCCGGGGCCTGCATTTCCAGGCTGCGCCGGCCGCGCAGGGAAAGCTGGTGTTCGTGGTTCGCGGCAGCGTCTTCGACGTTGCGGTGGACCTGCGACCGGACTCGGCGACGTACCGTCGCCACGTGACCGCCACCCTCTCCGCGGCCGACGGGGGCCAGCTCTGGATTCCCGCGGGGTTTGCCCACGGCTTTTGCACGCTCGAACCCGACACGGACGTGATCTACGCGCTCACGCACGCCTACTCCCCCGCGCACGAGCGCGGGATCGCGTGGGACGACCCGGACATCGCGATCGCGTGGCCCGACGTTGGACCCGTCACCCAATCGGCGCGCGATCGGCACCTGCCTCGGCTTCGGGAGTTGCCAGAAAACCAGAGCTGACTACCGCGCCTGCGCCCGCAGACCGCCCCCTTCCCGTGAGAGGATCCCGTCCAGCGGCGGCTGAACGAGGGCGTGCCGCTCGGTCTTGAGCGTGATCCGGGACGGACGAGGAGCGTACTGTGGGACGGACCCCATCGGAACCTCCCGGAGGGCAACCGCCGGAAGGCCGAGCGCGCGCACCAGCATCGTCGCCCAGGCCGAGCGGGTAAGGCAGTCCGAACCGGCCAGATGGACGATGCCGTCGAGCCGCGGCAGCAGATCCAGCGCGCTGTCGGCCAGCCAGCCGCTCCAGGTCGGGCAGCCAACCTGTCCGGTCACGACGAGCCCTGCGCCGGTGCCAGCGGCGTCCACGACCTGGCACGCAAAGTTCTTCCTCTGGATCTCCGCCCCAAAGACCCAGGATGTCCTGACGACGAGCGCCCGCCCGCGTGCAAGCAGCAGCTCCTCCGCGAGCCGCTTGTGGTGACCGTACACGCTCAGGGGGCTGACGGGGTCGCTCTCGACGCTCTCGGCCTTACTGCCATCGAACACGAGGTCGCTGGAGTAGTGGAGGATGCGGCAGGCGGATCCGGCGGTCGCGCGGATGACGTTGTCGACCGTGCCCACGTTCTCCCGCAGGCTGCGCGCGGGCTCGCGCTCGCATCCGTCGACGTGCGGCCATGCCGCGCAGATCGCGATGGCATCGGGCTCGTAGCGATGCACCAGGTCCATCAGCGCGTCTGTGTCGGTCGCGTCGACCAGCACCGTCGCCTCGCCACGCGCCGTCCTGGCGGCCCCTGTCACGGCCCAGCCCCGTGCGGTTGCCCGTCGTGCGACCTCCCCGCCGACCAGCCCGGAGGCCCCCAGCACCAGCAGGCGTTGCCCGGCGATCAGCGTGCCTCCATGCCGATCATCCGCACCAGGTACTGCCCATACTCGCTGCGCGCCATGCCCTCCGCGAGGCGCAGGACCTGGGCGCTGTCGATGTACCCCATGCGCCACGCCACCTCCTCCAGGCACGCGATCTTGAGGCCTTGCCGGTGCTCGACGACGCGCACAAACTCCCCGGCTTCGAGCAGCGATTCGTGCGTCCCGGTGTCCAGCCACGCGATGCCCCGGCTCAGGGTCTCGACGCGCAGTTGGCCCCGCTCCAGATACGTCCGGTTCACGTCGGTGATCTCCAGCTCCCCGCGCGCCGAAGGTCGGACGCTCGCGGCGATGTCGCAGGCCTGCCCGTCGTAGAAGTACAGTCCGGTCACCGCCCAGCTTGACGAGGGCTTCTCGGGCTTCTCCACGATGGAGGTCACCTTTCCAGCCTTGTCGATGGTCATGATCCCGTAGCGCTCGGGGTCGAGGACGCGGTAGCCGAAAACCGTCGCCCCAACGGTCGCTGCAGCCGCCCGACGCAACAGCTCGCCCAGGCCCTGACCATAATACAGGTTGTCACCGAGGATCAGCGCGCACGGGCCCCCCGCAAGGTAGTCGCGGCCGATGAGGAGCGCCTGCGCCAGGCCCTCGGGACGTGGCTGCACGGCGTAATCAAGGTGGATCCCCCACTGTTCTCCATCGCCGAGCGCCACCCGGAACTGCGCCTGATCCTGCGGTGTCGTGATGATCAGCATCTCGCGGATGCCCGCGAGCATCAACGTCGAGAGCGGGTAGTAGATCATCGGCTTGTCGTAGATCGGCAGGAGCTGCTTGGAGACTGCCCGGGTGACCGGGTAGAGGCGTGCGCCCGAACCTCCCGCGAGCACGATTCCCTTCATCGCGCCTCCGCCTGTTGCGCCAACGTCAACCGCACGGTCTCGCGTAAACCCTCGTTGAACGCGACGTTTGGCGTCCACCCCAGCTCCGTGCGTATGCGATCGGCGTCCATGGCGTAGCGACGATCGTGTCCGAGGCGGTCGGCGACCGAGGTGATGAAGCGGGCATGTGGCGCAGCGGCCGGCCGAAGCTCGTCGAGGACGGCGGCGATCTGACGGACCACGTCGATGTTGGCGCGCTCGTCGCCGGTTCCGACGTTGTAGCTGCGCCCGGGCACGCCCCGGTCGACGAGGAGGCGAAGGGCGCGGGCGTGGTCCTCGACGTGCAGCCACTCCCGCACGTTCTCGCCCGACCCGTACACGGGCATGGGCTGACCCGCCGCCGCGCGTGCGATCATGCGTGGGATCAGCTTCTCCACGTGCTGATGGGGGCCGTAGGTGTTGGACCCGTGCGAGGTGACGACAGGCAGCCCCCACGTGCGGTGCCACGCACGCGCGAGGTGGTCGGAGGCCGCCTTGCTCGCCGCGTACGGGGAATTCGGTTGGTATGAACAGTCATCGTTGGCACGGGCGGGCGGGTCGATGGAGCCGTAGACCTCGTCGGTCGAGACGTGGAGGAAGCGGAACCGGTCACGGGCGACGGGGGCGAGGGCCTGCCAGTAGCCCAGGACCTGATCCAGCAGCACGCTCGTCCCGACGACATTCGTCTGGATGAACGCTGCAGGCGCAGCGATTGACCGGTCGACGTGGGATTCGGCTGCGAGGTGCATCACCGCGTCCGGCCGGTGCGCATCGAGGACGGCGTGGAGGCCGAGCCCGTCGCAGATGTCGAGGTGCACGAAGTGGTGACGGGGACTCGCACCGGCAGATCCCAGACGGCGCAGGTCGCCGGCGTACGTCAGCGCGTCCACGTTGACGACGACGTGGTCGGTCTCGGCGATCGTCTGCCGGATGACGGCGGAGCCGATGAATCCCGCACCACCTGTGACGAGCAGTCTCACCCCCTACCGGTAACGCAGCGTTCCGGGCGATGGCCGCCGGGGCGACCGGTTTCGGGTCGCTTTCGGCGCGCCCCGTGCTAAGGTGGCCCGGCATACGTTCGGAGCACGCGTGGATGAAGTGGAGCAATTTGCACCCCCTGAGGCGGGTCCGGCGGCGCTGAGCGCATCGGAGGTCTGGGGCATCCTGCAGGTGCAATGGAAGGTGATCGTCGTGATCACTGCCGTCGTCGTCACCCTCGCCCTCGTCGTCAGCCTGATGACGACCCGTCTCTACCGTTCTACCGCTGTCATCCAGATCTCGCCGGAGGCCGGTCAGGAGGCGCGGGTGAGTGAGGTCGTCGACTACGACCACCTGTCCCAGGAGCACACCTACCTCAAGACGCAGCTCGACCTCCTTGAGAGCCGCGACCTGCTCGAAGACGTCGTGCGGCGCTACGAGAAGTTCGGGACCAACGACCTGACCCTCGCCAGCAACGGCGCCGGCAAGCTGAACGAGATGCTCTCTGCCAACCAGCGCAAGGACTCGGAGTTCGTGGACATCACGATCACCGACACGGACCCTGAGCGCGCGGCGCGCCTCGCCAATCTGGTGGCGGACGCCTACTACGACAAGAACCTGGACGGCCGCAAGGAGTCGGCGTTGAGCGCCGAGGGTTGGCTGACCGACCAGCTCACCGAGTACAACAAGCGCGTGGTGGACGGTACGACCGCGCTGATGGCCTACGAGTCCGGTCACGATCTCGCGGACGCGGAGCAGCAGACCACCCAGCTCTCAGCCTCGATGGACGCGCTGAACGCGGCGTTTGGGGAGGTGAACACCAAGCGTGTGCTCCTTGAGACGACCGTGCAGGGCCATGAGCAGCTCCTTGCCCAGAAGCAGTACGAAGCGCTGGCCAAGGACATGAACACGCCGCTCGTGAGCTCCCTCACGGACGAATACTCGGCCGCGGCGACGGAGAACGCCAAGATCCGCGCGCGCTACCTGGAGGGCATGCCGGAGCGCCAGTACTCCGATGCGCGCCTTGCCGGCATCGAGGCCGAGTTCAAGAAGGAGGTCGAGCGCACGCTGGCGACCGAGAAGGCGCAGCTCGAGATCCTTCGCGCCAAGGAGAAGAGCCTCTCCGCAGAGATCGACGCGGCCAAGTCGCGCTTGCTGGACCGGCAGGGCCTGCACGAGCAGTACGAGCGCCTCAAGCTGGACCTTGACCGGAACAAGGCGTTCTATGCGACGCTTAGCCAGCGTCAGGGGGAGCTGGAGCTCGCCGCCCAGACCAAGCTCTCCAACGTCCGGCGCATCGACAAGGCGCGGGCGAACACGGTCGCGGTGAGCCCGAACATCCCGTTCAACCTCATGCTCGGCATCCTCGTCGGCATCAGCCTCGGCTGCGTGGTCGGCTTCCTGATCGAATACCTCGACGACACGATCAGCACGCCGTTCGACGTCTCCACGTACCTGCGCGTGCCCTTTCTGGGCATGGTTCCCCGGATCTCCGATGGCGACGCTTCGGACGACCGCCGCCGGGCGCTGTACACCCAGGAGCACCAGAGCTCGGCCGCGGCTGAGGCCGTCCGGTCCATCCGCACCGTGCTGGAGTTGAATCCGGCCGGAAAGTCGCTTCGGCGCGTGCTCGTGACCAGCTCGTTCAAGTCCGAGGGGAAGACGAACACGATCGTGAGCCTGGCGGTCTCGTTCGCGATCCTGGGCCGGCGGGTGCTGATGATCGACGCGGACATGCGTCGTCCGCGCCTGCATCACGTGTTCGGCCTCCCGAAGACCAGTGGGCTCTCCACCGTGCTGGCTGGCGGGGATCTTGCGGATGCGATCGTGCCTACCGGGGTCGAGGGCCTCGACCTGCTGCCTGCCGGGACGGGTACGGACCGTCCGAACGAGCTGCTGGCGTCGACCGCGACGTCCGACCTGCTCGACCTGCTCGACACGCAGTACGACATGATCTTCATCGACACGCCCCCCGCGAGCAGCCTGTCGGACGCCGCCATCCTGTCCAAGCTGGTGGACGGCGTGGTGTTCGTCGTTCGGGAGAAGACGGTCTCCCGTTGGCTCGTTCGCGACGTCGTCTTCCGCCTGCAACAGGTGGGCGCCATCGTGATCGGCGTGGTCGTCAACAACGTCGACCTGACCGGGCCGACCTCCAAGTACAAGTACCACTATAACTATCGCTATCGGTACTACGAATACGAGAAGCCCGCTCGGGCCGCCAAGTAAGGCCCCGGGGACATGACGGGGAGATCCGCCAAACCACCGCTCCTCGTGCTCGGTGTCTGGATCCTGCTCACCTTCCTGGGTTCGAGCTTGTTTTTGGGGGCGGTACGCCCGCTTGCCCAGGCGGGGCTGGGCCTCGGCGTGATCGTCGGGTGCGCGCTCGCGTACCGGGTTCCGAACCACGGACTTCGACCTGCGGGGGTCGCGCTGCGGGTCGCGGGGGCGGGGCTGGTGCTGATGCTGACGCTCTCGGTCGGCCTGGTTCCCGTGCCGATGGGCATCGCGCGGATCGTGGCCCCGGGCCTCGCGCTCGCGCGGCCTGACGCGGCGTGGTGGACCCTGGCGACGGACCCCTCGCAGGTGCCGGAGCAGATGGCGACAGTCGCGCTGCTGACGGGGTTTGGCGCGCTGGTTGCTGTCTGGGTCGCGGGGCGCTTTCCGAAGGATGGCGGCGAGGCGGCGATCACCACGGTCACGGCGCTGGTTGCGGTGTGCGGCATCCTGCACGGTGCGGCGGGCGCGACCAGCGTTCTGGGGTTGATTACGCCGCAGGGAGCGCCCTCGCCGTTCTTTGCGCCGTTCGTGAACCCGGATCATGCCGGGGCGGCGATGCTGCTCGGGGGCCCGGTGGCTGTCGGCATGGCGCTCAACACCGAGCAGCCGCGGTGGAACCGGGGCCTGGCGTGGGTGGTGGCGGCGCTCGCTGGCATCCTGCTGGTGCTCGTCGACTCGGTGGGGGGCATGGTGGTGACCGTGCTGATCACGGTGATGTGGGCGTGGCGTCGGTCGTCCGTGCGCCCGTTGGCCGCGCTCGGCGTTGCGGGTATCGCGGGGCTGGTGCACCTCGTGACGCGCGGGGGTGGCTGGGTGCACGGGTCCGTGGCGGCGCGGGCGGGCGTGTGGGGCGACGCGCTACGGATGCTTTCGCAGTACTGGCTGGCGGGGACGGGAGGAGGCACGTTCAAACAGGCGATCCGGGCCTACCGGTCCGATTTCGCGTTCGCCTCGTTCGCGCATGCGCACAGCGATCCGCTGGAGTGGCTGGTGACGACGGGGCTGATCGGGCTCGTCGGCGGTGCGGTGGCCGTGATCGTGCTCCGGCCTCTGCCCGTCGCCCCGACCCGACGCCGGGACGGCATGGTGTTCGGGCTTCTTGCCCTCGCGCTCTACGCGTTCGTGGATTTCCCCCTTCAGATCCCGACGATCGCCATGGCGGCGCTGGCCGTGCTGGCGTGTGCCATCGTCGCTTACGGGCCGCCGCGGTCCGTGGAGACACGGTGGGTGCGCGGGCTGCTCATCGGGATTGCGCTCTTTGAAGTTCCGGCCGTGCTGATCCAGCTCCGCCAGGCCGGGATTGAATGGGGCCGGGCGGCTGTCGGCGACTTCGCCAGGGATCCGGCGGCTGCTGCGCAGGGGGCGCACGCGCTGGCCCTGCTCTTGGACACCGGTGCCGAGGGGCAGCTCTACGCGGCGTGGGCGGCCCAGGCAGCGAAGGACAGCGAGGGGGCGGTCACGACGGCTCTGGCGATCCGGGATCGCTACCCCGATGACCCGGACGCGCTCCGCAGCGCCGCGACCATTCTCGCCCACGAACATCGGTATGAGGAGGCCACCGCGTTGCTGGAGCGCTCGGAGGCCCGCGACCCCTCGGACTACCGCTCCTGGGTCGTGCTCGCGCACGTCGCGCACGCGCAAGGCGACAATCTCCTTGCGGCGCAGCGGTGGACAGAAGCGTTCCGACGGTCGGGGCCCGGGCTGGAGGAGGCCTACGCGGAGCTTCCGGTCGGAGTGTACTGGGTGCAGGCGCTGGAGCCCGTCGACGCTCAATACTCGGCGGCCCTCGCCTACCTCCTGTTCCGGAAGGGTGATTTGGAGACGGCGTTGCTCGCGATCGAGCAGGCCGCTCGCCTCGACCCGGTCGCGGACGGCGACGATCTGCTCCGCTCCACGATCCTCGTCCAGGTCGGCCGCCCGGCGCTGGCCGAGGATTGGCTTCGCGACATGCTCGTGCGCCGCCCCGGCGACCCGAAGGTGCTGGCGGCCTACGGCGACGTCCTTACCGCTCTCGGTCGGCATGACGACGCGACTGCCGCGTTCCTGGAAGGAGCGACGACGTCGCCCGCGCTGCGGATTCGGGCGCTACAAAGTGCAGAGTCCGGTGGGGGGCCGAAGGCGGCGCTCGAGCTTTCCCGGCGGTTTGAGGTAGACGGCACGATGGACCCCGATCTTGCGCTGCAGGTCGCTGCCACGCACGAGCGCGCCGGGGATCCCCGGGGGTGTATCGACGAGATCCAGCGGTGGGACCTGCTCAGCGGAAGCGTTGCGTCCAACGCCGCGACGCTGCTCGAGTCCTGCCGGGCCATGCCCCGCTGACCGCCTGGCGGCGCGGTTGACTGGCCGCTTGCCACGGCCTGGGACCCAGCATAGGAAACCCCACGACGATGCCTGAATCCTCGGACGATGCCGCGCGCAGCGGCACCCAGAACGCCGACCAGAACGTCGTCGACGATTTTGGCGCGGAGTGGTCGCGCTTCGACCAGACCGGCATGGGTGCCGCTGAGCGCGCTGCCGTCTTTCAGGAGTACTTCGGCGTCTTTCCGTGGTCGGTCCTGCCGAAAGATGCTGTCGGCTTTGACCTTGGCTGCGGGTCTGGCCGGTGGGCCGCGGAGGTCCACGGTCGGGTCGGCCACCTCCACTGCATCGACCCATCCGCCGCCATCGACGTCGCCCGGCGCAACCTGTCCGACGCCACGAATTGCTCGTTCCACCAGGCAACGGTCGACGCGATCCCGCTGCCCGACGGGTCGATGGATTTTGGCTACTCGCTCGGCGTGCTCCACCACGTGCCGGATACCCAGGCGGGCATCGCGGCTTGCGTGCGAAAGTTGAAGAAAGGCGCGCCGTTCCTTATCTATCTCTACTACCGCTTCGACAACCAGCCCCTCTGGTACAAGGCGGCCTGGCAGCTCAGCGACGGGTTTCGGCGCGGGATCTCGGTGCTGCCGGAGGCGCCGAAGTACGCCGCCAGCCAGCTCATCGCGGCGACGGTCTACTGGCCCCTTGCCCGGACCGCGCGCGTCCTTGACCGGCTCGGCCTGCCGATCCACAGCGTTCCCCTGAGCAATTACCGGGAGAAGTCGTTCTATTCGATGCGGACGGACGCGCTCGATCGGTTCGGCACGCGGCTGGAGCAGCGGTTCACGCGGGCCGAGGTGCTGGCGATGATGGAGGCGGCGGGGCTGGAGCGGATCGTCTTTTCCGAGAAGGTCCCGTACTGGACGGCCGTCGGATACAAGAAGTAGCGGCCGATGTGCGGAATCGTCGGCGCGTTGGATCTGGCTGGGGGTGTCGCTGGCGGTGACGTGCGCGCGATGGCGCGGGCGCTACGACACCGTGGGCCAGACGACGAGGGGGTGTGGTGCGAGGGTGCCGTGGGCCTCGGGCACGCTCGGCTCTCCATCGTCGACCTCTCGCCCGCAGGGCACCAGCCGATGGTCTCGGCGGGCGAGCGTTTTGTCATCGCGTTCAACGGGGAGATCTACAACCACCTGGACCTCCGCCGTGAGCTTGGATCGGCGGCCCCGACCTTCCGCGGCCACTCGGACACCGAGACGCTGCTGGCAGGCTTTGAGGCCTGGGGCGTTGAGGAGACCGTCCGGAGCGCGATCGGAATGTTCGCGTTTGCCGTGTGGGATCGCCGCACGTGCACGCTCACGCTCTCGCGCGACCGGATGGGCGAAAAGCCGCTCTACTACGGCTGGTTCGGCGACACGCTGCTGTTCGGCTCGGAGCTCAAGGCGCTGAAAGCCCACCCCGCCTTCGTCGGCAGGGTCGACCGCGTCGCGCTCGCCGCGTTCATGCGGTACTCCGAGATCCCGGCGCCCCTGTCGATCTGGGAGGGCGTGCGAAAGCTGCTCCCCGCCTCGATCCTCACGATCCCGACCGCCACTGCCGACGAGGCCAGGGCCGCCCAGCCCCGGCTCTACTGGTCGCTCGTGGACGTGGCCCGACGCGGCCTCGCCGACCCCTTCGCCGGCTCGGATGTCGAAGCGGTCGCCGCGCTGGAGGCCTGCCTCGGCGACGCCGTCGCCTCCCAGCAGATGTCCGATGTGCCCATTGGAGCGTTCCTCTCCGGTGGCGTTGATTCATCTGTGATTGTGGCGTTGATGCAGGCGCGCGCAGCCAGGCCGATCCACACGTTCACCATCGGTTTTGAGGAGGCGGCGTTCAGCGAGGCACCCCACGCGCGCGCCGTTGCCGCCCATCTCGGCACCGATCACACCGAGCTGGTCGTGACGTCCGCCGCGGCGCAGGCCGTGATCCCGTGCTTGCCGACGATGTACGACGAGCCGTTCGCGGACCCCTCGCAGGTCCCAACCTTCCTGGTCAGCCAGCTCGCGCGGACGAAGGTGACCGTGAGCCTCTCGGGTGACGCCGGCGATGAGCTGTTCGGTGGCTACAACCGGTACAGTTGGGCGAGGAAGCTGGAGCGGGTGCCAGCCCCCATGCGCCGCGCCGCCGCGCGCGCTCTGCTGGTGCTCGGCCCCGACCAATGGGACCGCGCCTACGACCGGCTCCAACCCGCGCTGCCCCGAAGGGCGCACCTGCGAATGCCGGGGTACAAGGCGCACAAGTTGGCTGGAGCGTTGCGCGTGGGTCCGGGCGCGGCCCTCTACGACCAGCTCGTCTCCATCTGGGCCGACCCGGCGAGCATCGTGATCGGCGGCGAGGCTGCGACGGCCAGCGGGTGGTCGGCAGTCGCGGATCTGGACGGGATCGAACACCAGATGATGGCGATGGACGCCTGTAGTTATCTGCCGGACGACATCCTTTGCAAGGTCGATCGCGCGGCGATGGCGGTCTCGCTGGAGACCCGCGTGCCGTTCCTGGATCGGCGGGTGATCGAGCTCGCCTGGCGCCTGCCCCTCCACCTCAAGATCCGCGGCGGGACGAGCAAGTGGATCGTCCGCGAGGTGCTCTACAAGCACGTCCCGCGCGCGCTGATCGAGCGTCCGAAGATGGGGTTTGCCATCCCCGTCGGGGCCTGGCTACGCGGGCCGCTGCGCGACTGGGCGGAGGCGTTGCTCGACGAGGGGCGGTTGCTGCGCGAGGGCTACCTGCGTCCGGGTCCGATCCGGCTTCGCTGGGAGGAGCACCTTTCCGGCCGCCGCGACTGGGGCTACCAGCTCTGGAACGTGCTGATGTTCCAGGCCTGGCTCGCCGAGTACAGCTAGTCCTTCTGGGCAACCACCGCGTACATGAGCGCAAAGTCGTCGGGCTTGCGGAGCACGCACCCGACCAGGTAGCTGCCCATTCCGGCGGCGAGCAGCGGCGCGCCCAACACTTGACGTGTCAAGCGGTCGGGCACCGAGAGCTCGCGCCACGGCAGCACCTTGAGCTGCGCGTAGGTCGCCATGGTCGTCCAGAAGTTGCCGAGCGGCTCAACCTCGAGGATCGAGAAGCCGGTCAGGATGTGGGCGTATACCGAGCCCGAGAAGCGCCGGTAGTCATCGGGCGCTGCGTGGTAGGGGTACATCCAGGGGTTGAGCATCAAAAGCCGGCCGCCGGGGCGCAGGATCCGGCGAATCTCGCTGACGACGCGCTCGGGGTGCTCCACATGCTCGAACATGCTCTCGCAAACGACGCCGTCAAAGCTCTCGTCGGGCAGGTCCAGATTCTCGGCGTCCAACCGCACGTCTCCGGCCTCGCCCTTGTTGGACGTCACGTACTCGGTCGCGCCCGGAACCAGCGCCCGTCGCCCGTCGCCCAACGCCCCAAGTTCGACGATCCGGCCGGAGAGCATGGGTCCATAGCGGGCAATTGCCTGGTGCTGGAGCTGTCGGCAGGCCGTCTCGCGGCGCAAGAGGTAGCCGAGCAGCTTGGATGGGGCGGGCGAGGGGGCCAAAGCTGGGGCGTGCGTCAAGGGGTCCTCTCCAGCGGGCCGTCGAGGCCACGCAGCGCCCGACTCGCACGGGTGTTCCAGGTGAATTCGTCCTCGAGCCGTGTTCGCGCAGCGGTCCCCATGCGCGCGCGCACGTCCGCGTCCGCGAGCCGCTCGACCGCGCCGACCCAGGCGTCCACGCTCGCCGGTTCGACGAGCAGGCCCGTCGCCCCATCCTCCACGATCTCGGCCATCACGGGAAAGTTGGAGCAGACGATCGCCTTGCCGTGGGCCATGTACTCAAACAGCTTCATCGGGGAGATCCAGCCGATGTGCGCGGTGCCGGCCTGGTAGGGGGCGAGGGCGACGTCGAGATCGGCGTAGATGGCGGGGAGGGCTGAGGGGGCGACAAAACCGTGGTAGCGCAGGTTTGGGACGCCGGCGGTCGAGGTCTGATGGGTCGCGACCTGCGACGGATCCCCGCCGACGATGTGGAAGTCGACGTGCGGCATGCGCCGGGCGAGCGCCTCGACCACGTCTACGCCGTAGCCGGGCCAGAAAGACCCGATGTAGCCGACCTGCAGCGCACCGCGCCGGCCGAGAACGGGACGAGGCGTCGTCGTTGCGGGGACGGCATCGGCGCCGTCGTGGCAGACCACGGTGCGTGACGCTTCCAGCCACGGAAAGTCCAGACTGTAGATCGTCCGTAACGCCTCGGAGATCAGCACCACGCGCACGCAGTCGGCCCGTTTGAGCAAGGCCCGCTCCATCGCACGCTGCCACGCGGGGAGGTGGCTCGGCGCCCAGTGCGACTCAAAAACGTAGGGGATGCCGAGGTCAGCGACAAGCGCGAGCGACCAGACCTCGCGGACGTAGATGAGATCGGGGCGTGGGCCTGCCAGCACCGCCCGCCGCGTGCGCCACGCGCTCGCAAACGCGCCCCACACCCGCACGTCCGGGCGCGGCTGCTTTTCGATACGAAAGCAGCGTTCGACGCCGTAAAATGCAAAATCGTCGTCGGCCGCGATCGTCTGTGAGCCGGCGGTGCCCTTCGCGTTTTCGCCGGCAGGTCGGGCGTGGAGGGTCACCTCGTGGCCGAGCCGCGCCATGGCCTGGCACATCCGCATCACGTGGACTGCGTTTGCGCCGCGCGAGGGGATGTGGGCGCCGGAGAGATAGGCGATCCTCACGGCTGGGCCCGAGCGCTCGAAGCAGACCGTTCGGCCAACTCCCGGCTTTTCAGCACGATCTCCAGCGAGGCCATCGTGACCAGCGCGTCGCCGTGATCGTGGGTCCTTCGGTCGTGTCGGCGCCAGAGGGCATCGACGTCGATCCAGTCGCAGATCCCGCGAGCCTTCAGGTCCGCAACGCTGCCCCGGACGATCTCCCGCAGGTCCGGGCTCCGCCGAAGCTCCTCGTTGAAGTCGTTGAATTGCGAGCTTGGCCACTGGATCCCCGGGATGAACCGGTGCGCGAGCCGGCGCGCGCGGTTGAGGTAGAACGTCGCCTTCACGATGGCGTCCGGCGTATCGAACGTGTGCCCAACCCGGTTCTTGCACGGGAAATTGAACAGCTTGGGAAAGGCTTCCCGGCCGATGTCGAACATCAGCTTCTGCCCGTGACGCTCGTGGTCGGGCACGCTGAACAGGAGATCCATCCACGGCGTGTTGATGAGCGGGGTCTGCCAGTCAAAACCGTCAAAAAGTACCAGTGGTGCTGTGAATTTCGCGACCGCCTCGCCGAACAGCACCTGCTCGTCCCAGGTGAGCGCGTGCGGGTCCATGCCGCCACCGCCCATGTACGGCAGGAATTCGTCGTCGTCGCAGGTGTGGAGGCGCGTGGAGTGGACGAACGTTCGGTGGTGCAGATGCGCGCGACGTGCCGCGTCGAGCGAGGTGGCAGGCGGATCGTGGAGGTGGCTGCCCGCGACGGCGTCGCCGACGTAGCCGGACCAGATCGTCGCCCCGCCAAAGCGCCTGTCCATCTCCCAGAGCGGGGGATGATGGAAGAGCAACGCCTGATTCTGCGTGCGTTTCGCCGTGTCGAGCAGCTCATCCAGGTGGTAGCTGTACTTGTTGATGGGGATGGCGCTGTGCCGGGTGCCGACGAACTTGGCGAGCTTGCAGCCGATCTCAAAATCGTAGGTGCCCGGCGTGCCGTAGGTGAGCGTGTGGAGGTTGCCGGCGTCCGTGTGCTCCAGCAGACACGCGAGGATGAACCGGCTGTCCATGCCCCCCGAGAGCGGGATGAGGTGCAGGCCGCCGGGTCGGTACAGCGCCGCGAAGGTCTCCCGTGCCTTCTCAAGGCCGATGCGGCGCAGCTCCGCAGGGGGCGTGTGGGCCCAGGCCGCCCGGTCGATTCGCGCGAAGTCGATCGGCCGACGGTCGGCCTCGTAGTGGATGAAGTACCCGAGGCGCAGGAACGACTGGATGTCGCGCTCCTCCCGGCTCAATCGGCCCGTCGCCGGTCGGCTCGTCGCGCCGCTACTCATACGGGTTCTTCATCCCGAGCGCGCTGCGGACGCGGTGCTTGACGAACTGGACCCCTGTGACCAGCCTTCTTCTCCCGATCCACGCGCCGGCGATCGGGACGGGAGCGTGCGCGGGAAGCTTGCCGGCGTGCCGCTCCGGGTGCCGGGACCCGACCATCAGCAGGTAGATCGCGGCGTTTTCGTCGGGCGACTCCGCCTCGAAGATGGGCGTGAAGCCGTTGACCTCGAACATCTTGCGCAGGCAGGTTGGCGTGAACCGCCAGAAGTCGCCCCAGTCGGCGCTCTCGTGCTGGACCTGGCAGAACGGAACGACGACGATGACGACGTCCCGGCTCATCGTGCAGAGGTTCGCAAACGCTGTTCGCACCTCGAAGATATGCTCAAGCACGGTGTGGTTGTAGACGACGTCGAAGCGGGCGGCCAGCTCCGGAGGCAATGCCGCCGAGAGGTCCAACGCGATCTCGCCGTCGTCGCCTTGAAGGCCGTTGTGACCGCCGTAGTTCGTGCGCAAGTAGGTCGTCGCGCCGGAGAAGTAGTCCCGGTAGCGACCACCCTGCTTGTCGCGGTCGTCCCAGCCGGAGACGTTCACGGTCTCGCCGGAAAACGCCGGTGCGAGGTCCCGAAGCACCTTGTTGGACCACTGCCGGGCCAGGTCGTACTTGCGGTCGGTGAACATCAGGTCTGGCGAGGGAATATCGCGGCGGGGGCCGGGCTGCCCGACGCTGCGGGCCGCTCGGCTAACGGACCCCGCGCATCCACCACGTCCGCAGGTAGCCCCAGATCGTCGGGTGGTAGTAGAGCGGCGCGGTCGGCGCGAGCGGCGTGGCGGGCTTCGCGTTGCCAGCCGCAACCTCCGGCAACACGCGGATGAGGCAGGGGATCGCCGCTGCAAGCTGGAGAAAGCGGTAGGAGGCGAACGTGTCCTCCGGCTTGGGCTGGATGACGGCCTGGGCGAGCACGCCGCCGGTGTCGATGCCGGTGTCGACGAGGTGCACGGTCACGCCGCACCACTCTGGGTGGTCCTCCGCGAGGGCCCAATAGCCGCCGTGAACGCCGCGATAGCGCGGGGTGATGCCGGAGTGCGTGTTGACGAAGGGGACGCCGAGCGCCGCGAGCGTCTTCTTGCCGATGATGCGCGTGCCGTTCACCAGGACGACGTCTGGCTTCAGCGCCGCGAGCGCCTCGACGGCCTCGGGCGTGTTGACGGAGGCGACGTCCACAACCCGATCCTCGGGGATGTCGCTCCAGTCCATGCCGGTCTCGGCGAGGATCTGCGCGATGCGCGCCCGCCCGCGACGCACGACGAGCGGCTGTACCGCGAGCTGGAACGCGAGCTGACCGCCGACCTCCACGGCGCCGAGCTTCTGGTAGCGCCGCTTCGTCAAGGTCCGTCGGCTCGGGGACTGCTCGCGCACAACGCCGCAGATCCCCAGCGCCTCGTCGATCGCGTGGAAGATGATCCGGGACGACTCGCCCGTCCCCATGAGGAGGGCGATCCTGGGCTTTCCAGTCACCGCGCGCCCTCCGCGAGCGTGCGGTGCCCAACGTCGCCCATCGACTCCGAGCGCATGCCGTGGCGCGCCCGCAAGGACGCGTGATGCTTGAGGATCACCTCAAGCTGCTCCAGGTTTCGCCCGACCGCGGCGCCAAAATTGTGCGGGTGCCACCACAGGTGGTAGACGGCCCCGGTGGTCGCCGCCTGGCGCATGCCCGCGAGGATCCGGCGTTGGAGCAGGTCTTCGAGCGGTGAACGCCGGGTGCCGACCGGTCGAAGCTGTCGGCTGGACGGGACCGCGACAACGCCCGATGGGTCGATGGAGGGGCGGACGACGTCGCCCTCGAGCGGCAGGTAGGTGTCCGTGAGGCGCAGGGCGCGGCGGAACCGGCTCTCGTCGCGGCTCGGCCTCGGGGTCTGCATCCAGGTCTCACGGTTCGGGCGGTAGGCCACGATGCCGGCCTTCCTGCACACGTCGAGATACTCGCGGCAGACCTGGTTTCTTGGGAAGACGATCGACGAGAGTGTCACGCCGGCGCGCTCGGCGACCATGCACGCGCTGGCGATGTCCGCGGCGAACTGGTCGGACGTCTGGCCGTGCTCCAGCGCGTAGTAGTGCGAGTACGTGTGGGTGCCGATCTCCTGGCCATCGGCGGAGGCGATCCGGGCGACGACGGAGGGGGCGAAGTGCAGCGGGTCAGCGGCCTCATCGTCCCCGCATCGCGCCAACAGCGGATATGGGTCTAGGTTCGGACGGTCGTAGGCTGGTTTTTGCGTTGGCGCATGGGCGAGCGCGTCGCCCCGCCCGTCGCAGAACAGGATGCCGACGGTCGCCCAGGTAGCGCGGATCTGGTAGCGCTCAAACAGCGACAGCGTGCCGTCGATCGCCGCGCGCGCGCCGTCGAGGTTCGCTTTGTACTCCTCGACCGTCCACTTGTCGTGCATGCCCCAGTGCAGCTCGAAGTCGAGCGAGATGACGAGGCTTCCGGGCGCGGACATCGGGCGGCAGTATCAAGGAACGGGCGCCGCCGGGGTAGGTTGCGGCATGGTGCGTCCTGAAGCCTCCGAGCCCGAATCCGCGCAGGCGGGGACGAGCGCGGCGGCGGGCTGCATCTACCTTGTGGGTGCAAGTCCCATCCCGGTAGGCGCCGAAGCGCCGGGTAGCAGGCTGCCGGTCGAAG